>JAJDAH010000342.1 GCA_029261965.1 Polyangiaceae bacterium
CGTCCAGAGCCAGTGCGCCGAGGGCCACTTCTGCGACCCGAGTCTTGCCGAATGTCGGAAAACCAAAGCCACGGGCGAAAACTGCGGGCTGCCCATCGAATGCATTTCGCGCGACTGCACCGATGGCTCCTGCGCCCCACTGCCCAGAGCAGGCGAAGCGTGCCTCGTCGGAGTGGTGCTCGCCTGCGCCGACGGCCTCGGGTGCGTCGGCGGCGTGTGCGCAGAGGCCCCCGGCGAGAACGAGCCATGCCTGGAGCCGACTTCCGGCAGTCCCGTCATGTGCGCCACGGGACTCGTGTGCGGTGGCAAGCTGTGCGCCACGGCGCCAAAAACGCCAGGGTGCGAGGATTGTGACGATCCCGACGGTCAATGTGTCGCGCGGATCTGCATGGTGGAACCCGCCGCGGTCTGCGCCGACAGCGGTGGCCTGCTCTTCTGACGAACCGCGAGCTCGACCTCGGAGCCTCGCTCACCCATAGGCGATCTCGAAGAAGTCGACTTTGGGAAGCACCACCTGGCCACCGATCTCCGGCAGCTCGAACGGGACGTACTGCCGCCCCTCCCACTTGAGCCAAATGTAACCAGGATCTTCGAGCGGACGAGAAAAGCGCATCACGGCCTCGGCGGGTCGTCCATCCCACCCGACCTCGGTGATCTCGACCGTCATGCCCTCGAGCTCGATTCTCTGATTCTTCTCGAGGGGGCGCCGCGGACTGCGAAGAAGTTGCTCGCTGGGGCTGAGAAGAAATCCATCCTTCGGGCGAACCCGAAGCGTGTGCTCGTCGAGGCGCTCGACGAGCACCTCTGTCGACCCAGTCGCCAGCCAGCGCTGCGTGCCCACGAGCGGCTCGCCAAGATCCGCTCGAATGAAGGGAAGGAACCCGACGAAAGGATCCGCCGGCGGGTTCACGAACACCACGGTTTTTTCGGATATCTCCGGCGTCTTCGGTACCGAGTCGTTGGCCAAGGCGAGCATCTTGCGCACCGCCTCGGCGCCGCGGGCTCGCATCGGAAACGTGAGTGGAGCAATCACCAGATGCAGGAGCGCGAGCCCAAGCGCGACGAACATCGTGATCTTGGGCCGCCAGAGGGGCTCCTTTCGCCTCCAGCTCTCGTCGACCAAACCCGCAAAGAGGTACGCGAGCGCCGGCATCGCGCCGATGGCGACCCAAGACAGCAGTCGATCCGCCGGGAAGGTCGCGCACGACGGCACGGCGGCGAGCACCGCGCCTACGATCCAGAACCGCAATATGGGACTCCTTCGCCAAAGCGGAGCGAGCAAGATGCCCATCGTCGTGAGCACCACGGCAGCTCCCAAGGCGACCGCATATTCGAGACCGGGCAGAACGAGCAGTGTGGCGTTCCAAACTTCCGACCATGGTGCGGCAACCTGGGCGAGCATCAGAATCGGCAAACGCTCCACCGTCATGGCGACGAACGCCGCAGGCTCCGCGCTCGGGTCGACGTACACCCCCGAGCCCAGCACTCCGTAGCCGAGCGCCTTGGATGTGGCTCGCCAGGCCACGACGACTACCAAGTAGGGCACGAGATGGACGAATCGGCGCAAACCGCGCGCTCGTTCGAGGAACAACGTGTAGGCGAACAAGTACGCGAATATCGCCACCGCTCCCTCCGCCGCACCGAGAGCCGCCGTGAAAGCGAGCAGCCCAAGCGGCATGCCAGGCTTCCAACCATCGGCTCGATGGCGATGGTGAAAGACGAGAGCCCAGATACTCAGCGTGCATGCGACGACGGCGTTGCGATTCGCCAGCCAAGAAATCGGGCTGCCGCGCGCGTCGTCGAGGGCATAAAACGCCAGCGCCAGCACGACGACCCATCCAGGATTGATCAGCCTCCGGTAGAGCGACCAAACGCCGAGCAACCCAGTGCCAAACCAAATCACGCTGTGGAGATGCGCGAGAAAGGGAGATTCAGGCCACAAGACGAAATCCAAATAGTGCGTCAGTGCCGTCACCGGTCGGAAGAACCCGAGCCGAACCTCCGGATCTGCCCACCAGGGGAAAGTGCCGTTGTCCATCAATGCACGGTTGTGCTGCGGCTCGGCGAAACGGAAGAGATCGAGCTGGGCGCGCTCGAAGCCGGCGATGGCGTCCGACTGCTTCAAGATGAGACGGTGAATGTGGTCGTCCGCGCCCAAGCCCGACCAGAGGGAGGTTGCAGCGAGCAACAGACTGATGGCGATGACGACTGCGTGCGCCCGGGGTCGCGACAGGAGCGAGCGGAGGCAATCAGCAAGACGGTTCATGAGTGGTCGTCGGCCTTGCTCGGGGGCGCGCCGCGGCGCCAGTGTATGGCATCAATGTGGTAGCGTGCCGACGAGATTCAGAATGAAACTCGAACAAACTCGCTACGAGCTCCGCGAGGGCATCGCCACGGTGACCCTCGATCGACCGGAAAAGTTGAACGCGTTCACGGATGTGATGCGGGAGGAGCTACTCAGCATCTTCCATGAAGCCGACCAAGACGACGCTGTTCGCGCCGTGGTCGTCACCGGTGCCGGACGAGCGTTCTCGGCCGGCGCGGACCTCTCGAGTGGCGGAAACACGTTCAACAACCCCGAACGGCGGGGCGTCAAACGCACGAGCGAGTACCGTGACGGCGGTGGCCAGGTCTCGCTCGCAATCTTTCGATGTCGCAAGCCAGTCATCGCCGCAATCAACGGGCCGGCGGTGGGTGTGGGGATCACGATGACGCTCCCGATGGACATGCGGGTCGTCGCTGAAGACGCCAAGGTCGGATTCGTTTTCGCACGGCGCGGCATCGTCACCGAGGCGTGCTCGTCGTGGTTCTTGCCTCGGATCGTTGGAATCGCGAAGGCGACCGAGCTTTGCTACACCGGCCGCGTTTTTCGCGCGAAGGACGAGGCCGCTAGCGGACTCTTCAATCACGTCGTACCGACGGATCAGGTGGTTCCCAAGGCCATGGAGATTGCTCGGGAGATCGTCGAAAACACGTCGGCCGTCTCGATCGCGCTCACCAAGGGCCTCTTGTGGCACGGTCTTGGCGATCGTGACCCTCAGAGCGCGCATCTCAACGACTCACGCTGCATCTTCTGGTCCGGTCAACACGCTGACGCCTACGAGGGCGTGAAGAGCTTCCTCGAGAAGCGTGCACCGAAGTTCGAGCTGAGCCCGACCGATGACATGCCCGACTTCTATCCGTGGTGGGTCGAACCCAAGGTCTGAAGCACGCGACTCAACCGCGCGGAAGGCTGCGACGAAATGCGGCAATCTTGTCGGTCATCTGGTCGATGTGCAGCGGAAACGTCATGTGACCACCGGGGATCCAGTGAATCGGGGGTCGTCCCCATTTTTGCCACTGTTTCTCGACCACGTCCGCGAAGATGTATTGGTCTTCGTCCGCTTGAATCCACAGTTGTCGCTCGTGCGGCACCAGACACGTGTAGTCGGACCAGCCGAGCCCGTCGAAAACCTCGCGACGTCGTTCCGGACCCACACCCCACTTCTCGAGGTCGTGTTTCATTCGCCAGAGAATCGGCGCGCGCTCGACGGCATCGAGAAGATTCAAGTGCGCGACGATCGGAACGATGAAGTCAGGTGAGGGCTCGAGGCAGCCGAGCAGCATCGTGATCGCGCCGCCGAGGCTGATCCCCGACACACCGATCTGCTCGTATCCGTCATCGCGGAGCCAGGCGATCGTGGCCCGAACGTCGCATACCGCCTGACGAACCGCCTCGACCGAACGCACGAGGTCCGCCGTCCAGAAGAACTCGCCGGAGAACAGGGCCGAGCGCGGATTGCGCCGGCCATGAAACGGCAGTGCGACATGCACCATGTCGACGTCGAGCTCCCGCGTCCATTTGGGAAACAGCGTGCTCTCCTCGATCCACGACCCGGGTTCGAGCCATCCGTGCACGTAGACCAGACAGTCACGTCGTCGGCGCCGCTCGGGCCTCAGAATTCTCGCCCAAGCGACCTGGTTGACGCGGTACTCCTCGTCGTGACGGTCCTGGTAGCGCGGACAGACTATTTCGTGGCTGCTCTTCCAGGAAAGCGTGATCGTGTCGGAAAACGGTAGGCGCCGAGATCGGACGTTTCTTGGAAGCGGCGGCTCGGGGAACGCGACGTCCGGAGACAACCCCAAATAAGGTCCCAAATCTTCGGTCGTGTTCTCGCGTGCTCCACGGACGCCGTGAAGAAGCCGCGAGAGCGCCCCGGCAACGACGTCAGCGGCTTGGCCGTAGCCCATTTCGGGATCTTATCCCCAACAGTGCCGTGACGGGCAAGTCGACCCGAGTCAGAGCGGTGGCTTTGCCCGCGCTTCACTCGTGGTAGGCTGCCGCCATGCTCGACAAGCTCTCGAAACAAGATCGCATGCTTCTTTTGAAGTTCGTTTGTGCGTTCGCGTGGGCCGACCTGGAGGTGCGCGACCAAGAACGAGCGTTCGTCGCGCGCTTGATGGACAAACTCGAGCTGGACGACGACGAGCGCCAGCAAGTGCAGTCGTGGCTCGACGTTTCCCCCTCGCCCGAGGACGTCGACCCCAACAAGATCCCGCGGGCACATCGTCAAGTCTTCATCGACGCGGCCCGCGCGATGATCTACAGCGACGGCGAAGTCGACGAAGAAGAGCGCGAGAACCTCGAGCTCTTGAAGCAGCTACTCGACCCGGACTGAGCCGCGCTCAGCGCTTCGCTTCGTCGACGCGCCTCAGCCCTTCGAGAATCAACATCTCGACCTTGCGCTGAATCTTCCGTTCTTCCGGAACTGCCTCGGGGTCGAGGTGAAAGTTGCCTTTCTCGACCGCCAAGAGCTTGTAGAACGCATCGTCACCGTCGCCGCCGGCGAATTCGGCGTTCCAAATGTCGCCATCCTTGAATCGAATCAGTCCCGAGCCCTCTTCGCCGCTGATTTTCACCGTGCCGGTCTTCCGACCCTGACTCAACACTTGAACGAGGTCGGGCAGCGCCATCTGGTCGAGGGTGCCGCTGATGCCCTTGGTCTGGGGCGCAGCTCTGCTCTTCTGCTCGAGGGTGCGACGGAGCTTCGCGAGAACGATCTCGGGTGCCATCGGCTTGATGAGGTAGTCGGCGGCTCCTCGTTCGAGCGCTTCGGACACTTGCTTGCCCTCGGATTCTTGCGAAAGGAAGACGAAGGTCACGTCGTCCGCGTCGGGAAGCGCCCGCACCCGACCGAGCAGCTGGAGCCCCGATCCGGACGCCAACACCGACTCGCTGATGACGACGTCGACACCCTGGCTGCTTTCGATGTGCGCCATCGCGTCGTTGAGCCCGCGACTGGTCACCACGTGATAGCCGTTCTCGAGCAGCCGAAGCTCGAGCATCGTGGTCTCCTGCGGCTCGGGATCGACGATGAGCACGGTCGCGCGCTCGGCACTCAGCTGTTTGTCGATGTCGTCTCGAAGAGCGACGAGACAGAACTCCTCGATGATCTCCGGCTGGAAAAGCGTGCCTTTGTGCTTGCGCAGAACCTCGCAGGCTTCTGCGGCACTGAGCACGCCGCGGCGCGGGTTGCGAGGGTTCGCGGTCAGGTCGGCGTAGGTGTCCGAGATTGCCAGCACGCTGCTCTCGATGGGGATCTGCTCTCCATCGAGCTGCCAGGGGAAGCCCTTGCCGTCGTAGCGCTCGTACATGTGCATGATCGCGCTGAACGTCGCTTTTGGCAGAAGCGCGGTCTCGAGTAGACGGGCGGGCGCGCCGAACAATTTCTTCGCCGCGACGCGATGCCCCTCGTGCTCGAAAACGTTGAGCGGGGTCAGATGATAGATGTCGGGTTTGCCGAGATCGTGAATCAACGCCGCCAGAACCACGGCTCGAGTGCGGGCCTCGTTGAGACCGATGCGTTCGCTCAACATGTTGGCCATGCGAGCGGCGTACGCGGAGTGGCCGTGCAACTCGTCGCGACTCGCCTCGATCACCGACACGAGTACTTTCGTCAGCTGGGTGGCGTCGACATCGCTGATGTCGACGGAAGACATCTGCGGCCGCGGCACTGGCGAGACCCGTTCGCCGTGCAGATCGACGTCCTCGGTCATCGGCTCGATGTAGGGGTCTTCGATGCCCGGTGCGTGCGGCTGATAAGGCACGACGGGGCGCGCCGAGGTCGGCCAAGCGGCGTGCGGGTTGCCTTGCTCCGGTTGCCCCTCGGCGTGGGCGGGGCCAGCAGCGCCCGGACCCGTTTGTGTCCCAGGACGGATCGGGCCGGTGCGCGCGTCAGGTCGCACCCCCGGCGGCAGCCCGCCCGGGCCCGTGCGGGTGCCGGGGCGTGACGCGCCCGCGGGACCCGTTCTGACGCCGGGGCCGGTTCTCACTCCGGGCCGGGTGCGGGATCCAGGTCGCCCGGGACCGGTTTGAGTCCCTGGGCGCTCAGCTGGGTACCCCAGAGGCCCGGTCTGGGCGCCCTGCCGCGGCATGGGGTATCCGCCTGGACCCGTTTGCGCGGAGCGCGCGTGCGCGACTTGCCCGGCCGGTCCGGTCTGCACGCCGCGACGCGGCAATGGATATCCCCCCGGCCCGGTCTGCACGCCACGACGCGCGTCCCCGGGGCCGGTCCTCGCCCCTGGTCGTTGGGGCTGCGAACTCGGCGCCATGGGTGTCAACGCGGCGTAGTCTTCGGGGCCAAGCTCGGTGGCCTCCTCGTAATCGTCCACCGGCAGAACCGGCGGTTGCATGGGCGTCATCTGCTGCTGAGCGAGCTGCTGCTGAGCGAGGCGCTGGGCGGCGAGTTGCTGCATCGCGAGCTCGCGTTGGGCGGCCAGCTGTTGCTGTTGTGCAACGAGCTGCTGATGCGCAGCGAGGTTCTGCTGCGCGGCGAGTTGCTGTTGGGCGGCCAGCTGCTGCCGCTGCGCCTCCAGCTGTCGCGCGATCTCTTGTTGCTCGGGCGTGCCGGGTTGGGCGGCCGAGGGTGGAGCCGCTTCCGCAGGCTTCGCCGCCTCGGCGACGGCTTCCGCAGGCTTGCCGCCTCCGTCGCCACCCTGCATGAAAGCCAGCGGATCTTGAGAAAACCCCGCCTGGTCGAGTTGGGTCGACATGGTCAGCTCTTCGAACCCTTGTTTCGAGCCGTCGTATTGGGCGGTGATCAGCGCGCGGACGGCCGCGGGACGGGCGACGAGCGGCTTGACCTCGCGCGCGCCAGACGCCACTTGAACGTCCATGAGGGTTTCTAGGTCATCGGGATCCATGACCACGACGGACAACACCGAGGATTTCTGATCAAAGAGCACGGGGACGGCGGAACGCAGCTTCGCCAACTTCGCCGGCACCATGTTGAGCACCTTCGGACTCACCTTGGCCCTCGCGAGTTTTTCGGTCGTCACGAACGGCACGCGATGCATCTCGGCGAGGTGGCGCAACAGGTCGACCTCTTTCATGCCGCACTCGAGCAGCGACTCCTCGAATCGTGCGCCGCTCAGCGCCATACGCTGCAGAGCGGTTTCGCACAGCTCGTGCGAAATCCGTCGCTCGGAGAGCATTCGTCGGGCAATGCGCCTCGACTTGGCGTCCGCTGACTCCACCACGCAGATGTTAGTCCACCGGAGTGCTGGCGAAAACGCTCCGAACAGGTCGCTTCGGGGCCGAGGCCCCGCCCTGATTCCACACCGAGCCGCCGCGCGGCGGGACCCGCGGGTTTTCAGCGCGAAAACGGGCGGATTCTACTCGTTCCGTGCAACGCTGGGTTCCGACGCGTCGTTACCTGCTTCGAGAAGCTCTGCCCTGTACAAAAGAGTGCCGTCGGGTCGCGAAAGCTCGCCTCCGAGATCCCGTCCCGGAAACTGCTCGCTGGTGATGATCTTGAGAACCGCCAACTCGTCGCCGACGAGCACGCGGTAGGAGGTCTTCACTGCTTGGACTTCTTTTCCGGCCACGATGACGGTGACGGGAATCGAGCCGAGCTTTCCCTCGTTACTATCGGCAGAGAACAGAGTCATCGCCATCTGTCGCTCGAACGACTCGATGGGCATCTCGACCTCGTCGTCGCCCTCGATGCGGACGACGCTGAAGACGTCGGCGCCGAGTTTCTGCGCCCGGAGAGTGGTGCGCTTGTTTGGCTCCTCGAAAATGTACTCGATCGTCGACAGCTCGCCGTCACGAGAAATCACGCGCTCTGAAACCAGGAGCGGCTGCGAGCGATAGCTTCCACTGTAGCGGTGGATGAGAAAATCGCCCACGACCGGCTCCGGCCTCACATCGCGCTTGTCGACCTCAGCCGTCGTGCTCTTGAGCGCGGCGCCGGCCTCTTTGCCGGTGCCTTCCGGCGCTGCCGTTTCCTTGCCCGCAGGATCGCCCGGAGACTTGGTTTGCGCGGCCTGGTGCACCGAGGTGCCGCAACCGAAGAGTATCGTGGTGAGGGTGAGTGCTGCGCTGGTACGTCGAATCATGTTTCGGAATTTTCACGTTCGGTCCGATCGGGCCAAGTTCGACGAACGCGATCCGACCGGCGATGCGAGCCATCAATAAGAGCTCATTTGCAAGAACCGATTGGCGATTCACGCCACGCACGAACGAAGCGTTCGAGGGCGGTTCGTTGGTAGCGAGCCCGAGTTGGCCGCGCTCCGAATGGAGCGGGAGCGAAATTAGGGGGCCCGAGCGCGGCGCGTGCTATCGTCAGGACGTTCTTTCCACGCCTCGAGCAGGATGAGCGAAGGCGACGAGAAGGTCGATAAACGAGCCGATGAGGTGGCAGGGACGCCCACGGAGCCCAGCGCACCCGTCGAGCCAATCGACGACGACGACGACGCGCCCGCCGAGAGCGTGAAGCCGGACCCCACCCGACCGACCGAGCTCGCTCTCGGCGCCGACGCGAAGACCAAACCGGAGCTTTTGCGCAAGGCGACCATCGCCCCACCGTCCACCGCCCTCGGCGCCGCGGATACACCCGGACAATCGCGGGACGCCTACGTGGGGTGGTCGATCGACGGAAGGTACAAGGTGCTGTCTTTCATCGCCGAAGGTGGCATGGGCGTCGTCTACAAAGCCCAGCACACGAAGATCGACCGACTCGTCGCCCTCAAGATCCTCCGAGCCGACTTCGTCAAGGACCGCGAGGTCACCGACCGATTCCTAACCGAGGCGAAAGCGGCATCCGCGATCGGAAACGTCCGCATCGTGGACGTCTTCGACTTCGGCGAGCTTCCCGACGGGGCCGCCTACCTCGCAATGGAGTACCTGGACGGCGACCCGCTGTCGGTGAGAATCAAAAAGGCTGCGCCTTTCGAGACCGACCTCGTCATCCACGTGGCGAAGCAGGTCGCCGAAGCGCTGCACGCGGCCCACGAGGCTGGAATCGTCCACCGCGACCTGAAACCGGACAACGTGTTCTTGGTGGAGCACGACAAGGATCCAAACTTCGTCAAGATCTTGGATTTCGGCATCGCGAAAGTCGCCGGCGGTGACAACAAGCTGACACGCGCCGGCACGATTTTCGGCACACCTCATTACATGTCGCCCGAGCAAGGGTCCGCGGCGGCAGTGGACCGGCGCAGCGACCTCTACGCGCTCGGCGTCATCATGTACGAAATGGTGAGTGGGCGCGTTCCGTTCGAAGGGGATACTCCGCTCGCGCTCGTCGCCCAACATCTCTACGAGCCGCCGCCGTCGATCAGCGAAGTGGATTCCAATCTCCTCGAGGTTCCGCCGGGGCTCGAGGCGGTGATCCTCAAGTGTCTCTCGAAGCTACCGGAGAACCGCTATCGGGACATGACCGAGCTCGTCGAAGAGCTCGAACGGGTCGAGAGAAACGAGATCCCGCTGGCAGTCGACGATCTCGCTAGCCGCGATGCCGAGTTCGACGTTCCCCAAGAACAGCTCGAGCGAATCAAGAAACGCGCTTCGGCGCTCGAGCGCCGCCCGTCGCGGTGGCCCATCTACGCCGGTGCGGTCGGCGTTGCGGCGCTGACCATCGCGCTCGTAGCGCGCAGCGGAACCGACTCGGTGGACGAGCTCACCGCCGGCGCCGGTGGCACGCCGGGCGCCGAGGCGTCGACCACCGCCGAGGAAGGGCAGCAGGAAACGAGCAGAGTCGTTGCTCTCGTCGTTTCGCCCATCGATGCGCGTGCCTTTCTCGGGGACGAAGATCTCGGCACCATGCCAATCAGCGTCGCCGTGCCCGAGGGCGAAGCCCGTGCGCTCGAGCTGCGCCGCGATGGGTTCTATCCGGAGACGGTGACCGTCGACGGCTCGACGTCGCCCATTGTCGTGCGGTTGAAACCCGTTCCCGGAGCCAAACCGAGCGAGCCCGTGCCGGACGCCGGAATCGACGACATCGTCAAGGAGCTCGAAGAGAAGGAAAAGGAAAAGCAACGCGAGAAGGAGAAAGCCGCGGCGGCCATGGGTGTCGACGCCAGTCCCGCCGCCACGGAAGAAAAGACGGACCCCGACGAGACCGAAAAAACGCCGGCTGCCGAGGAGAAGAAAGACCCCCCCGACGAAACGGGTGACGAGCCCGATCCGAAACCGAAAACTCCAGGGCCCGAGCCGGACCAGGCGAAACCACCGAGCAAGCCCGTTGAACCGCCGAAGCCGCCTCCCCCCGCGCCGCCAAAACCCACCGGGCCGAAACCCGAAGTCCCGAAGCTCGGTCCCGCCGACGACAACCCGCCCAAAAAACAAGAATCGCCGAAGAGCGACCCGACCTGAAGCTGTGGCCTCCCACGATCAGAGACAGTCGGCGCGCGCCATCTCCTCGTCGTAGCGTCGCTCGGCACCGGTGCATGCGTGAGCCTGGCTCTCTATCTCTGCCGCGCATGCTTGCTGATTCCCCGAGCCAGCGAGTTTTTTGAGGTCGCGCTCGCACACTTCGAAGCTCGGGGAGTTGAACTCGCTGACGATCTCCTGGCAGATGTCGCAGTACCTCTTGATCATGCAACACTCCAGCGGCCCCGCACTGCCACCGCCGCAACCACTGAATGCGAAGCCAAGCGGGATGACCGCGAGGGAGGCACGCAGAACACGCGCGATCGAACTCATGGCAGCCGACTATCATGCCGCTGGGCCTGCGTCAGGCGATTCGGTGCCCCGCGTTCCTCATGAATCTCGTCGAAGGCTCACGAAGAGGCACTCGTCGCGAACGGACTCGGCGGGAAGCTCTGCCCCGAGGTCAGTGACTGAGTTGTTTGTCGAGCTCGTTTTCGCCGAGTGGCGGTGCGTCGGCGCCGAGAAAACGTCGCTCGGCCGCCTCCACGAGTTGCGCGCCCAGAACCGGCAGCTTGACGCTGGCGAAGGTGGCTAGCCCGGCGGCGCCGGTGGCCGTCGCCCAGCCGATGGGACCGAGCGGCTGACATCCGAAGAAATGACTGACGCCGGGCGTCTGGATGATGGTGAACAGAGCTCCCATGGAGCCGAGGCTCGTGAGCACGACTGGGCGGCTCAGCCCCCCGGAGGCGAGCGTCTGACCGAGCTGAGTACCGACCAACGCGGCCAACCCAATCGTCGTCGCGCGTCCGCGAGTTCCAGTGAAACGTCCGACGAGCCAGGCGCTACCAGCCCCAGCAGCGGTCACGACAGCGCGCCAGGCGATGTCGCGGTTCAGCGGACCAGCCAGGGACGCGTCGGGCCCCTCGTTGGCCAACTCGTCGAGGGTCTTTTTCGTGGGCGGACGGAGGGCGATCGCCATGGCGGGAGCCACGTCGGTGAGGAGGTTGACGAGCAACAGCTGACGCGCATTCAGAGGGGGTCGACCGTCGACGAGACCCGCAGCTAGCGTGAAACCAATCTCGCCGAGATTTCCTCCGATGAGAATCGACAGAGCGTCGCGCACACTCGACCACATCGCACGCCCCTCGACGATCGCCTCGACGAGCGTCTCGATTCGTTCGTCGGTGAGCACCACGTCCGCGGCACTCCGGGCCGCCGACGTACTCTTCTCGCCAACAGCGATGCCGACGTCGGCGAGACGAATCGCCGGCGCGTCGTTCGCGCCGTCGCCAGCCATGGCGACGACCTTGCCCGTACGCTGGAGCGCACGAACGATGCGGACCTTGTGTGACGGGGTCACTCGGGCGAACACCGCAACGTCACTCAGAACAGCATCGAGCTCCTCGTCCTTCAGCTCGCTGAGCTCGGCACCGGTGACCACTCGCCTGCCGCGGACGAGACCGAGGGTCATGGCGATGTTCTCAGCCGTGCTCGGGTGGTCGCCGGTGATCATGATGGCGTCGACGCCGACTCGGCGAAGCCCGTCGATCGCCGCCGCCGCCGACGGGCGCACCGGATCTCGAAACGCGACGAAGCCACGAAAAACGAGATCCCGAACGTCTCGAGGCTCGAGCCGTCCCCGAGCGGGCATCCGCTTCTCGGCCACCGAGAGCACCCGCAGGCCGGATCGGGCAAGCTCCGTCGCTTGCGCCGCGAGGTGCTGGCGGTCGTCGGGCTCGAGCTCGGTCGTGCCGCCTTCGCGGTGCCAGGTCGCACAGCTTGGCAAAATGACCTCGGGAGCCCCCTTGACGCAGAGCAGGCCTTCTTCCCGAGTCTCTCCAAGGACCGCATGATAGCCACGCCCGGCCTCGAAATAGAGCTCCGCCGTGCGCTTCCATTCGTCCGCGCCGTAGTCCGCGCGAATGCCCGCGAGCTTGGCGCCCGCACTCAAGGCCTCGTCGGTCGGATCGCTCATCGGCGTTTCATGACGGGCCGCCGCGCTGGCCCGTAGACCCACGGCGAGAACGTGCGCTCGACCGCGGCCCAGATCACCAATGAGGTCCGTCACCTCCCCATCGCCGACCTCGCTGAGCTCGATGTGGCCTTTCGTAACCGTTCCGGTCTTGTCGAAACAAACCACGTTGACCCGTCCCAGCGCTTCGATGCTGCGAGCGTTTCGCACGAGCGCCCCGCGCCCCGCGAGCCGCTTGGCCGCCGACAGCTGTGCGGCAGTGGCAATCAGCGGCAGCCCCTCGGGCACGGCGGCCACGGCGAGGCTCACCCCAGACCCGACGACATCGGCGAGCCGGCGACCACGAAGCAGTCCCGCCCCCACGACGCCGATGCCGGCACCGAGCGCCACCGGTCCCGTGAGCGCCATGAGTTGGCGCAAACGAGCTTCCACTCCAACTTGGCCTCTGGAAACGTTGACGGTCTTCGAGCTGCGGCGCGCTTCGGTCTCGTCCCCCAGCGCGACCACGACCGCCGTGACTTTCCCCGCGGCGATCGCCGTCCCCTCGTAGAGCATCGAGCTCCGATCAGCGACCTGGACTTCGAAGCTCGGGGCCTCGCTCTTGCGCACCGGCAGCGACTCTCCTGTCAGACTCGCACCGTCCACCTCTAGCGACGTCGAAGAAATGATCCGCGAATCGGCGGGGACTATCTCTCCCGCGCTGAGCTCGATGATGTCGCCACGGACGAGGTCGTCCGCGGGCATCGTACAACGCTGGCCGTCGCGAACGACCGTGCTGTGACGCCTCGACGTATGGGCCAACTGCTCGACGGCCAACTCGGTCCGGTAGCGTTGAGTGCCACCTACGAGAGCATTGAGTCCGACCACTCCGGCGACCATGCCCGCGTCGGCGACCGAACCGACGACAGCGCTGAGACCAGCACCCGCTGCGAGCAGCGGACTCAAGGGATTGAAGAGCTCGTCGGTCACAGCGTCCGCAAATTCGAGCACGGCCGCTCGTTTCGCCACGTGCGCGCGCGTGCGGCGCACCACGTCGTGGCGACGCAGGCCTTCACGGGTCACGCCGAGCCGAGACAGCGCCCCGTCCGGATCGAGCGCGTGCCACGGCGTGGGGTCTCGTGGGGGCGGCAGTGCGCGTCGCGACACGGCGTAGGAATTCCGTACGCCGTTCGCCATCGACAAGAGCGTCGCGGTGTTCACCACGAACAACACCCGCCGGTAGGTCATCGGCAGGAGCCCGCCGGCCGAAACGAACGCACCCACCGTCGCGGCTCCGAGTGCGATGTTGACGCTCTGCTTGGCGACGGCGCGAGCGGTCACGCACGCTTGAATCAAGAACCGCACGTCGACGAGGTCCTCGCGGCAGATGATGTGCGCACCCCAGGGTGGCGGTTCTCCGGGACCGCAAAGCCCAATGCCGAAGTCCGCACTCGAGAGCCCCGGCGACCGCCCAGTGGCGACGACGCACACGACGCTCCCCTCACGTTGGAGGCGACGAATACCCTTTTTCATGTCATCGCCACCGGGAATCACGTCGTCAGCGTTGAGTCCTTCCAGCGTCGATTCGTCGTCGGTGGCAATCACGACGCGCATCTGGGCGTCGTGCGCCGCTTTGATGAGCTCCTCGACGCCGGTTTGCGGAGTCACCTCCACCTTGACCAACCCGACGACGCCACCGTCGTGAAGAACCCCCAGCACGATCGCTCCACGGCTCGATATGCCGCGGGCTCGCTCGCGCAACACCTCGTCGACATCGGCGTCGAGCAATGGCAGCGGCGCCAGGACCCAGCGTGCAGAGCGACGAATCGTCAAGGGCGCCTCGGGGTCGAAAAGCTTCCGAATCGCCTTGTCGAGGTCGCCGGCGTTCGTTCCAGCACCCGGAATGACGTCGGCGATCACGAACTTCTCTTTCGAGATCATGTTCCCCTGCAACACGACGCAATCGACACGGTCGAGAAGTCGCAGCGCTTCGGCGTCCAGCATCATCATGCCGCGGGATGCCAAGACCTGTGCGAGCTCGGCGGCAAAAACCTCCCGACCGAGTCGTGCCGGCTTCGGAATGCCACCGAACAGAGCAGCGGTGGCGCGTTGCACGCTGCGGGTCGTGAGAAAACTGATCGCGAAACCGCCCAGAGCAACGAACCATGCTCGGTCCGCGTATTCCTCGATGGGACCCCGACGAATGGGCACCGGGCGTTCCTCGCGCCGGACCGCCGCCGGATCGCTACTCGGCTGCGAGCAGAGTTCCGCTTCTCGCCTCTGCCAAACCGACCGCCTCGCGTGGATCTCCCGGAGCTGCGAGACCCTGGATGCGATGTCGACGAGCGAGCTCACCGGGCGCTGGGCCATGCCCTGCGACATCGCGATGCTGAGGTTGAGCACCAAGTCCGTCGGGTGAATGCCGTAGCGTTCGTCTAGGCCACCTCGCAAACGTTCAGACCCCTTCAGGATCGTCAAAATCGCCGCAGCGTTGCCCGCGAGCGACGATGCCGGTATCGGCGAGAAACGTAGAGCGACGCCAAGCGAGAGACCCGCCGCGTCTCCACACAGCTCGAGCAGCGTCCTCGCCGCAGGTTCGGCGTCCGCCGGATGCTCGTGCCGGTCTTCTCCGAAGGGTGCACCGGTGACACGAATCTTCTCCTCGACCTCGTCGACGACAGCAATCAACTCGTCGAGCGCGTACGCACCAGGCTCGAAACAGACGACGACGCGATTCGTGTAGGCGTTGACCTCCACCCAACGAACGCGTTCGAGCGCGTGGTACGCGTCGTCGATTCGGTCGCGGAACTCCGCGAGCTCGTCGTCGCTGAGACGACGAAGCTCGATGTGAGCACGCGCGTCGGTCATCCACGCGCGGCGTTCACGGTGCGTGAAGAGTGAACGGACGCGGTCGACGAGCTCAGCGAGCGGCATGGCCCCTCAAGATGCCACGATTCCGCATGGGCGGAAGGGCATCATTCGTGGATCCGCCGGCCGAGCACGAAAACGCCGCGGCTCATTCCGCACAGGCCAGTGGCGACCAGTCCCAAACGCCGCCCTGACAGGTGGCTTCCGTGGCGTCGCCGAGCCGGCAGCTCCCGTAGGTGCAGGTCGCCGAGCCGGTGCAAGCCGTACCAGCATTGGGCAGAGCGGCGGCGCAGGCCGCCGAAGGCGGTATCGAGCAAACCCAAACCTCGCTCGGACAGAAACCCTGGCAGGGCGGGCATGTACAGAATGTCTGCTGGGACGGGTAGGCACACTGCTGATTCAAGCTCAGGCAATCCGACCCAGTAGGCGGCGGCGAGCTCGGGCACGTGGCGTCAGCGGCACAAGACCCGTCTTGCACGAGGTCCCACACCATCGCCCGACAAGAAAACCTCGAACGGCAGCTGGGGCGCGGATCGTCTCCGTAAGAACAGTCGAGTTCAAGTGCCGTACACGCGGTCCCCGCCGTCGGTTCCGACATTGGGCACTCGACGTCACGCGCCACCCCGCCACCGGCGCTCCCGCTGGTTGCCGGGTTTCCACCGCTACCGGTCGCACCATCTCCCGTGGAGAACTTGTCGCCGCCACAGCCAGCCAAGACGAGCAGAAGCGGTAGCAAACGCCATCGCATGAGAGTCAGCGTAACACGACGCATTCCGAGCGACCCGGCGAAACGGTTCGTGGCATCTTGAAGAGACGACCATGACTCGTGCCGCGTCTCAAAAGTCGCAAAGGGAATTCGCGGGGCGCGTATTCTCGCACAGCTCGGGATTTCGGCGGAGACGCGGCACTCGCGGTGCGAAGCACCGCAAGGAAACAGGGAAGGATCTGTCTACAGCAGTGGCGACCCGTAACCGCTGGCGGCCCTCACCCGAGGGGGGCCGTCGGCGGTTACGATTGTTACTATGAGACAGACCACCAGGCGTTCGCGCGAAGACGCGGGCCACGCAGAGATGCCCCGACGAATCGCGCGTTTGATCGATCGCGATGAGGTGGCGCGTCTGCTTCATGCCGCAGCCAGCAACAGCACCGTGCTCGTCCCGACCGAGCGCTGCCACCCGCGCCGCACGTCGTCGAGCTTCAGGCGCCGGCGCTCGAGCATCCCACACTCGTCGTCGCGAAGCCCGCGGGAGAGGCGTCGCGTGCCCCGAGCTCCGTCGCGCGCACGCGTCTCTTCGGCTCTCCAGGAATTACGACACGCGCGCGTCCGCACAATTCGTCGACTTTCCGCGCACCTGATGCCCTGAACCGAGCCTCCTTCACTGGGTGCTTTACGCGGCGTGCCCGATATAAGAAGACAGGGCGCGAGGGCACTCGATTGGTCACCCGTTTCGATACTGCGCCACCGAAGAGCGGCCAACGCCGGCTGGTGCAACGCGTGCGCGCCAACCTAGTGGTCGCAGTTTCGCGCGCAGATGGGAGCAAGCTACCCGCGCGCGTCGTCGACGTGAGCACAGGTGGAATGTTTCTTCATTGTGCACCCGGCCCCGAATACGGCGAAACCGTGACGATTGTCGTCCAGCTCCAAGAGCGCAACGACTGGGTGCTGTTGCCGGCCACCATTCGCTGGATCACGACCAAGGGATGCGGCGTGGAATTCGACGATCTGTCGGAAGAGAAAGCGCGCGCTCTCGAAGAATTCGTTAAGGTGGCCTAAGGCACTGGACCTTGGCCGACGCCGACGACGCCCTCAAAGCCCCCCCCCGACGGCGCCGCACCCAAGAAGAGCGGAGCACCGAGACGCGTCAGCTCTTGCTCGACGTCACCATCGAATGCCTGAGTGAGCTCGGCTACGCCCGGACGACCACGACGATCGTCGCCGAACGTGCCGGCCTGTCGCGCGGCGCGCAGCTTCACCATTTCGGCAACAAACAACAGTTGGTCGTCGCGGCGATGGAGCATTTGTTTCAGCGCCGCGTGAACGAGTTTCGAGACGCACTCTCCTCGCTGCCGGCTGGCGCCGACATCGTCGAGCCCGCCATCGACCTGCTCTGGAAGATCATGAGCGGGCCGACCTACTACGCCTACATGGAGTTGGTCGTCGCCGCTCGTACCGACCCGGACTTGCAACGACACATCGTGGCGCTCAACGCCCGAACCGACGAGCAAGTGGACGCGACCTTTCGCGAGTTCTTCAAGGACACACCGGAAAACACGCAGTTCTACGATCTGGTCTGGACCTTGGTGCTCGCCCTGCTCGGAGGCCTCGCGTTCGAGAAAATCGTGCGAGAGGACGACCCTCGCATCGCTCAGGTGGTCGACCTCCTGAAGCAGTTCGGACCGATGGTGATGACCGGTAAGTAAAGCCAACCGGGAATTGTCGTCGGTTCGCGGGCGTTTGCACCTTTCGCTTGACGGGACTGGGTGCCACGGCAGGCTCGGGGCCACTCATCGAGGCAAAATCCATGTTCGGGGCAAATTCGAGAATTCCATTCGGGCTGGGCGCCATCGGGTCCGCCTTGGGACTCTGGTTCGGCTGGGCCTCGACATCGGACTATGCCGCTCACCTCGATCGGCAGCTGCACGACTTGCATTGCAGCTATGTCCCCGGTGCGGCCGCCACGTCGGAAGCGGAAGCTTGCCGAGCTGCTCTCTACAGCCCCTATTCCGCGCTCTTGAAAGACCAATATTGGGGCGGCGTTCCAATATCGCTTTTTGCCGTCGGGGCGTTTGCGTTCATCCTCGGCTTCGCGCTCTACCTGGCGTTTGCCGGCGGCCGTGCGCCGAAGAAAGCCGTGGTCTTCTTCGGCCTCGTGGGGCTGACTCCGTTGCTCGTTTCGGGCGTGATGTTTTTCATCTCGCTCACCAAGCTCGGCACCTTTTGCAAGACGTGCGTGGGAATCTACGTCGGCTCGTTCGTGCTCGCCCTCGGCGCGCTGCTCGGGTTCATGACGCTCCGCGGCTCGGGCGCCACCGGACCGACCGGTACGATCCCGGGCACACCCTATGATCCTCCGGCGGACGCACCACGCGGCCGACCAGCTATGAGCCTTCTGTTCCCTCTGGCCTGGCTCGCCGCCCTCGGGATCTGGACGGCCACTCCTGCCTACATCTACACGACGGCCATCCCCAATCATCGCGCCCATCTCGACAAGTGCGGCAAGCTCAACAAACCGAAGGACGAAAAGAACTCACTTCTCAAAGTGGCGGCTTCGAGGGCGGTTCAGCCCGTCACCTTCTTCGAGGACCCCCTCTGCCCCACATGCAAGGCGTTTCACGACCGCCTCGTCGGTGAAGGGATCTTCCCGAAGCTCGACGTCACTCTGGTGATGTTTCCGCTGGACTCGGAATGCAACTGGATGCTCGACCACTCGATGCACCCCGGAGCGTGCACCGTCGCCAAGGCCGTGCTTTGCGGAGACACTCGCGCGCTGTCGGTGCTCGAGTGGTCTTTCGAAAATCAGGAAGAGCTGACCGCGGCCGGAAAGGCGGGTAAGAGCTCGCTCGTCGCCGCGATCGAGCGCCGTTGGGGCGCCGACATGGTCGCCTGCATCGACAAGAAGGAAACCGAGGTCCGGCTCAACAACCACCTTCACTACGCGACGGACAATGCGATTCCCGTCTCCACACCGCAGATGTTCATCGGAACGCAAAGAGTTTGCGAAGAAGACACCGACATAGGATTGGTCTACACGATTGCCCAACTCGCGCCGCAGGTGATGAAATGATGGAGATTCGAAGATGAGTGCTTCACGAATGGTTCCCGCCATCGTCGGTGTGCTCGTCGCCGCGGGGCTTTTGACCACGGTGACCCTGGGTGTGCGGAGCGCGCTGGCGAGCGCCGAGCGTCGTCTGAAGGACCCCAACGCCGCGAAACCCAAGGTCGCGGTCGCGGATCATGCCGAGGAAAAGTACTGCACCCCTCGGTTCAAACAGGTTCTCGAAAGGGTCCTGCACTCCTGCGGGCTCCTCGAGGCAAACTCACGGCGGGGCTGTAAACCCGCGGACGTCAAGAGCTTCGCGTCGATCAACGACGACGACTTCAACGAATTGTTCCTCCCGCTCAAGCATCGCGGCGCTGTGCTGAAGTTCGAGACCGGTAAACACGAGCTCGACGAGAGCGCCAAGAAGCTGCTCGCTGAAAGGTGGGACGCTCGACGCGGCGCTCGATACTTCTTCGTGGTCGGTCGCGCATCCTCCGTAGGAGACACCGCCAAGAACCGGGCGCTCTCTCATCGTCGAGCCAATTCGGTCCAGTTCTTCATCAAGGAGAATCGCAAGGAGCCCGACTTGGAAAAGAAGATCGGTCTCTTGTGGCTCGGGGAAGAGTTTGCTCAACTACCGAAAGAGTTTTGCGAATGGCCCAACTCGTCGCCGAGCGAAAAGTGCAATCAAGACTCGATCAACCGAAGCGCCTTCGTCTCTTGGGTGGACTGCCGCCTTTGAAGAGTAAAAAAGCCCGAGCCCCACGCGCTGCGGGTTTGCTCGCGCTTCCGTTCGTCGTCGCAGGGTTTTTCACCGCATGCGACGAAAAAGTGACCGAGCCGAGTGCTCCGCCGAAGAGTCGAAGCCAGAGCGTCGCCGCAAAACCCGGTAGCTCTACGAATCCGGCGACGACACCTGCTGCCCCGAGCGCAAAACCCGCCGCGAGCGCACCCGCTGGCCCTCGTGAGCTGTGCGAGGATCAGCTCGAAAGACCCGGGAAGAAGATGCCCGAGGAAAAAATTTCGGCCGCGAGTGCGCCGGGCGTCGGGCAGCCCCCCAACGAGCTCGTGACCGGCAAGCAGCAGTGGACGTGGCTCAACTTCTGGGCGGCCTGGTGCGTGCCCTGCAAGATCGAAATGCCGCTCCTACAGAAGTGGGAACGCGACCTCCGCAAGGCGAAAAACCCGTTTCGGCTGACGTTCATGTCGCTCGATGACGACGAGCGGCAGCTGAAAGCCTTTCTCTCCTCGCAGCCTGCCGGCGGAGTCCGCGCTAGCTATTGGCTACGCGAAGGGGAGCAGCGAGTGAAGTTCCTCGAGGGTCTCGGCGTCGACACGGATCCCGAGTTGCCCTTCCACGTTCTCATCGACCCCAAGGGCGACATTCGTTGTGTCATCCAAGGCGCAGTGGAAGACGACGACTTTGCTCAAGTCGCGGCGCTGATCAGCGGAGAGTAGCCGCGGCGGGTCAGCCGGTTCGGCGAATGATGTGGTAGCCGAAGTCCGTTTCGACGACGCCGCTCGTGTCACCGACGTTCATGCCATACGTGGCGTCCTCGAATGGACCGACCATTTGACCCTTGCCGAAGGGCCCGAGATCGCCGCCACTCTTGCCTGAGGGACAGTCCGAGTGCTGACCGGCCAACTCGGCGAAGTCCGCGCCACCGTCGATCTGACTCTTGAGATCGGCGATCTGCTTTTGAGCCTCCTCCTTGCTCCGAGTCGCCGTCGAGCGCGAGGACCCCTTGTACATGAGCAGAATGTGCGATGCGCGAACCTGATCAGCCATGCGCGAAGCCTCTCATCGGGCCGCGCGCGATGTCAACCGAGACACGGGGTGGTTGCGCGGGTGATAGTCTGACCGCGACGAGCGGACCGATGGCGGAAAACGAAATCCTCGACCTCACCGACCTCGTGCTGCGTGCCAAGAGCGGAACTCGCAGCGACGTCAGGGCACTCGCCGACGCACTCGACCTCGGCGAGCTGCACGTGCCACTGGCCAAGTCGATCGAGGGCGCGCCGATCGGAAACCGAATCGAATTCCCGGACGAGCTGTCTCTCACGCCGCACCTCCTGGCCGAAGACGAAGGCGGGCTCTACTGCGCGTTGTTCACCAACCCCGAGATCCTCGGAACCCTCGAGGACCGGCTCGGTTGGCAGACCGACGACTCCACGCTCGAGTACTGCACGCTTCCAGCTCGGGTGGCGATCGACATGGCACTGCAAGTCATCAACGAAGTCGAAGTCGTCGGCCTCGTGTTCAACGCTCTCGACGACACCGAACTCGTACTCGACCGCCGGGAGCTCGCCGCGCTGGCGCAAGGCGCACCCATTCCTCTCGTCGGATACGTGCAACACATCCCCGGCGACGATGAAGAAGGCACTCTCATCGCCGAGCCCGAGGGCCCCCCTCCACCAGAGCTCGTCACCGCGCTCGAACGCATCGTCGCCGAAATCGCCGAAGTCAGCAGCTACAAGCTCGCCACGACGTTCCACCCCGAGCGCGATGTCGAGCCCCACCTGACCCTGAGGCTGCGCACCTTGGGCGATTCGATCAACCACGCAGCGCTCGCCAGCCGAATAACGGCGGAGCTGGAGGGAAAGCTGCCTCCCCCGGGCTACGTCGACATCGTCTTCGAGGCGGAGGCGAACTGAGCACCAGTCGTCCCCCTCGCTCCGACTTTCT
Source organism: Polyangiaceae bacterium (assembly GCA_029261965.1). Lineage (GTDB taxonomy): Bacteria > Myxococcota_A > Polyangia > Polyangiales > Polyangiaceae > JAJDAH01. Next base: position 21,900 of record JAJDAH010000342.1, read on the forward strand.
GGTAGAAAACGGGGTCGTGGAAAGTGGGCGTCCCGATCTCGTCGAGCGCGGTAAGAAGAAGCTCTCGCGATTAGAGCAGCTTCAGATCCGCGCCATACGAAAGAGCTTCGATTCTCTCCCGGTCGATCGGGCAATTCGGTGGTGCCAGCGCATGTTGGGCGCTCGGTGGATCACCTTGGTGACGAGCAACCTTCGCGAGGTTCACGGGCTCGAACGGCTCCCCCCACTGGACCCCAAGAACAGCTACCTGTGCGTCTCGAACCACCGGAGCTTCTTCGACCTGTACGTCACTACCGGGCACATGGTCGCCGCCGGCATGCTCGACAGGCACCGGATCCTCTTTCCGGTGCGCTCGGAGTTCTTTTACGACACCCCGCTCGGCTTTTTCGTCAATGGAACGATGAGCTTTTTCGCCATGTATCCACCGATTTTTCGCGAAAGAAGTCGGATGACGCTCAACGTGCTCAGCCTGGACGAGCTCGCCTGGATGCTGAAAAAAGGCGGAATGTGGGCCGGAATCCACCCGGAAGGGACCCGCAACAAGGGAGACGATCCCTACGGCTTCCTCCCCGCCCAAAGCGGGGTTGGACGAGTGATCCACCGGTCCAGGACGCCCGTAGTACCTGTGTTCACCAATGGACTACTGCAAGAAAACCTCCCGCACCAGATCCGTAGCAACTGGGACGGCACCGGTCGGAGAGTGATCATCGTGTTCGGCAAACCCATCGATTTCGGCGACCTTCTCGACCGGCCTGGTTCACCGCGTGTGTACAAGGCCATCGCGGACAAGACGCTCGAGGTGATCGCGGAGCTCGGCGCAGAGGAACGCTCAATTCGAGAGAGACAGCAAGGCCGCTGAGCTGGCTCGAGCATGAACCACGACAAGAAACTCCTCCCCGGCTTCGTTCAAGAAGCGCTCGGCGACGACTCGCTCGATGCGAGCGGCGAGCTCGAGATTGCCGAAGGCCTCGCGGTGCTTGGCGCCGGACTACCGCCGTTGTCCCCGCCGAGCGGGAGCCGCGCACGCTTGGTCGCCGAAGCGTCGACCAGACCCACGAGCTACCTTCCCTTCGTTCCAGAGATCGCGCGAATCATGGATCTCGCGCCGGATGACATCGAACGAGTGCTGGCGAAGTTCGACGACGGCGACGCTTGGATCGACGCGTTTCCTCGAATCCGCGTCTTGCGTCTCGAGGGTGGAGCGCGTCTCGCGGGCGGCGAGTGCGCCATCGTGTGGCTGGACCCGGGCGCGGAGTTTCCAGAGCACCGGCACGTGGGGTCCGAGGTAGCGATCTGCCTCGAAGGCGAGTTCCACGACACCCGGGGCTACTCCTACGGTCGCGGCGACATCGCGGCGCTCGATCCGGGGTCGGAACACGGGTTCTCGGTCGACGACACGGGCGTGTGCGTAGTCGCCGTAGCCGTTTCGGCCGGCGGAATCGAAGTGCTCACGCCTTCAGCCCAGTAGCCAGCGCGTCGTTCATTTCCTTGGCCGTTTGCCACCGGCTTCTGGCATCGCGCTGCAGCGCACCGTCGACGACGCCGACCAGCCACTCGGGCAGATCTTCGCGCCGGGTTCGAATCGACGGTGGCTTCGACGAGACGACGCGCGCAAGCACGATGTACGGTGATTCCCCGTCGATCGGCAGCGTGCCCGTGAGCATCTCGAACAGCATGACGCCGACGGACCAGATGTCGGAACGTGCATCGACGTCGTGCCCGAGAGCTTGTTCGGGACTCATGTAGTGCGGCGTGCCGACCGTGAGACCCGTCTCCGTGATGTCGCCGTCCGATTCCCTCGAGTTCGACTCGGACTTGACGATACCAAAGTCGACGAGCTTGATTTTCACGTCACCGTACTGGCCGAAGAACATCAAGACGTTCTCGGGCTTGATGTCGCGGTGCACCAGTCCCTGCGAATGCACGACGTCCAGCGCCTCGAGAAGTTGAGTGCTCACGTCGAAGATCATCGGCAGCGTGACCTCGCTACGATCCATCACCTCCTGCAGATTCTCGCCGTGGAGAAACTCCTGAACCAGATACGGCCGCCCGTCGTCGTGCCGACCTGCGTCGAGAAAAGCGACGATGCCCGGATGTTTGATCGTCGCCGCGGTGCGAGCTTCCTTGAGGAACCGAGCAACGTGCTCGTCCGAAAGCAACAGCTCGCCGTGCAGGAGCTTGACGGCGACCCGATCCCGGGTGACGCCGTCGCGGCCCTCGTACACCGCGCCGGACGCGCCCGAGCCCAGCAGTCGAACGAGCTGGTACTTGCCGCCGACCATCGTTCCGACATCGGCTTCCGGATCGAGCTGGGACACTTGGGCTTGGATCCCGGAGAAAACTCGGGGTTCCAGGTTAACTCAATCGGGCCGCCCCACGAACGACGCGCCTTCCGAGGCGCAGCTAACTACTTGAAATGACGGCTAGATGGGGCGTCCCAAAGCTCTCACTCGTCCCAGAACATCGGATCGCGAGCCTGGAGAAACGAACGGATGACGTCGCAACTGTTGCCGAGGAGGTTGAGGAACCGAATGCCCATGCCCGGTGGAGCGTCGCTCGATTCGGAGTACTCGCGCACCCAGCGCACTTCACCGGTGCCTCGAATCGGCTCGTCGAAGCCAGGAACGCGGATGGTGAAGTCGATCGTCGCACCCCTTGGTTTGACGATGTGCGTCGCGATGAAGAGCCCACCCGCGGACAGATTCTCGAGGAATCCTGCGTAGAAGTTGTGCTCACTCTGAAGCGTGACTTCGAGGTCGACCTCGCACCGCGGCGTCTTTCGCTGCTGGGCTCGTTCGGGACCCGGTTCGCCTTCAGGCACAGTGAAGCGGGCCTCCCCGCGGAGTGTCGACGTTGCTTCGATGTCAGTCATGGCTGGTCTCCTGGCTTTCCGGCCCAGTCCGAAAACGGATGGCTAAAGGCACAACAGGTCCCGCCACACGCACACCCACTGGAATCGAAACTCGCTCACCAATCTCCGGAACGGACGTCGCTGCGACGACTTGAGCCAATTTTCCGTCGGACCCGCCGTAGACCGAGATGCGCCGCAAGGCCGCGGAGTTGTCACCATCACCGGACGGCTCGATGTCGAGGTCGGTAACCAAAAGCGGACCCTCCCATCGGACCTTGGAGCCGACGACGGTCGCCTCGGACCACCCGACCGCGAGTGGCTCGACGGAGTGGGTGTCGTACACGTCGCTGGCTGGAACGCCCACCGACGCGCCCGCAGGCAGCGACGCGACCACGGCGCCGCCAAGCACGGCAACCGCGGCCCAACGACTACGCTGCACCCGCCGTCGCGCGCACAGTCCGAGCGCGCCCAGCCCAAAAAATGCCAGCAACCAGGTGGGGCCCGATGCGCCCGGAGCAACCGAGCATTGGTACTCGACGGCGGTGGCCGCATCGGGCGCGGTGGGCGCGCCGGGTAGGGTCCCGTACCTCTCGATGATCGCCCCGCGGTCGACTTCGGCAAGCGTGCGCTTCTTCTGCTCGCGCGGTCCGGAAGACACGAACATCGTCGCCCCGGCGTGATCGAAATTTTCGTCGAGCCCGAGCGCGTGACCGACTTCGTGCGTGAGCGTGTTCTGGAGATCGAAAACAGCTTTGCCAGTCTGCGTCGCGTCGCCGAAGCGGTAAACGCCGTTCAGGACGATGTCCGCGTCCAAGAGCCTTCCGGAGGGAACCTCGGTGGTGGACACGGTGACCGCCAGGGCGCCGAGCGCGAGCGGATGGCCGTCGGGAAAATAACTCACCGTGTTCTGGTTGGGCCCCCCTCGCTCATAGCCGATCGCGAGTGGCAATCCGCGAGCCACCATCATGGTCGGGAGCCGTGCGTTGCTCGCCTGCCAAGCGCTGACGGATGCCACCACGGCATCGAACGCGTTGGGCCCTAGCGCGTCGATCGAGCCGTCAACGACGAACTGTACCGACTCGGCGGTCCAGCGCTTCTCCGCACTCGCGGTGGAAGGGTCAGCCCAACCCAGGGTGACGAGCGCGGCGGCGCTCACGGCAGACAGCTTCCCGAACCTCATCCACAGGGATGAACGGTTGGGTGGCTGGGGCCTTGAGCATCGGGTGGGTCTTCACCAGCTGCGTCGGGCTCGGCGGGTGCACTCGCTCGGCGTGGTCGAGCGCCGAGCTAGCCACCAACCGCAGCACCGCGAACGGATGCAGGCCGACGAGAATGATGGCGACGACCAGTGGAATGAGCGCGGAAAGCTCGGAATCGCGAAGCTCCGGGAACCGACCTCCGTGCGGCTCGAGGTGACGACTTTGGGTCCAAGTCTCCGGGATATTACCCAAGAACAATCGACTGAACGCCCGCCAGTGGAAAGCCCCGAGCAGTACGAGCGACGCCGCGGCGCCAATCGCCAAGCCGGGATTCATCGGCATTGCCGAAGCCACGCTCATCCACTGCCCCACGAATCCCGACGAACCGGGCAACCCGACCGAAGCCAGCACGACGACCCCAAACAGTACGGCGAGTCGCGGCATGTCCTTGGCCAACCCGCCGAGCTCGTCGAGCCGCGTCGTCTCGACCCGAGAGTGGATGAAACCGAGCGCCCCGACGAGCGCAGCGACCACGAGACCATGACTGAGCATCTGCGCCACGGCACCCTGAACTCCAGCCCCGGTCGACGAGGAAAGCGATAGCGCGACGAATCCGCATTGCACCACTGACGCTTGGCCGACCAGACGTCGGAGATCGTTCTCGACCAGGGCGGCAAGCGACGCCCAGACGATACTCGCCAGACCGAGGGCGCCGACGGTCGCCGCACCCCAGAGCGTGCCCGCAGGCAACACGGCATAGCCAACACGAATGAGAAGGTAGCCACCCACGTGGGTCGCCCCACCGGCGAGAAGAACGGCGAAACCCGGCGGCGCTTCCGCGAGCACGTCCGATAACCAGGTGTGCACGGGTGCCAACGGAAGTGCGCACACAGCCGCGAGCACCACGAGCGAATACATGACCGCAACGGCGTTGACGCCCCCAATCGTCAATCCACGAGCCAGCCAGTCGATCCGAGTGAGCTCCACGACAGAAAAGGTTCGCTGCGCCGTCGAACCGTCGAGCAAAAGTGTTTCCCCCGCGTTCCCCGACAAGTACCAGAATACGAACGCCGCCGACCCGATCGCCAACGCCGAAATCGAGGCGAGCTTGACGACGGCTCGTCGGCGCTGCGCTCCGCCGAAGATGCCGACCCCGGAAGCCAAGGCACCAATGGCTGCCGCCCAGGCGATCGTGAACAACGCGAGATCGACCGCCAGAAAAGCGGTAGCGAGGGCGGAGCTCGCCGCAAGCAACAGAGCCCAGTAGACGTGTTGGCGGCTCGATGCTCGAGCGCCCAAGAGAATCGCCACGAAGGACAGGAAGGCCGTGAGCAGAACGAGCACGATGGAAACCCCGTCGACGCCGAGGCTGAGCTCGATTCCGAGTCCGGGAAGTAGCGACATCCGTTCGAGAAACTGAAAGCCCCCGCTGCCGTCGAGCACGCTCACCGCGGGGTTGAAGTTGGAGTAGAGCCAACCGCCGAGCCCTAGCTGGAGCCCGCTGACACCGAGGGCGACTCGGCGGAGATTGGCCGGTTTCGCAACGCGAGCCCTACCGAGCACGAACAGCAACAGCGCTCCGAGCAGTGGAAGGAGCACGAGTCCCGACAGAACGTGGCGATGCAGCGTCGACTCGCGCGCCTCCGCGCGAACACCGACGACAGCGATGTCGTCGGTCTCGGTCGTTGCAACGAGATGGCCATACCACTCGCGCATGTTGGCATCCGGTGACGGCTCCCATCGAACGAGCACATCTTTTTTTCCACCGGGGGGCAGGCGTCGCGACGAGCGGCCATCGACGAAACGCGTGGTCACGCCGACCGGGAGCACCGGCAAGCTCTCCGTGCCACGCAAGAGGTCGAGTCCGATCAGACGAACGGGCTTACTGCTGACGTTTTCGATGGAAACGGTCGCTTCGAACGCGCCACCCGCCGGAACGAGCTCGATGCCGTGCGCTCCCGCATCGGCAAATCGAATGCTCGTTTGCGCGTTGGCGATGCCCGGAAGCAGCGTCATGAAGGCGACGAAGCACGCGATACAAAAGCGCATCAGTCGGACTCCTCTTTGCCCGACGAGGACTCGGCGGAATCCTCGTGTGCCGGCTCGTCCGAGCCAATCGACGCTTGCCCCGGCGGCTCGATCCGAGAATCATCGAACCGCCGACCGAGGAGCGACCGGTCGATCCTCGCAACCACCTGGGCGAGCGTGCCGACCCCGGACGCGAGGCCGGCAGGAGCTCCATAGACCCCGAGCTCGAGCGAATAGCGTTGCACTTGGCCGTATCGTTCTTCGTCGCTCCTCCAAGACTTGGACCGCTCTCTGCCGTAGCGCGAGCGAGCGGCGGCCCACCCCGCGAGGGACAACGAGAATTGACCGAAGAGCTGCCCAAGCATCACGCCAGAGCTGAGAAGGCTTGGTGGCGCACCCGCCCCCGCGAACGCCGACGCGAGCCACGTATCGATCAGGGCCGGGTGCGACGAGCCCCAGTAGCGGCCCTGTACGCCGACGATGCCACCGACGACGAGCACGACGGCAAGGACCCGGAGAACCCAGAGCAAGCGTTGGTCGAGCGGTCTCGCTTTCCTCTTCTTCTTTTTCGTCGGCTTCTTGGCAGCCGGCGCGCTGGCGAAAATCACGTAGTACACGCGCCACACCAGAAACGACCCCAAAAAACCGCCGAGCCCCAGAAAACCCCACACCATCCATCCCGGCACGAACCCGATGCGATCGATGGCAAAAGCCGTTGCCGTCACCCCGTCACGCGCCCACAACCCGAGCAGTCCTGGTATTGGCGCCGCGGTCACACCCGCCGCCACCACGAACACCAGCTTCGCCAAAGACGGGTGCTCGGCACCCGATCCCGCGAGCTCATCGAGGTCGGCCCCTTCCCTCGAGCTCGCTCGACCGACCGCGTCAATCGAGAGCAAGATCGCGGCAACTCCCACGGCTTGAGCGACGAGCTGGTACGCCGCTCCCGCAAAGGCTCCAACGCCGGCGCCGACGAGCACTACACCGAGTTGGCTGGCGCCGAAACACGCGAGTGCGGTTCGATAGTCTGCTCGGAACACACCCGCGGCCGCGGTCAGCAAACACGCCATCGCCCCGACGAGCGCGAGCGCGCCGCTGGCGGTTGGAGCCAGATCAAACAGAAAACCCCATCTCACGGTGATGAACGCACCCACCGCCGAACCGAGCGTCACGACCAGCGCGACCGCGTACGACGGCGTGTCCTTCAGGCGGCCGAGCCACCCGGAAAACGGCACGAGCGAACTCTTGACCAGTCCCGCAACGACGAGAAGTCCACAGATCAGAGCAACGACATTGATGCCCCAAAGGGTCTTGTTCAGTAGGGCGACGCGGAGCACACGCGCTCCGGAGACATCGCGGATCAAGAGCTGGTTGTGAACCTCACGAAACCCAAAGGTCGAAGCGACTGGTGCCATCTCGGTCTCTTGCCCAGCGACGACCGGTGTGCGTTCGGCGACCGTCGCGTCGTTGCCGCGAGACGTGACGACGCGTAGATCGTGACGTGACGGACCAATCGGGATACGAACAAAGGGCGAACGCGCCACCTTCTTGCAGGGGTTCGCCTCCGGCCCCAAGCCGCCCGGTCGACCCGCCGCGTCCACTTCGCAAATCGCGGCGCCACCGATGTAGGCCGTGGCCGCCTGCGGGGAAATCATGGTGACGTGACCTGCTTCTCGGTCCAGCTTCGGGGGCTCGTGCCCCTCCGGCGTCACGATCTCGACCCCGGCCACTCTGGGTCTGAACTCCGGAACGTACTCACCGGCTTCCGTCCAGGTCCCGCCCAACACCCAAAATGTCAGCAGCGTCGCAACGACGATCACCGCGTCGCCCAAGAACGATTGTACGACGACATCGCCACGCTTCGCGTCGCGCTCGCCACGAAGCAAGAGCCAAACAGAAACGCCCCCGAGTCCAGACCCCAGCGTCAAGATCACTGCGTTCTGTGCCAATACGACGACGAGAAACGCCGACACGCAGAGATTCATCGCTGCCAAGGCGAAACGACTGACGTTGCTCGTCACCGCGAAGACCGCTACGACGGCACCCACGAAGGCCGCTCCGCAGGCGGCAAACGCAGAAAGCGAATCCAACGAAAAGCTGAGCGCCGCGTCGAGGGATCCGATCCGCACGAATGTCCACACGTGGTCGACCAGGATGCGCTCGGCGTCTGGCCGCGCGCTGAGAACCCACGTGAAGTAGCCGAGGAGAGCCAGCGCCGCAGCGGGGGCAACTGCGGCGAGCCACCGCTCGCGACCGTTTTTGGCCGAGTCGTCTCGCGCGCGAGGCCAGCCCAGAAGTAGCGCCGCAAGCAGCGGCAGCAATGGGATGAGCCAGAGCCCCTCGGCGACCGCTACGCGTTGTAGAGAACCAGAATATTCGGGCATTAACCGCGCCGCCTCAGACGCCGAGCGCCCCCGCCTGGCGCGCGAACGCTACCCCGCGGTGTGCGGAGTTTCAACTTCAGAGCACCCCGCCTCGAGTTCGCTCCCTGGCTTTCCGCGTGGGGGACCCCCGCGGCCTCAGAAGGGAGCTTTGTGGATCAACTCGTCGTCGGTCGCGCCCGGGTTCGACGTTGGACCTTTGGCGGGTGCCGTTGCTGACGGTTTTGCCGCTGGCTTTGACCGAGGCTTGGGATCGCGGTGTGGGGCAGGGGCGGTTCGGGGGACAGCGCTTCGGGGCACGACATCTGGCGGAGTTTTCGGCCGATGGGTCGCGCTGGACTTCTTGGCCGCCGCGTGCGGCTCATTGGTGCCGCCGTCCGCGCGCTCAGTGTCCACCGCGCTTTTGGTGGTCCCCACTGGTGAGACGTCGTTCTCGGTGCCTGGCGTTGTGCGCTCGGCCTCGTTGGTTTCGTTTTCGGATACCGCTTCGACGCCGGGAGCGCTGCTCTCGTTCGGGTCCGGACCATCTCGCGAGGTTTGCCAAACCCACAACCCTCCACCCACCAACACTACCGCCAACGCGCCCCCCACCCACGTGTTGAACTTGGACGCGGCGGGGCGGGGCACCTCCGCCGCGGCGCTCGAGGTCGTCGTCGACACCCCACCCCGCGACGGTGTGACGGCTACCGAAGCCGCCGACGCGTTCCTTTCGCCGGCAGCGGGAGTTTTCGGCTCGTCCCGAACAGTTGGCGCGTACGACGGATCGACGAGCGCTCGAAATGCGTCCGCCATTTCCCGCGCCGATTGAAACCGCGCTTCTACATCTCGATCGGCCGCGGTCGCGAACCACTCGTCGAACCCGGCAGGTACTTCGCCGACAGCGGACGGTAGGGGGATCGGGTCCTGGCAGATCTGGCACATGAGCTCGTAGAGCGTCTCGCTCTCGAACGGACGTCGACCGAGTAAACATTCGTAGACGATGACACCCAGAGCCCAAATGTCGGTCCGAAAGTCCGCGTTCTTGGCACCTTCGATTTGCTCCGGGCTCATGTAGAAGGGCGTACCGACCATCGAGTCGGTCGCGGTGCTTGGACTGTTGCTGTCGAGCACTGCTGGGTCGGTCATTTTGGCGATCCCGAAGTCCAACACCTTCACGATGTCTTCGTCGTCGTTGTGGACGATGAAGATGTTGCCCGGCTTGAGGTCGCGATGAATGAGCTTGCTGTCGTGGGCCTTCTGAATCGCGCGTGACACGTGAGTGAGGACCCGACTGGTTTCTCTCGCCGAGAGCTTCCCGTTCGCGTCGAGGCGCTCCGCCAAGCTCTCACCCTCCATCAGCTCCATCACGATGAAGGGAATCGAATTCTCGACACCGTGGTCGAAAGTCTGCACGACGTGGGGGCTGCGCAAACCCGCCGCCGCTTGCGCTTCCCGATCGAAGCGCGACCGCGCCAGCACATCCTCGACGAGGGAAGGCTCCATCAGTTTCACCGCGACTCTCGAGCTGAGGCTGAGGTGCTTGGCTTCCCAGACCGAGCCCATGCCCCCCGCGCCGAGCTTCTTCACCAGCTCGTACTTGCCGCCGAGCACGTACCCTGGGCCCGGCCGTTCTCCCGTCGGCAATCCGTCAGACGCCGAAACGTCGGTCTTTTCAGACAGATCGGTCACGCTCGCGGAGCGTATCACGGAGTCTATGAGAACTCAGAGCACGCTCGACTGGCGCTCTCGGCCGAGCTCGCGAGCTACGGCAACACCCACTGAAAGGCAAATGGTGCTCCGATCGAAAGCGCGTTTGACGCCCAAGTCTCGTCGACGTGGTCGAGCAGGTCGACGACACCGCGTCCGCGGACTTCGAGGCGCCCATGATTCAACACGTCGACGCCGGACGCGGTGGTCTGGCTGACCGACAGGAGGACATGACCCGCAGATTCGTAGCGGCCCAGCAGCGCGAGTTGGGTCGCCTGAGCTTCCGAGAGGTCGAGCGCGGTCTGGCAAAGCACCGCAACGTTCGAGGCGTCCGGGTGTCCTTCGAGATCGAGCCAGACGAATCCCTTACTCCGCCAGTCGAGGGCGGCGCGTGGCAGGTTCAAAAACGGGTTAGTGGGGTCGTAGATGGCAAGAAAGTCGAGAACCGTGTCGAGCACCGGGTCGTCCCGGAAAACGACTTCGTCTGCACGAAACACGGCGCCTGGAGCGTCTAGTCGAAGAAGCGCGCCGATCGCCGCCTGACCGTCCAGCCCCATATAGCGCCAATGCTGATGCAGGCTTCGCTGGAGTACCCGCGCCTCGAGGGCGACGATACCGGACGACGATCCGTAGCCAGAGCGAGCGAATACCTCAGCGGCTATCGCCCGCGACGTGATCCGGTTCGCGGTCCGCTCGAAACCTTCGTCGGTCGGGTCCAGCTCGTTCCAATCGCTGGCGTCCTCGAGAATCGCAACGAGATCCGCCTCGGGCACGAGCCAGGCAGGATTCGGCTCACGCACGATCTCTCGATACGGCTCGTTCGAGAGTGCCCCCAACGGCACACCGAGCGCGTGCAACGTGCCCCGCGGGTCGTCGACGAAGATCGCCGGCTGGCCCGAAGCGACGGCTGCGGCGATCGACGCCGGATCCATGTCTTGGTTCTGGGATGTCAGGTTTGCGAACGGAATCGGGGTGACCCTCGGGTCGCCGTGGATGACGCTCTGGCTCGATGCAGACACGTGCTCCCACATGTCGAAGACATCGAGCAGGTCGATGACGTCCTGGGTCGTCTCGGACCGTTTGATGTCGAGGAAAACGAAGCCAGCGGCGCGCCGATGTAGATCGAGCACTTCACCGAGGATCGGGATGCGGGTGAACGCGCCATGGCGACCAGGATCTCGAAATCTCACCCGCTGAAGCTCCTCCCACGTGTAGTCCGCTGCGTCACCAAAAGCTTCGAGCTTGTGATCCAGCATGTCGTCGTGAAACGCGACCGCGACGCCGTCGACCGTCTCGCGGATGTCCATTTCGTTGCCGTCGGCCCCGACGTCGAAGGTCGCCTGGAAAGCCTCGAGCGTATTTTCGACCACGAGATCACCGGCACCGCGGTGAACGAGCACCGGGCGACCGCCCCGCCGCGCGTCGACTTGGGCCTTGCGCGCCGCGGTCATGCCGGGGGTCTCGCAAGGACTGCCGCCCGCGACGCACGGCACGTTGCAGGCGAACGCCGTTCCACCCTCGTGCAAGCAAGTGAGAAACGCCTGACAACTCGCTTCGCACGTGCCGTCGTCACACGTCCCGTTGCCGTCGCGGTCGTTCTGAGGATCCAGGGGACAGGCGTCGCAAGCGTCTCCGAGCCCGTCGCCGTCCGTGTCCGCCTGCGTCGTGTTCAGCACACCGGGGCAGTTGTCGACGTCGTCGTACGACCCGTCATCGTCGGAATCGTTGTCGTCGCGAACGGCAATCGAGCCTATCTGCTCGATGGTGAGCACTCGATTGTAGACGCGGACCTCGTCCATCGAACCGGAGAACGGATAGAGCACGCGCGCGGTGGCGTTCCGCACGTGGCCGATCTGGATCGGCTCCGCGTTGTGCGCGAGCAAACCGACGGCGGTCTCGGTCGCGACTGGGGATCCATCGACGTAGAGCACGATGGTCGAACCGTCGAAAGTGGCTGCGACGTGCTTCCACTCCCCGAACGTCGCTGGTGCATAGACATTGATGCGGCGACCCGTGTCGGTGCCATCGGGAAAGGTCACCGAGAAGTCGAAGTCGCCACCGAAGATCCGCAGAGCCCAAGCGTTGGTGAAGAAATCCCCTTTGCTCACGAGCGTCTGCAGACCGGGAGCGTTTTCAGTCGCGTTCACCCATGACGCGACGGTCAAAGCGGTCGTGACCTGAAAGGTTTCACGATGGGCGACCTCGATGCGATCGTCTAGCCCGTCGAAGTACGCGCCCTGGCCGATCTGTCCGGTCTGGCACCCCAGGTCACCGAGCAGCAGGGCCGCGTGGCCGTTTCCGGAATCGTCGACGACGATGGGAAACCCGCCTCCCTTTTGCGCCTTACCACCTCCGCACGCGTCGAAGCTCCAATGCGCCAGGGGCGGCGGTGCCGGTAAGGTGGACTTCCCACTGCCGACCGCGCCGGCAGTAGAAGAAGCCGAAACCGCAGTCGCAGCGAGCACACCGAGTGCCGCTAGTACCGCACGAACGCCACGATTGAGCGACCGCATTTGACGACGTCGAGATGAGCTCATCAGAAGGCCTCCGAAGTTCTGCGACGTACTTTGGCGCATGAGGAGCGCGCATTCCATCGAGTCGATTCCGCACGTGCATGCGGCTCCATTTCGGACGCGAGCTTTCCGGACGCGAGCTTTCCGGCCGCATGCTTGGCCGCGCCCGAGCCAGCGTCCCGGACGGAGCGCCCGGTCACACCTGAGAGCTTGATATCGTCGAAGAATCATGAGTGATCCCTCGCCGGCCCTCGAAGAGCACGTTCCCCGCGCCCTCGACGGAGACGAGCACGCCCTCGAAGCGATCGTCCGGGGCCTCCAGGACCCGATCTACGGCTTGTGTTTTCGTATGTTGGGCCCAACCGAAGACGCTCGCGACGCGTGCCAGGAAATCATGATTCGCGTGATCACGCGCCTTTCGAGCTTCCGTGGGGACAGCCGCCTGACGACATGGGCCTATCGTATCGCGGCGAACTATCTCATCGACGTCAAGCGCCGACCACAGGAGTCGCTGACCTTCGAAGAAATCGACGGATGGCTCGGCCAACCGCACCAGGAGATCCACGCTTCGACGCTTGCCCACGCCTCGCCTCGAATGCTGGCGGAGGAGACATTCCTCGGCTGCACCCTCGCGATGCTCCGGTGCCTCGATCGAGACCATCGCCTCGCGTTCATCCTCGGCGCGATTCTCGAGCTCGAGGGACCTGAAGCCGCACAGATACTGAACATCACTCCGTCGGCGTTTCGGAAACGGTTGTCGCGGGCGCGAACGCGCCTAGAAGCCTTCCTCGGGCCGCGCTGCGGCGTGGTGAGTCCCGAGGCGCCTTGTCGGTGCTCGAACCAGGTCAATTGGAACGTCGAGCGCCAGCTCATCGATCCCGCGCACCTCCGCATGGTGGATGGGGGGGATCGTGAAGACGCGCTGGCGCATGTCCGGGACGTGCAACACGTGATCGACAGCATCGAGCTCTATCGCCGACACCCCAGCCCGACGGCGCCCGACACCTTGCTCGAGGGCCTACAGGATCTCCTGCACTCAGGACGACTTCATCACTTTCACTGACGGCACGACGGGGCTCGAGTCACGAGCGCGGGCTCGAGTCACGAGCGCGGGCGCGAGTCACAAGCGCGGGCGCGCGTCCGTCGAAGGTGGACCATGCCCGATGAGCACACCGTCGTTCGCCGACCCGATTGGCTCTCGCCAGGAGAGTTCCCTTTTCGAAGCCGCTCCCTCGTGGTCGATGGTGCCGCCCTGCACTACGTCGACGAAGGGAGCGGACCAGTGCTGCTATTGCTACACGGCAGCCCCATGTGGAGCTTCATGTATCGGCGCGCGATTTCGTCGCTGCGAGCTCGATATCGCTGCATCGCGGTCGATCTACCGGGCCTCGGCCTGTCTGGGGCGCCGCTCCGCCCCGGACACGCCTACGAAGACGCCGCCCGACGACTCCGAGCGTTCGTAAAGCACCTCGACCTCCGAGACGCGGTGCTCGCCGTGCACGCCACCGCCGGGCCACCTGGACTCGAGATGGCCACCCAAGAGCCGAACCGATTCTCCGGCCTGGTCATCTCGAACACTTTCGCCTGGCCGCTCGAAGGTGATCGGCGGTTGGCCTTCTTCGCGCGGATCGTGAGCAGCCGATGGTTCGCCTGGCTGAACGTCACCTTCAACGTGCTCGCCCGCGTCACGGCTTGGAAGGGTCGCCGCGACGCCCGTTTCAACGAGCCCGAGCGACGAGCCATCCTCGGTCCCTACGAAAATCGCGATACGCGGCGACATCTTCAGAACTATCTGTTCGGCGTGCGAGTGGAGCGCGATCGCTTTTCTCGGCTCGAGCGCAACCTCTCGGCGCTCGCACACCTGCCCACCTTGCTCCTCTACGGCGCGCACGACAACGGCTATCGCGCGGGTTTCCTCGAACGCTGGCGCTCGATTCTGCCGTCTAGCGACGTGCGGGTGCTCGAAAACGCGGGTCACTTCCCTTTCGAGGACGACCCCGCGGCAACCGTCGAGGCGCTCTCGGGATGGCTCGAGTCGCGTCGGTCCCCCGGGCACCCGGAGCCTGAAGCTCGGTACACTGGGGCATGCCCCGAGCCCGGTCACTCGACAAAGCTGGTCGGCGGCGAGCTTTCTGGCTGAAACCTACCGGCGCCTTCACCTTGGCGACGCTTTGCGCGTGCGCCGGCTCCATGAGCCCGGCCCAGACACCCTCGGAGCCCCTGGACCCGAAGACGACCCTCGCTCAGGTCGAAAAGAATCCTCGGGTGCTGGATCGACCTCGTCGCGAAGCTCCGGGGGCTGCCCGACAGCGGTAAGACGCGCTTCTCTTTCGAGGATGAAGCGCACTTCTTTTCTCGCCTGCAGTCCAGTGCGACCCAAACTCACGCGAGTGCCACCGCCTCGGATCAAGGCGCGTTCTATCTCGCGTTCGACTTCGAGCTTCCGTCCCGAGCGAAAGGCACCTCGGCCAAGGACGTCCAGCGCGAACAAGTCGTCGCCTACTACGACCAGCGCTCGAATTCGGTCCACGTGCGGCGGCAGCCCCAGTCGAAACGCAAGGACGAAGAAGTGGTCTGGATCGTCGCCCACGAGGTGGGGCACGCGCTTCAGGCGCAGCACTTCCGCTTGCCCAAACCCAGCCGCATCGCCAACGAAGACGCCCGTCTCGCCGCCCTCGCGATGATCGAGGGCGACGCGATGCTCAGCATGATCGCGTTCGTGGCGCACGAAAACCATGTCCCGCTCCATCGAGCTCTGGCGTCTGCCGCGGATCGAGTCAGTAGCCGGCAAGTAGAGCAATTCGCCTCCGCCAGCGGGACGAGTCGAACACTTCTGAAAGCGCCCAGAATCATGCGCGAACGGGTGATGTTCCCCTACCTTCGGGGGATCACGTTCATGGGCGCCATGCACCGAGCGGGCGGCTTCGGGCTGGTGAACCGCGTCTACGAGCACCCACCCACCACGACAGAGCAGATCCTACACCCCGAGCGTTACCTCGCAGGCGATTCGGCAATCGCGGTGACGGAACCTACGCCACCGGCGGGCTACGAGTCGGCGGCGACCGGCGTCATGGGGGAGCTTCAGATCATCGTGGCACTCGGAGAATGCATCGAAGAGCGGCGAGCTCGCGCGGCGGCCGAGGGTTGGGGAGGCGACGCCTTTTTGGTGGCACGACGCGCGAACAGTCGACTCGCGCTCTTGTGGAGCACGATTTGGGACGACGAACGGGAGGCACGCGAATTCTCGAAGGCACTCGAGGCCGCGGCAGGTTGCTGGGCCGCTGGCGATAAGTCCAGCGGCGGCCACTTCGATCCCTCTCGTCTCGTGATTCGAGACGGTACGAAGGTGGCGTTCGTGCGCGGCCTCCCACACTCGGAGCTCGAGCCAGTGGCCCGCAATCTGCTCGCCCTGCCCGCGGCCGGCACGGCCTCCACGGCTCCGTTCGGCGCCGTGAGCATCCCTGCGTTGAAGCGCTCGGTGCGCACACGGCCACCGTACGTCGCCCTGCAAACGTTCGTCGACGAGCGCTTGGGCATCGCCGCGCCTGTCCTTCCCGGCTATCGCGCCACCATCGAAGACGGGGAGCTCGTGATGAACAACGCCGTCGGCAGACCGGGCACCGCCGCCATCACGGTGTCCGAATGGCTCGTCGACCAACACACGCTAAAGTTGGTATTCGTGCACTTCGAACGCGGTGTACGCGACGTGCTCGACGACGGCGACGACCTGAGAATCGAAGAGACGTCGGCCACCGAAACACCTCTCGGGCGCGCAATTTACCGCACCTGGAGGATCCAAGGTCTCTCCACTCGAATCCGGGCGACGGTTCTTCCGATATGCCGGGGCATGGGATCGATCGTATTTTCTCAGGTGTGGGCGGACGACCGCGGAAGAATCGAGATGGAAACGTGGATGCAAGGAGTGCGCGCGCTCAGCGCGCACACTCCACCCATCTGCGCTCACCTCGATCCCTGATGCCTGACCGCGTGCTTGAAGAATCGCGGTAGGGCCCCGGCTCGATTTTCATGCGGGCGCCCCGCTGTTCTTGGTGGCGACGCTCCCGATCCAGAGCGCAAAAGCTAGACCAGCACCCAAGATGCCGTTGTTGGCGAGCTCGCCCAGGCCGATCGCGACGGCGTGCGCCGTGTCCTCGTACTGGGGCGCCCCGTGGCTGACCGCGACCATGCCGGCAGCCATGCCGAGCACCCCGGCGAGCAAACAGAAAAATGCTCCTCCGCGCAGCACCTCGGACCGCCCGTCGCGACGGCTCACCGCCGCGGCGGCTGCTGCGGCCAGCCCACCAAAAAGAATTATCCACATCGGAAAGCCGCCGTCGGTGAAAAACTGAATCATGTGAGCTCCTCGTGTTGGGTTGATGCGAGGAGGCACTGCGAATGGCGTGCCATGAGCGCGAAGCACTGGGCGCAGGGCGTTTTCTCCTCCACGTTAGCCTCCGAGCGCGACCCTGACCGGATACGAGGACACCGCCCATCACCCGAGTGTCCGCACTCCCGGACAACTCACGGGGCCCGCGCAGCTGCGCCGACGTCGAGCTCGAGCAGGGCGTTCTCCTGGGCAGCGGTGACGAGCGCAGGCGCGACTTCGGAGAAACGAACATGCTCGTCGGGTGCCCTGCCCGTGTCGCCGAGCTTTGCACGCACGGCCACGAAGTCGGCGGGCAACAAGTAAGCCGCTTCCGGTGGGGCGTCGGGGCGAATCGTGGGAGAAGGCCCGCGCGTGAGCACGAGCTCCACGCGATTCGCTCCCGCGGCGTGGGCGGTGTTGAGCAAGCTCTTCACCATGCCCCACGTCACTTCACGATCGATGAACACGGAGAGATCCGCGGCATCCGTCGGCCCCTCGAAATCCGCGAGCGCCTTGAACAACTCGTCGCGGAGCCTGTGCTTGCCCTCCAGAGAGCTCGCGGCGTTCAGTGGAACGACGCGCTCGGCGTTGACGGCAACGGCGCGGCGAGTGATCTGCAGCGCTGGAGCGGGGGCGAGGGGAAACTTTTCGTGGTCGAGCTCGAGCGTAGAAGGCGGATCGAGCTGGGCGAACAACGCGAACTGATCCGAGAGGGCCGCGCGACTCTTTTCGCCGTCGGCTTGAAACCGCCGAGTCAAGAAGACGTCGACGAGGCCCAGAACCACCAGAAGCCCGAGCCACAACCACGCCTTGGCGCGAGGTTTCGTGAGCGCGCCTCGCCTCGCGAGCGAACGCAGACGCACCGCGCTCGGCAGCAGCACCAAGAGCACCGCGGCAATCGCCAGTGGCATGGTGACCTCTCGCTCGGCGCTCGCCGCGAGGATTTCTTCGACGCGAGCCGCGCGCGATGGCTCCTCCGACCACAGAATGGCTTCGCGACCTGCGATGCGCTCGAAGCCTATGGCCACGGCGAGCAACACCGCGAGGATACCGGCTACGGCCCGCTCGACCTCGAGCGCGCCGTATCGAGGACCATCTGGGATCGGAAAAACCAGCGTCAGAGCGATCACCGCCGAAGCCGTACCTGCCGCCAGCGCGCCCGAAGGCGCTCCCATGACAGCGCCCAAAATGGAGATGACGACACCAACACCGAGCGCCGCCAACGCCGCGGCTCGAATTTCTTTCGTGTCCGTCCGTCGGGCGGTCCCTGGAGACATCGCTATCAGAGCGACGAGGGACAAGCTGAAGACGACCGCCACGCTGAAACCCAAGAACCGCGCTGCGCCCGCCTCGCACGCGCCCTCGTTGAAAATCGGAAACCGTTCGGTGGGTGCGAGGGTGCCGAGGTACTGCGTCACGACCTGCCAACCCGTGTAGGTGGCAATGGCGCCGACGATTCCGGGAAGGACCACGAGCGCCCACGCGCCGGCGGTCCCGCTCCCGTTCTGGGCTCGCCGAGCCATCCAAACGAGGCCGCCAAGACCGACGATCGCCAGTGCGAGCACGAAGTACGCAAAGTACCCGGCGATGCGAAACCACTCGACGACGTCGTGCCGAAACGAGCCGGCATAACCGACGGCATACAGCGCTGCGGAACCGACGATGACGATCGCGGCGTGAGCGACGAGCCACCTTCGCCAGGTAGTCTCCGCGGAAGTCTTCTCCGTCGTGACAGCGCGCCCGGAGCCCGCCTTGCTTTCGACGTCCGCTGCTCCCGCTCGTTCTTCCCGGGGCGGCCACGCCACGGTATCCGCGTGAGGATCGGTGCCCTGAGTGCTAGCTTCGCGCGCCTCCGCTGGAGGCGGCGCAGTCGTATCACCCGACGAACGGATGGCACCGCTCGTGTCGTCCTCATCCGGCCGCGCTATCGGGATCAAGCCGAGGGCGGCGTCTCCCGCTCGGATCACCTCCTCCATCGAGTCGAATCGATCTCGTGGCTCCTTCTCGAGCAACTTTGCGACGAGGGCACCGAGGGCGGGCACGACGGCGCGCTCCATCTCGACGAGATCCGGCGGCGTCTCGTGAAGGTGGAGCCGCATGACGCCCGATTCGTGGCTCGGGTCGAACGGGGGTCCGCCCGAGAGCATCTCGAACAACAAGACGCCCAGCGCGTACTGGTCGGTGCGCTGGTCGATACGTGCCCCCCACCACTGCTCGGGAGCCATGTACGCCGGTGTGCCGAGGATGATGCCGGTTTGGGTGCGGGGCCCACTCGCCGAAGGGTCCGAAACCACAGACTTGGCGATTCCGAAGTCCAAAATACGGATCCGCTCGCGGTCGCCGATGCTCTCGAGAAAGACGTTGTCTGGTTTGAGGTCGCGATGCACGAGACCGACGACGTGGGCGGCGCCCAGGCCAGAAGCCACCTCTCGGGCGATCCTCCACGCCCGGTCGGGTGCGAGCTTGCCGACCCGCCCGAGGGTGTCGCGAAGCGACTCGCCCTCGAGCAGGGGCATCGCGAAGTACGGGCGACCGTCTTCTAGCTGCCCGAACGCGAAAGGATCGACGATCGCGGGGTGTCGCACCTCGGCGGCTGCGCGCGCTTCCTGCTCGAACCGACCCACGAACTCTGCGTCGTCGGCGAAGCGACGGCGAAGCACCTTCACCGCCACCCGGCGCTTTATCGTCGGCTCCTCCGCACTGTAAACCGTGCCCATCCCTCCGCTGCCGATCGCACGGTCGATCCGATAGCCGCCCACCATGTCACCGGCTTCGAGCTCGGACTCGTGAGCTGGGTCGGTCACGACTTCGCTGGGCGCTCGAGAGCGAGCGTACGAATGAGCTCGTTGAGGTAAGAGCGAGATACTTCCAGACGACGTGCCGCCGCACTGACGTTCCACCCTTCCCCTTCGAGTGCCTCCTGCACCAGACGAGTCTGAAATCGTCGCATCGCATCATGGTAGCTGAGCTCGCCGGCTTCGGATTCGGCGCCGGACTTCGGAAAGACGTGCCGGAGCTCGATCGCTCTCGCTCCATGCGCCTTGGCGGTGGCCCAGCCGCGGTGGATCACGTTCTCCAGCTGACGAACGTTGCCGGGCCACTCGCCATCCGAGAGCGCGCGCCGGGCGCCCGGCGAGAGCGGCAGTAACGCACCGTTTTTTCGCCCCACGGCGATCGCCACCGCGTCGGCGATCGTGGGGATGTCCTCGGAGCGTTCCCGGAGCGAGGGCACCGCGACTTCGAGCACGCTCAATCGGTAGTAGAGATCCTCGCGGAACCGCTTGCCGGCGACTAGCTCGGGTAAATCGGCGTTTGTCGCTGCGACTATGCGCACGTCGGCTTCGAGCGGCTGAGGCGAACCCAGTCGCGAGTACGTCTTGCCCTGGAGAAAGCTCAGTAGCTTGCTTTGGGCCGTGAGCGGTATCTCGCCCACTTCGTCGAGGAACAACGTACCGCCGGCGGCCGCGTCGACCTTGCCCTCGATTCGCTGGTGCGCCGTGCTGTGCGCTCCTTTTTCCGCCCCGAACAGCTCGCTCTCGAACAAGGTTTCCGGAATCGCCGCACAGTTCACCTCGATGAACGGTTTCTCTCGGCGAGGCGAGCTCCGGTGCAGCGCTCGTGCGACCGCCGTCTTGCCGGTGCCGCTCTCTCCAGTGATCAGCACGGAGATGTCCACCGGAGCCGCGACTAACAGGCTTTCGAACAACGCGGCCAACGGTCGACTCGTTCCGGCAATGTCGACGACATCGAGACGAGCCCGGAGCTCTCGAGTGTGGTCGTACCGCTGCGCATCCTCCTCACGGGTGATCAAACTGTCTGCGAGGGGGGCGAGCTGTTGCGCAAAAATCTCCGCGAGCTCCTGGTCGTCCGCAGTGAACGGCCCCGCCTCGCCGCGGCCCTGCAGATACACGACACCGAACGCCGGCGGCGCCCCCACGGGCACGCACAATACGGCGCGAATCTGCCGCGCCTGTACGCTTCCCTGCGACGCGAAACGAGGATCATCGAGCGCGCTTGCGGTGCTGACTGATTGGCCGGTGGCCAGCGCCTTCGCGACGATGCCCCGAGAAATTTCCCCACGCACGGCTTCGAGCTCGGCGTCGACGAATCCGCTGGCCAACCAGTACTGCGGACCGTCTGGTGCCCCGATTTCCAGGTACGCCTTCCGTGCCCCCGTGACCCCGAGCACCATGTCGATTGCCGCGGCGAGGAAGGGCGTGACGTCGTGCTGCTGCCCGAGTCCGAGCATGCTGCGGTAGAGGTCGCGCTCGAGCGCGACTCGGTCTGCGTCCGCGGCAACGCGCATGTCCCTCAGGCTACGCTAGCACAAGCCTCGCCGCGGGATCTCGCTCGCTGCGATCTCAGAGCCACGGGTTCAGCGAGACCTGCCCGCTCTTCGAACGCAAATCCGAGAGCACCGCCTGGAGAAAGTAGAGCACGGCGAACGCGATCGCCGCGAACATGACGTAGGGAAGCACGTTCTCACACGCCCGCACGAACGGGCTCTGCCGGCCGTGAACCCAGAGCAGCGCTCCACCGACCGCAAGCACCGACGCGGGAATCAGCCAGCGCCAAACGAGACCGACCATCTGTTCCACGCGGAGTCGCGGCAAGGCCCACCTCAGCCAAAGCACGGTCAGAATCAACGACCAACACTTCAGCTGAAAGACCAGCGCGCCGACGACCTGATGTGTCGCGCTCATGCTCTGCTCGGCGGCTGCGACGCCCGGTAGTCGCCACCCGCCGAGAAAGATCGCCGCAGCCAGGCCACTCAGGACGAAGACATTGCCCCACTCGGCGAAAAACATGAGGTAGCGCACCAAGCCGTGACGGAGTTGAAGCTTGTCGGGCGCACTGTCGGCCTCCGGCAAGTCCGCCGGCGCGCGACTGGTCTCAGCGATGGAAGGAGTGAAAAATAGAAAGAAGGAACAGAGGAGCGCGGGGCTCGCGAAGGCATGCCACCGCCAGGGCAAACCGCCCTGGGCAGATACGATGTCGCTCAACCGCACACTCCCCGTGACGATGACGATCGCGCCGATCGCGAGCACACTCGGGACGAGAGACGTCACGATGTGAAACGCAGTTCCGATGCCGGCGAAGAGCGACCAGTGTCCCCCGCCCTTCCAACCCCCCAGCACTAGCCCGACGGTCACCAGAACCATCGAACCACTCAAGAAGAAGACCGCGAGATCGTAGTCGGGCGCGAGCAGCGGCTGTCCAAACGCCAACACGGTGAACGCAGCACTAATCGCGAGGAACATGAGGTACGGAACCAGCCTGGCCATCCAACCGTCGGGTCGGCCTGGCACGACCTCCTCGGACAAAAGCGATCGAAGCCCGTGCAGCATCCAGACCGCAAAACCGAGCGTGCCGTGGCGCTGAGCAGAGCTCGTTTCTTTGAGTCGGATGGCCACCCGGCGCCCTGTCCACGTCAGCGCCTGAGCGATCGGCGACATGAAGAGCATGAGGAGGATCGTCGCGAGCCCCACGATGACCGCCGCCCCCGCCAAGTCCGAAGGAGGCGTTTGCCGAAACCCCTCGACCTCCAGGCGACGCTCGATGGGCTCGTCGATGCCTGCACGACGAACGACGATGCTGGCGAAGCGGCGACTCGAAGGGATGAAATCCGTGACACTGCTCAAAATCAGTCCGTCGAGTTCGGTGAGCGTGTCTTCCGGCTCGATGCCCGCTCGTGCGGCGCGCCCGCCAGGCGTGACCTCGGCAACGCTCAGCCCGCCGGGCGGAGCCTGGGCATCCAGGGTGACGCCAGCGAATTCGAGCGCTCGCCGGCCCTCGGCTTCGCGATCGAATGAGACCGCGCGGGGAACTATCGGGGACGAGAAGTCCAGCACGATGTCGTGAGCCGTACCGGTGACGGGGGGCGCGGCACGTCCACGTGGCGCGAACGCGGCGATCACGTCGCCACGAAAAGTCGTGTGGTCGGCGTCGGGCCCTGTGCCGCAGAATCTCTGATGAAGCTCGTCGTCGAGCATCATTGCGATGCGATTCTGAGACGTGCTCGACGCAACAGCGACGAGCTCGACCGGTTCCGGCTCGCTGCCCGGCCGGTGGAGTGTCCCGCGAAACGTGACGGTGGCGCGCTTGCCTTCCGGGAATCCGCTTCCGACAACCTCGAGGTGATCACCGACCTCGACCCGTCGCGGTGAGACGTCCACGACATCGAGCAGGTTAGGGGCCTCGCCCACCCTGCACGCCACCATCGAGAGCGCGAGCAAGACGATCCAAGTGACGAGCCTGACCTTCGCCATCGCCGTGCAGACATAGCGACCACGCACCGAAACGGGCGAGAAAGCGCCCGGTTATCGAAGCGCGTGGCCGGCGCTCGTGGCCGGGAGACGCCAAGCCGATTTCTGGGCCCACGCCACGTCGATGCTTAGGGTCGGCGCGGCTAGCGAGAGGCGACGACAAATGAGCAATTGGAAAACGCGGCTGACTCAGATTCGAGCGGTCTATACCGACATCATGGCCGGCGCCCCGCACATGGACCTCGGCCTGGTGCCCAACCCCAGCGCCAGCAAGAAAGCGATCGCTCGCGCCGAACGACGGATCGGTCGAGCCCTACCCCCGAGCTACCGCGAGTTCCTCGCCGAGCACGACGGGTGGCCCCGATTCTTCGAAGGCGCAAGTCTGCTGGGTACCTCCGAGCTCGGAAAAAAGAGCTACGCCGACCTCGCGCGGGCAGTATTCGAGGCAGCCGAAACGCCGGTGCCCGACATCGGGCCTCCGTCGAGACCCGGAGGCCGACCCAGCACGATCATCCCGTTCGGAATCGATCCGCAGGGAACCAGCCTGTTCGCGTTCAACCCCGACGTTCTTTCTCCCTCGGGAGAGATGCAAGTGATCGCGTGGGTGAGCGAGATCGGCGCGAGGAGCGACGATTTCGAGGATTTCCTCCGCATGGCCCTCGACATCTCACGAGCGGACCTCGCAGCGCTCACTGAGCTGCCTCACGCCAAGACGGGCTGATCCCCGTCTTGACGCTGTGCAGCAATTAGGGTCTGCTGATCGTCGGGGCGCGACAACGCACGCCCTGACAAATCGACGGGAAAATGGTCAGCGAAGACGGCACCTCGACCGGCGAAGAGCTGGAACGGCGCATCATCAAGCGCTACTCCAACCGCAAGCTCTACGACACGAAGGACAGCCGCTACGTGACGCTTCTTCAGATCGCCGACATGGTCCGCGCGGGTGAAGAAGTACAGATCATCGACAACGCCACCAAAGAGGACAAGACCGACGTCACACTCGCCCTGATCATCTCGGAGGAGCTGAAGGCGCGACCACGAGGCATCCCGCTAGCCACCTTGAAGGCTCTGATCCGCCAGCGCGGTGAGAAGCTCATGGCGACCTTGAGGGAGGGGCCCATCGGGCGCTTGATCCCGAAGGAGGAGGGCGGCGAGCTCGAGACGGGGTCGGAACAAGAGGAGGAGCTCGTGGCCGAGAAAGATGGACAGAAGGGTCTTCAGAAGGTGCTGCAGAGCTCGAAAGCCACCATCGAGCAGTGGCAGCACGCCATCGACGACCGTATCCGCGCAGTATTGCCGGACTTTTCTGGATTTCGAGAGCTTCAAATCGAGGTAAAGAAGCTCAACGAACGCCTCGACGGCATCGAAAAGCGCCTCGACGATCAGGGCGGATCCCGGGAATAAGCGGTAAAGTTGACGGGTTTCGCCCCCGTGGCACCAAGACCGACCCGGGCCGTCCCGATGCCTGCCGACGAATTCGAACAGGAGAGCCTCACATACCTGCAGAACATGCTGGCGGTAGCGCTTCGCATGACCCGCAGCGCTCCGGAGGCGGAAGATCTCGTTCAAGACACCTTCGTCAAGGCAATGCGCGCGCGGCACCAGTTCGCCGAGGGCACGAACCTCAAAGCATGGCTGCTGAGGATTCTCACGAACACGTTCATCAATCGCTACCGGCGCGGCGGACTCGAGCGGAGCGTGCTGGAGGGCCCGGACGCCGGCCCGCTCGCCGACGGCTGGATCGGCACGGCAACGATGGAGGCCATGCGAGATCCAGAAAACGTCGCTATCCGCCCCGTGCTGGCCCGTGAAATCAACACGGCGCTCGAAGAGCTTCCCGAGGAGTTCCGACTCGCGGTCGTGCTCGCCGATGTCGAAGAGCTGTCCTACAAGGAAATCGCCGACGTGATGGGTTGCCCCATCGGGACGGTCATGTCGAGACTGCACCGCGGCCGACGCCTGCTCAAGAAAAGACTCTACGAGCACGCTTGTGCAATGGGCATCGTGAACCCAGAAAGCGACCGCCCGGTCGAATCCAAGCAAGAGCCCATCCACCTCGAGCAATACCGCACGGCTCGGAGGGGCTCGTGAGCTGCCCCCACATGGCTGCGGCGCTCGGACCGTTCCTCGACGGCGAGCTTTCTCCCGACAAGGTCATCGAAGTCGAGCAACATCTGACCTCGTGCCCCGGTTGCACCGAGTGGGTGCGTTTCCACGAAGCGATTCGCTGGAGCACGCGCGATGCCGTCACTGATGTCGCCATCGTGAGTCCGGCTTTCGAGCAACGCGTCCGCGCGGCCCTCACGGAGGAAAAGTCGCGCCCGCCGGAAGTCGTCGCCGCACCGCCTCTCGTATCCTCGGAGCTCGGTCGTAGCCTGTCCTGGCGCTCCGTTGCACCGCTCGCACTCGCGGCGAGCGTCGTGCTCGCCATCGGCGCCTGGAATGCCGACAAAAGCCCGGCGCGTACTTCGAGCGTCACGGAGAAAACCGCGTCCGCCGCTTCATCGCAAGACCCTGCCGCCGCTCTCGAATCACTCATCGACGCGCTCGTCGACGATCACGCCACACCGACACCACCAGCCGTGACCGAACCTCAGCTCATTGGTCGTTTCGAACCCGAGGTCGGAGTCCCGGTCCGAGTGCCGGGGCTGCACCAGTACGGAGCCAGGCTTGAAGGGGGCAACGTCATCGTCGTCCGCAACCAGCGCGCGGCGTCGTTGCGGTATCGGCTCGGTGGCCGCCGCGTCACAGTCTACGTTTACGACGCCTCCCGCGTACCCATTCGCGCGCACCTCGAACCGAGGGTTCTCCGGAACACGGCCGTATTCGTCGGCCGTCACCGAGGCTATTCGATCGCCGCGGTCGAAAAGCGTGGCGTCGGTCACGCTGTCGCGACGGATCTCGACGACAACGAGAGTGCCGAGCTCGTCGTCGCGTCGTTCCGGCCTTAGGCGGCGAAGACTGCGCTGGTGCCGCCGCCACACGCGACGCCGCGGTCGCTCGAGCCCTCCACCCCAAAAACCCCTTCGTCTGGATGGCGAGCTCAGAGTTCGCTTTTTGCGCCCGTCTTACCGTAGGAGGTGAGCTCCCAGGTGTTCTGGCCATCGTCGCCCTTCACGATACCGGTGATGGGCACGTCCGGGTGCGACCAGAACTTCGTCTTGTTCGTCTTTCCCTGCCACTTGGTCTTTCCGGTCCAAGCGAAAGCGCCACTGAAAGCGCCGGCCGCGACCAACACGTCCTCCCGCGCCCCTTTGGCAATGGTCCCCGGATTCATCTCCAGGAAGAACGTTCTGTCGTTCGTCATGCGCTTGCCCATGGCCATCATTTTGCCGCTGATCTCCTGCACGCCTCGGCCGGGAATCTTGAACTTCATCTTCTTCGGATCGAGATTGTGGATCTCGGACCCGTCCGAGATGTCCGTCAGCAGATGCATGACGTAGTCCTTGCCGTCCGTCCGACTGATGAGCTGAAGCCAAAACGCTCCGCCCTCCTCACCGACGACGGCCCACGCATAGCGATTCTTCGTGGCGTTGCCGGCCGTGCGGTAGTCGACGTGCTGACCGACGGCGAACTTCATGAGCGAAAAGCCGTCAGGCCGGGTGGGCGCCGCGCTCGGTGGCGGGTTCGCCACCGTCGAGGACGGCGTTGCCGCCGTGCCACCGGTGACCGGGGTGCCGGGTTCACTGATCACGTTGTCGCGTATTTCATCGACGATCTTGCATCCGAGAAGCGATACGATGAGCGGGACGAGCAGTGCTGTTCTCATTTTGCCGAAGCAGAGCAGACACCGCGCCCTTGGGCAACCTCGTAGGGCGTCGAGCGCCTCGGACTGGCTGAGGCGCGACTATCGACCACGGCGAAGCTCGTCGAAGCGATCGGCGTATTCTTTCGCGAGCGTCTCGTCTCGCGGCACGCCATCGCCCTTGGAGTACAGCTTGGACAGATTGCTACAACCGATGGGTGTTCCCAGGTCGCACGACTTCCGAAAAAGCACCGCCGCCCGTGCCGGATCGCGCGGGCCTGCGCCGCCGGATTGGTGGCGCAGGCCGAGCATGTTGCAGTCGGACCCGCGGTTCTCATCGCACCCCTTTTTGTACCGGCGGACGTCAGGCGATGGGCCCGGTGGGGCGGGAAACAGATGCGCGCTAGCGCCGGACACCAATAGAACGCACGCCGCTACCGCCAAGACGACGGCGACGACATGACTCACGAAAGCGAACGGCGTCGCGAGCTTGGACGTGCCCCGTCGGCCAGCCCTCCGGTAGAGGGTCCCCGCGATGAAAAACTCGACCGCCATGAAAACGAGCGCCAAAACCCCCACCACGAGCAGAAACACCGGCGTGCCCTTGCGAAACCACAGACTCATGCCGATCGCGGTGAAGAAACCACCGATCGCGAACGCGATGACCGCCGATACTCCGAGAAAACCACGACCAAAGATCCATCCCACGGCCGAGGGCGGCTTGAGCGCGCTCACCCAGGCCGCGGCGCCGAGCAAAGCGCTGAGCACGAGCGCGCAGATGCCGATCATCAACGCGATGGCCTCACCGATACCCTTCAACCCCATGGCGCTGTTTGCGTGCGCCGCCTCCGAAACGAGTAGCAACGAAAAGAAGACGGGCGTGGCGTGGAGCCCCCTGGGCATGCGGACCGTGGAGAGCATCGACGTTTTCAAAGAATTTGGAGCAATTACGCAGGACCGGGCGTTAGAATCGCGCGAGTCAGTCAAGGGGAGGCACGGCCATGTTCTACTACAAGCTCCGCGCGCAGGCGGGGGATGATGCCACGACGAAAGCCTGGAAGAAGCGCTGCATCGACCGATTGAGCGCACTTCGCGGCGCACTTCGCGAGCACATCCACGGCAAGGAAGGCAGCCCGCGCGACGAAAAGCGGTGGCTTCGCCTAGCGACCTGGAACATTCGCGAATTCCCGTCGAGCAAGTACGGGGCGCGTTTGCCCGAGAGCTACTACTACATCGCCGAAATCCTCTCCCACTTCGACATCATCGCCGTGCAGGAAGTTCGTGAGGACCTGACCGGTCTCCAAAAGGTCATGCGTATCCTCGGCCCGGACTGGGACTTCCTCGCCACGGACGTCACCGAGGGGAGCGGCGGAAACCGCGAGCGCATGGTCTTCGTCTACAACAAACACAAGGCCCGCTTTCGCAACGTCGCCGGTGAGCTCACCCTCGCGGGCAAGGATCGAATCAACTATCCGCACGAAGGCCGGTTGAGCGTCGCCAAGGGGTTTCAGTACGTGTTGCCCAAGGGCAAGGGTTTCGGAGCAAAGACCGCTCCAACGAAGAAGTACCGTGGAAAGCAGCGGCTCGTCGACGACCTGGTCGTGCCGCCGCCCGCGGGCTCAACCATCACCTCGACCAAAACGAGCCTCGTGATCCCCGCGAAGACCGAGGTTCAGGTCGACAAGAAGGGCAACCTCGTTCTATCCGGGGCGGCGCTCGAGGCAGCGCTCACGAAGGCCACGATCAAGCTGCCCGGCGGCGCCATCGTCGGCGACGACCTTCAATTCGCGCGAACGCCGTACGTCGTGGAGTTCCAGTCGGCCTGGTTCAAGTTCATCTTGTGCACGGTGCACATCTACTACGGCAGCGATGACGTCGGCATGGAGCGGCGAAAGAGCGAGATTCGCCAACTGACGAAGTTCCTAGCCGCCCGCGCGGCGTCGGAGATCGACTCGGATGCCGAGAGCATCTTCTTCGTGCTCGGCGACTTCAACATCGTCGACAAGAAACACGAAACTTGGAAAGCGCTCCACACGAACGGTTTCGAGGTCCCGGAGGAGCTCCGGGAAATCCCGGAAGGCAGCAACGTCGATCGAAGCAAAGCTTACGATCAAATCGCCTACTGGACTGATCCCGACGAACGACGGGCCGAACACGGGAGCGTTTCGAAAGTCGAAGTAGCTCGCGCCGACGTATTCGACTTCTTCGAAACTGTGTTCCGCATGGGAGACGACGATCCGGACGGGGTCGACGAATCCGCCTACGAGCCGGTGATGGCGCAGCAACAAGCCCATTCCGCGAAGGCGAGCAAGAAGACCAACAAGAAGCGCGCGAAGAAGAAGAGCAAGAAGGCCGCTTGGAAGTACAAGGAGTGGCGAACGTTTCAGATGTCCGACCATCTGCCCATGTGGATCGAGCTACGAACCGACTTTGCCGACGAGTACCTCGAGCTCATTGGCAAGACGTAGGCGCGCGGTAGACCGCGGATCAATCACCTCATGATCGCCGACCCGTGTTTGCGCGGGTCCGAGGCGGCGAGCTTGTGACCGCGCTCGTCGATTGCCACCATCTGCATCGCGGTGGTCTTGAAGGGAAAAAACCCAACGATCTCCCCACGCGACTCGAGGTCCCGAACCAGGCTCTTCGGAGCCCCCTGTTCGAGCATGATGTATGCCTGCCTCGTCGGGATGTAAAAGCGGCGTTTTGCCAAGGCCTGCTTCGGCGAATTTCCGAAAACCAAATTCGACAGGACCATCTGCGTCGTGTTGGTCGCGATGGCCGTGCCGCCGGAACCCCCGAGAGCGAGCACCACGCGGCCGTTTTTCACCACGATGGTCGGCGTCATGCTCGAGACTGGGCGCGCACCGGGTCGAGGTCGGTTCGGCGACTCTTTCATCCCGAAGGGCGCGACACTCGACTTGGTGGTGAAGTCGTCGAGCTCGTCGTTCATGACGATGCCGCTCTTCTCGGTCGTGTACTTGGCGCCGAACAGTCGATTCACCGTCGTCGTGAGCGTCACCACGTTGCCGAGTGCATCCGCAGTGACCAGGTGATGGGTGCCCGCGCCTTCGAGCCCGAAGCGCGGAATACCGTGGGTGCGGTCGAGCGCGATGCGTTTCTTCCGGAGCGCCATTCGCTCGTCGGACACGAGCTTTGCGACATCCACCTTTTCCTTGTCCGGGTCGCCGAGATATCGCATTCGGTCGGCAATCGCCGCCCGAAGCGCTTCGGCCACGAGATGCTGATAGGCCCCGCTGTCGATGCCATGTTGCGCGAGCTCGGCCTTCTTGTAGAGCTTCAGCGTTTGCACGAGCATCAAGCCACCGGCCGATGGCGGAGGCATCGTGTAGACGTCGTATCCCTCCCACCTGACGTGGAGCGGCTTGCGCTCGGCCGGTCGATAGTCCTTCAAATCGGCCAGCGTGAGCGCACCGCCGTTCTTGCGCGCACTCTCGACGATGTCGCTCGCGACGTCGCCTTCGTAGAACGCCGCCGGACCACTCGCGGCGATTTTCTCGAGGGTTCGAGCCAACGCCGGGTTCTTCACGAGATTGCCGACGGCCGCTGGCCTTCCGTTCGGGTAGTAAACGCCCGCGACACCAGGGTCCTGCTTCAATCGCTTGCCGTAGCCCTTGAGCATGTTGCCCAGGTGTCGAACGACAGGGAACCCGGTCTTGGCGAGGCGAGCCGCGGGCTCGACCACCTCGTTCCACTTTCGTTTCCCGAGCAACTTGTGCAGCTGATAGAGACCGCGGACCTCGCCGGGCACGCCGCTGAGCCGACCGAGTTGGTCTTTCGAGAACGGGCGGTTCTCGAAGGCCGCGACGTCGATTCCCTTGGGTGCGGTTTCTCTGAAGTCGAGCAGATACGCTCGGCGCTCCGCCGCTATCCAAACCAGACCGAAGCCGCCGCCCCCGACCCCACTCGAGGTCGGACTCGCAACGCCTCCCGAGAGCGCCGCGGTCACCATCGCATCGACAGCGGTACCACCCTTTTGCATTTGGGCGATCGCGAGCTGGCTCGCGCTCTTGTTCTCGGTCGCTACGGCAATCCGCCCACCCCCGCGCTGGGCCACGGACTTCGGGGCCAACGCCAGCAAGCCCACCACCAAGACCGCACCCACCGCCGCGGGCACCACCGGAAACCTGCGAGAGCGAATCACTCGCTCGCGCTGCCTCCGTTTTTCCGGTCCAAACGCTCGACGCGAGGTGAGTCCGAGCCCCATGGGTTCCTGATAGGATCCACGTCTCCCAGCGTAAAGCCGGGGGCGTGTTTTTTTCCGAGGACCATCCCCGTGCGCTTCCTATTCGTCATGGACCCCGTCGAGAAGATGCTTCCCGACAAGGACACTTCGTTCGCTTTCATGCGCGGCGCGCGCGCTCTCGGGCACGAGTGCATGCACTGCCTGCCTCGACAGATATTCAACCGTGGCGACCGGGTCTTCGCCCGAGCACGCTCCGTCGAGGTTTCGGACACGCCGCCGCACACGAAAATCGACACCGAAGAGACGGTCGAGGTGGGCAAGCTCGACGCCGTTTTCATTCGGCTCGACCCTCCATTCGACACCGAGTACGCACACTTGACCCGTCAGCTCGATCTCGTGAAGCGTGAGGTGCTCGTGCTCAACGATCCCCAAGGCCTCCGCAACGCGAACGAAAAGCTCTACGCGTTTCATTTCGCGAAATGGATGCCAGACACTCTCGTCGCGGCCGATCCCGAGCAGATCATCGACTTTGTCAAAGAGGTCGGGGGTCGCGCCGTCATCAAACCACTCGATGGCGCCGGTGGCAGCGGCGTGCTCGGACTGAACGTCGAGGACAAGAACCTGCGATCGATCGCCGACATCATGACCGGCGAGGGGCAGAACCTCGCCCTCGTGCAAAGATACGAACCCGCCGTGCGTCAAGGCGACAAACGTGTGCTCATGCTCGACGGCAAGCTACTCGGAGCCATCCTGAGGGTGCCCCAAGCCGATGACATTCGTGCGAACATCCACGTCGGCGGGCGTGTCGAGCCCACCCAGCTCGATGCGACGGAGCAAGAGCTCGTCGAAGAGGTCGGCCCTGCACTCGCCGAAGAAGGGCTCTATTTCGTGGGCCTCGACCTCATCGGGGGCCGACTCATCGAAGTGAACGTCACCAGCCCAACCGGGAT
Source organism: Polyangiaceae bacterium (assembly GCA_029261965.1). GTDB lineage: Bacteria > Myxococcota_A > Polyangia > Polyangiales > Polyangiaceae > JAJDAH01. The sequence goes on from JAJDAH010000342.1 coordinate 54,089, forward strand.
CCAAGAGCTAGGAGCCCATACGGGCGACCAGCCCGAACACACGGTGATTCGGTGGGTGGAGGAACGCGCCAGGTCGATGGCGAGCGGTCGGGACGGCTGATCCTTCACAAAAACTTGTCCGCTACGCCGCCCTGGAGCGACCGTTCGGCCATGGCCCGCTCCTGTGAAGTTTGCACCAGTCTCACGGCGTCGACCGGCGCCCTCGTCCCCAGCAAGAGCGGCAGACTCCGTCGGATGGTGTTCGACGACCGCATCATTGCGTTGTGCGAGGAGCACGCTCTCGAGATCCGGGAAAATGACCTCCGTAGCCTCGAAGCAGTTCAGGAACACTTCCTCGAGCCGTTCCCCGGCCAGCGCTCGCTGGTGTCGCGCCGTTCACCGATGGAGCGCCGGGTGTTTCCTGCGCGACCCGAAGGCCGTCGAGCCGCCGACGGACGACGAGCCGGCGACAAGCTCGATTGAAGAGCTCGATTGAAGAGCTCGCCTCTTCTGCTGGAGACGGCGCGGCCACTCTGAGGCCGATGCCCGCCGATTTGTCGCCAGTTCCGGTCTAGAACTTGCGCGAGGGGTGTTCCGGGACTAATCGCGTGCTCGGGCGATGGGCGCACTACGAAACATCGGGGCCGGGCTGCTTTTTCTGGGAAGCGGAGCGGTCGCTGCGACCAGCTGCACCCCACAATCCTCCGAGCGCCTCGACCAAACCGTGTCGAAGGTCATCGCCGACGCGTCGGCAACCTTCGTCTTGGCACAAGCGGGCTCCTTCACGACGGGGACGGTGAACCTGGGAGGGCTTGGTCCGGCGTCGCTGGCCGCGCCACGTGGTCTCGCCGTGGACTCCGCGAACGGGATCTACGTCGCAGACCTCGCCAACCACCGCGTGCTGCATTTTGCTTCCGGCGAGACCACCGCCGACGCGGTGTTCGGACAACCGGACTTCACGAGCTCGGACGCGAACAACGGCGGGATCTCAGCTCAGTCTACGAGTGCTCCCGTCGACGTCGCATTTTTTTCAGGGAACGCCGACGGGGGAGCCGGCGCCGGGCTGTTGGTCGCCGATTCGCAGAACCATCGGATCCTCTTCGTGCCCCAGTCTTCTTCGACGGCCACCCGCGTCTACGGTCAAAATGGGGATTTCACCACCGCGGACCGTGCCAACCCGCCGACCGCCGATTCCCTGTTTCAACCGATGGGCGTCGACGTCGCGCCCGACGGCACCGTGTTCGCCGTGGACCAGCAGAACCACCGGGTGCTCCGTTTCTCCGCCGGATCCACGACCGCCGACCGGGTCTATGGACAGCTCGGCTCGTTCACGAGTCGAGTCCAAAACATCGGCGGCGTGAGCGCCGACTCGCTCAAGAGCCCGAGCGCCGTAGCGGTAGACCCCGCCGGCGGGATCTACGTCGCCGACGGTGGCAATTGGCGCGCCCTGCACTATCCGACCGGATCGACCACCGCCGACCGCGTCTATGGGCAGCAGGGTTCTTTCGCGGCCGCATTCCCCAACAATGGCGGGCGTAGCGCAGACTCACTCGATCGCGCCGACGGGTTGCTGGCGCTCACGGGGGAGCTTTGGATCTCGGACACCGGGAACAATCGAGCCTTGCGCTACGAGGGCGCGACGACGACCGCGTCTCTGGTCCTCGGCCAGCGGGGCAGCTTCACGTCCGGCAACGGCAATGCCGGCGGCCGTGACGCCGAGTCTCTGAACCGACCAGCGGGGCTCGCCATGGATGCCCTGGGAGATCTGTACGTCGCCGACTCGCTCAACCACCGGGTGCTCGGCTTCGCCGAGTCCTGCGCCACCGTCGGGTGCGACGACGGCAATCCATGCACCGACGACACCTGCGAGCCGACGGGAATTTGCAGCACGGCCGTCGCGGCAATTCCGCCAACGGCGTGCGGTGGTTTCACGTGCGACCCGGCGACCCTGGCTTGCCGGTCCACCTGCGCCGGTGACGCGGAGTGCGCCAGCGCTCACCAATGCGTTCTCGGCCGATGCGTCCGGACCTGCACCGCGAGCAGCGAGTGCCCGACCGGTAGCCCGTGCGTCGATGGGTGGTGCTGTGGCTCGGCCTGCTCTGGCCCGTGTGAAGCGTGCGACGTCGCCGGAATGGAGGGCACCTGCAGCCCGACGGCGGCTTCGGCGGATCCGAGCAGCGAGTGCCGCGGATATCTCTGCGACGGCAGTCGTTTTTGCACCACCTCGTGCACGATGGACTCCGAATGCGCCTCGGGCTTCCGCTGCAACGGCGGCGTGTGCACGAAAGACTGCACCGATGCGAGCGACTGCAACACCGGACCGTGCGTCGATGAGGCGTGTTGCTCGGCGCTCGGCTGCGCCGCGGGCACGACCTGCAACTACGACGACGCCCTCGCCGGCACGTGCATCAAAGTCGACGGCGCCACCTGCACGGACTCCGCGGAATGTGGGTCCGGCCAATGCGTCGACGGAGTTTGTTGCGACACCGTCTGCGACGGCACTTGCGAGGCCTGCAACGTGGCCGGCGCGAGAGGGACCTGTTCGCCAATCCCCGACGGCCTGGATCCAGACGAGGAGTGCCCGACCGACGCCCCGGTATGCGGCGGATTTTGCGACGGCGCGCGCGCGTGCCGGTCGACGCCCGCCGGAACGGTGTGCGTGACCCCGTTCTGCAGCGACGGCATTCTCCGCGAGCAGACGGTATGCGACGGCACCGGCGCGGTTTGCCCAGTACCCGCCAGTCGCCCGTGCGCCGACGCCTTCAACTGCACTCCCAACGGCCTGGGCTGCCGGACGAGTTGCACGAGCGCGTCCCACTGCGCGCCGGGAGCCACCTGCCAGAGCGGCAGGTGCGTCGTGCAGACCGCGCGAACATGCACCGAGGACAGTCAGTGCCCAACGGGGTTCTGCACTGACGGCTTTTGTTGCAACGATCGATGTTCCGGCGTGTGCCGCTCGTGTGGCATCGCAGGCACGGAAGGCGTTTGCATCCCTCACGCCGCAGGCACGGATCCGGATCGAGAATGCTCGGAAAACGGCGACGTGTGCGTCGGCTCCTGCAACGGCGACGATCAGTGTACGCCGGCGGCTCTTGGTACGCTCTGCAGCGAAGCGGCGTGTGCCGATCGCGTGACCCTGAGCCCGGAACGACTCTGCCCCGGCGAGGGTCAGCGTTGCCCGTCTGGTTTTCAGGATTGTTCCCCCGGCAGCTGTTCCGCTGACGCCTGTCAACTCGCGTGCTCGGCGAGCGAGGACTGCTCCGCTGGGGCCATCTGCCGCGACGGAGCATGCGTTTTTCCGAGCGACGCCGGCGGTTGTGCTTGCCGAGGAGCGGGCCGATCGGGGCATAGTCACCCTTGGTGGGTGCTGCTCGCCCTCGGGGGCCTGGCGAGACGGCGGAGCATGCGGAACAACGGGTGAATCAGAGACTGATCGACGCCGCCATCCTCGTTGCTGTGGCGGCCGGAGCCATCACCGCCATTACCTGGCGCGCATCGCCGCCGTCTCGATCGCGCGAGCATCCACCGTTCGACGCGCTCGACGCGGTTCCGCGAGACGCACCGTTCGTCGCGACGCTCGACCTCGGCCGGTTGCGGGACAGCCCACTCGGCAGCGTGCTCGCCGGAAGTGGACGAGAGCTCTGGGGGCTCGGCAGCATCGAAGATGTTTGCGGCACCGATCCGACCGCGAGCATGCGCTCGCTCGCCCTCGTGCTGCCGCCAGACTTGCAAATCGCCGGCGAGGCGAGGGACGACGTCGGATTCGCGGCCGGTGGCGACTTCGACGCCGAAGAAATCGTTCGCTGCGCCTCGGCAACCCTCGACAGGCGCGGGGGGCGCGCGGTGTCAACGCACTTGGGCTCGTTCATCGCCGTGCGCGACGCGAGTGGCAGCAGCGTCGGCGAGGTGGGTGTTCGCGATGGCGGGCCGGTGCTCTTCGCGGACGGTGCGACGCTCCGGGAAATGGTCGACACCGCGGACGGCAGAACGCCCAGTGCAAAGAAGAGCGCTACCCACACACGGCTGCGCAAAGCCCTGGGCACCGACGGAGCTTTGATCGCGACATGGAAGCTCGCTCCCGATTGGCTCGCGCGACTCACCGGTGAGCCGCTTGCCCGGCTGTCTCCACTTTCGAGAGCGACGGCAATGGCGTTGCGGATCGACTTGGTGCCCGAGGTGAAAATCCGCGCGGCCATCGAGTGTGGCGCCGCCGAGCTCTGCGGCGAGATCTCGACTCTCGTCGAATGGTTTAGAGAAGAGCACTTGGCGCCGTCGGCAGCCGATCTGGGGCTCGACCTGAGCGCTCAGCGCTTCCTCATCACGGAGGCGCCGAGCCTCGTCGTCATCGAGCACGTGATCGACCAAGACGAAGCAGAGATTGCTATCGTTCGCGCGCTGTCACGAATCAGCCGGCCGTCGGCGCCCCACCGCGACCCTTCGGAGACCGAGCAAGTCAAGACTCCCGACGAGATCATCGACCCCACCGAACCGCGAACGGTTCCTCAGCGAGAGGTTCCTCCGTGAGCGGCGGTCTCGGTCCTGCGGTTCACCCAGTAGTCCAGCGCAGCAAGCGCTCACCCAGCTCGTCGACGTAGGTCTGTCGCTCGGGCTCGTTGAGTAGCTCGTGGAACCTGCCGTCGACCAAACGAACCTCTTTGTCTTCGCTCGCGAATGAATTTGCCAAGCGCTCGGCTTTGTTGGCGTCGGCCACTCGGTCGTCCCCGGCGATCAAGCAGAACACGGGGAGCTTGACGAATGGCGCCAGCTCTTCGAGAGCGACTTGCGCCGCCTCACTCTGCACGAACCATCCGACCGTCACGTGCTGAACCAGAAGGGGGTCCTCGTCGTACTTGCGCGCCCGGTCGGCGTCGTGCGTCAAATCGCGGCCAGCGAGGCCAGACTTTTGAGGCAGACGCGGTACGACCCTGGAAACCACGCGGCCGAGGGCTTTCTGCACCGCGGGCACCTTCATCGCCAATCCGAAGAACGGCGAGGTCATCGCCAGACCCGAATAGCGGTTTTGCCTCGACAGCGCGACATGCGTGGAGATGAGCCCGCCGAGACTGTGACCGAAGAGGGCGGGTTTGCCCGCGGCGGCCCAACGCTCGTCTTTGCTCGCCTCTTCGATCACGTCTTCGGCGTCCGTGACGTAGTCGCGAAATTTTCGAACGTGCCCCCGTGGACCTTCCGAGTGACCGTGGCCACGAAGATCGTAGCTAGCCACGATGAGTCCGAGGGAGTTCCACGTAGCTATCGCCTCGGCGTACCGCGCGCGGTGCTCGGCGTAGCCGTGCGTCAAGAGCACCGCACCACGAGCGTCCGCCTCGGGAGCATGAAGCTCCCAGCTCAGCTTGGGACTGTAGGAGTCACGCCGTTCGAGCAGCGGCACGCGGGATTTCTACCATGCGACGCCACCGAAGCGCTCACATTCCAGCGGTGATGAACGCCGTGGGAGGCTCGAGCAAGCCGCGGTTGGGCTTGCCGGTCCACTGACAGACGCCCTGAAGACAGTCGAAATCGGCTTCTTCGGCGACCTTGTTGTTCCCGCGGTCGGTCACTTCCACCACGATCTCGAGCGCGATGTTCGCCGGGCTCGCGGTTCTGAGACCGATGTCGAATCCCGTCAGGCCCGCAATCATACCGGGGATGTACTGATCGACGAGCGGATCGTTCGACGACTGGTTGCGAAACGAAAACGCGTGATTGACGAGGTTCACCGGACCGGTGCCCTCCTGATCGTCCGCCGGTGGGGGCACGACCTGGATGATGTTCATCACGGTGCTGAAGTCGATGGCGAGCTCTTGCATGTCTTCGAGGGTGAACGTCCCGGTGACTCGGGACTCTTCGTCCGAATCGGTTCCGGGTAGCGGGAAGAACGACTGGATGCCCGACAGATTGGGCAGCAGCTCTTCTTCGTCGATGACGGCTTGACCGGGCCAGTAGCGACCGAACTCGTTCCAAGGATCCACGAGCAGATTCACCTCGTGGGTGTTCGCGTCGAGATTGGTGATCGTCCAGGTCACCTGGACGTCGATGTCCCCCTTTTTGATGTACGGCTCCGAGGGAAAAGGAGCCACTCCGCCGCCGAGAGCAGCGGATTCTGCCGCCGTCGGTGTCATGACAGGAAACTGAACGGGCAGCTTCACTTCGTAGTACTCGGCTTCATCGCTCATGTAGGCCGGCGCCATGTCGGCCGTCATGCCGAGCACGACTGGCTCGAGCGTGCGCGTGTCGTCGCGATTGCTGCATCCCATGGCCACGCACCCCGCCAGGAGGGCACCGAGCAATACGGGGCTTCGAGGCCCCAAACCGTGGGGGCAGGCCCCCAAATCAGGACGACTAGAAGTAGAAGAATTGCGCATGGTTTTGCCTCGAGGCGAAAAGACCCGAAGTCAGTATGCCACTGGCGTGCCAGTGGCGCCTCCCTGGCCGGGCTCGCGAAGCTCGGGGCTACTTCTTGCTCGGGCGGAACACGAACGGCCAATTGGCGTTGGTGCTCTTGTCGGCGGCGGGGAACTTGAGCCGCGAGATCTGACGTTTGATGCAACCCGCGACGCGAGCGTTTCCTAGCGAATTCCCACCGATGCCCACGCCGGCAACGCTGCCGCCGGGGGTGATGCTCCAGCTCACGCTCACCGAACCCTGAAGCGTCGGGTTTCGGGCCGCAGCGGATTCGTAACAAGCGCGGAAGGCGCCGTACCGAGACATGACCACCCGCGAGATCTGTTGCGGTGTGAGTCCTTGCCCACGTTTCGCCTTCGCTTTGCCTTCGACTTTCTTTTCGCCGCCAGCGCCGTCGCCGTCGCCCTTGCCGCCACGACCACGACCGCCTCGGCCGCGACCGCCGGGACCTCCGGACCCTCGCCCGTAGCCGCCTCCCTTGCCGGGCCCCCATCCCGTGCTCATCGTGCCTGATCCGAACGGAACTCCGCCCGGGCCGTCGCCACCACCCCCGGCGCCGGTTCCTTTGAACCCGGTGCCGGTGCCGCGGCCCAGGACGATTCGATCCGACCGCAAGCCGCCCAACGCTTCGGCGACCGAGCTGATGGTCCCGAGCGTCTTTTGCACCTCGTCGCCGACATCGCTGGCCAGCACTTCGCTCATTCCTCCCAGACCCGCAGCCGGATCCCCCATCTGCTCGGTTTTGTCCTCTTTGCCTTTGCGGCCGAGCGAGCCCTCCGAGCCGGCGATTTTCTTGCCGCCGCCTTGATCCTTTTTGTCCTTGGCGCCGGGGTCTTCGATGCCCTTGCCCTTGTCACCGTCGTCGCTCTTCGGCAGCTCGACTTCTTCGAGGTCCATGTTCATGCGGTCGAACAACTCGCTCCGCGAAACGAGCTCGAGCGGCTTTTCGATGTCCGGCGGCGTCGACAGCAGCGCGAACACCGTCATGCTGCCGCCGATGAAGGTCAGAGAGAAGACGAACGAAAACACCAGCGTCCAGTCGAAACGACGACGCTTGGCGAGCACCGGAGCCACCGGCGTGAACTGAAAGAAGACGCTGAGGCTGCCGTACTGCAGAAGACCGTAATCGCCGGCGACGATGGGAACCAGCGCGCCAGTCTGGGCGAGAGTCGCCGGGTTTTCTTCGCGTCCCCGCAAGTAGAGGACTCCCCCCGTTGCGCCGCGCGCGTCGAGCTCCCACCCCGCGCCCACGGCGCGCACTGGCAGGTCCGCGACCGCACTCCCGTCGGGTTTGGGCAGAACCGACTCCTCGGCGTCGCCGATGCCGAAGGATTGGCCGGCGCCGAGGTCCCTCACCGCCAGCACGGTGGACCCCCAAACCGCCGCGGCACGCAGGACGACCGACTGTTGAACCGGGGCGCTCATCTGAGGGCTGGACTACGCCTCGTGTCGGAAAGTTCCCGCAAAAATGACCGGTGACCCAGCGCGCCGGTGTTGAACTCAGCCCGCACCCGCCGCAGAAAATAGATGATTTGCGGCGACTTGAGCCGCCCTTCGACCTCGACGGCACCGAACGTGTAGGTCTTCACGCCCTCTTCTTTTTCCTTTTCGACTTTGACGACCGCGGGCCCGTCGCCCTGCTTGCTCGCCGCAACCTTTTTGTCCGGCGCGGCCTTTTTCTCCCGGCTCTTATCGTCGGCCGGCTTCGTCTCCGGCGTCTCCGGATCCGCAGCCGCTGCTTCCTTCGGTGCCTTGCCTTTGCCCTTCGGCTTTTGCCCGGCTGCCGGAAGCGCAAAAGCCATGGCCAGCACGGCTACTGCCACGGGGAGCCACGTCTGACGTCGGCGCATGGGCGAATCAGCATAGCCGGGAATCCAGGCGCCGTCAGCTCCACCGCCGGCCACGGGTTCGGAGGTGTTTTCGCCGGGGAGCAGATCGAGACTTTTCTTAGCAACTGGAGGGGCACCGGGGCCGATAGGGCCGGCATGAGCCAGCCAACCCTTTCCGATCCCTTCGACGCGCGCATCGACTCGTACCTGCGGGAGATCGCGCGGCAAGACGAGCAGCTCGGTCACGTCCGCCTCGGCCTCTCCGAGCTCGAGAGCGACGCGCAAATCGTTTTCGACTCGCTACCCGAGCTCGGAAGCACGGAAACCGTCCCGGTCGGGACACGCGGATAGAAGGAGACCATCAACATGAGCACGCCAATGATCAACCCATCCGGCTTCGGCAATCTAACGCTGTCCGGGAACGCAATAGGGGTCCCGGGGGAAGTCGGCATCGAATCCACGACCATGCGCCCCCTGGGGCTGCAGGCCCTCGGCAGTCCCTCCATCGCGCTGCCTCCGGGAGCTGTCGCTCTGACCCCTGAAGCGCTCATGGCGTTCCTCGAGAAAAACCTGAACGACATCGACGCGCAGATCCGCCTGAGGATGGACACCGTCCAGACCAATCGGGCGCGAATGAACGAGCTTGCCAGCGTCGCGACCGAGCTCAACAACATCCGGGAAAACGCGGGGAACCTCGACGACGGGAACGCCGACTACGTTCGCGGACTGCTCGACGAGCTCGCAGCATCCGCGAACTCTCCGGAGGCCGCCGCCGCATTCGCTCAGGCACGGGACGAGATCTACGGCGCCAATGACCTGAACTCGGGACAGCGAGACTCGATGCTCCAGACTGCCGTCGAGCGCATCGAAAACACGATCGACGAGATCAAGGGCTCGACCGAGATGGACATGATCAAGCTCCAGGCGTGGATGCAGGAGCGTTCGAGGCTGACCTCGTTCACGTCCAACGTGATGAACGCCATCAACGAGCCCATCAAAAACACCGTCGCCAACCTCGGTCGGGTGTAGAGCCATGAACACCGCCGAGCCCCAACCGACCCGCGAGCAGAAGCTCGACGCCATCTACGCGCTGGCCCACGAGCTCTTCGAAAACGGCGACTACGCGAGAGCAGCGGACCTCTTCCGCTACATGATCGTCGTCGAGCCGCTGAGAGAAGATGGTTGGTGGGGGCTCGGCGCGTGCCACGAGCGCCTCGAGGACTACGAGATCGCCTGCGAAATCTACGAAACTGGCTTCGAGCTCGGATCGATCGATCTCGGTTTGCGTTGGGCCGACGTGCGTTTGCAGATCGGGGACGACGACGGCGCGCGAGAAGTGCTCGAGCAAGTGCTCGAGCAAGACGATTCCGAAACCGTCGTGGCCGCCGTTCGAGCGATGGAGCGAGCGATGACCAGGAGAACGTCATGAAAGTCGAAACAGCTTTTCGCCCAGGTTTCACGGGAAGCGAGCCACCCCCGGTCGCCACGACGACGAGCGCGTCGATACCCGAGGCAATGACCGACCCGAGCATCGCCCTGGCGTTCGTCGCCAACGGAATGGCGGACCTCGAAATGAACCTCGGCAAAGCCCAAGTGAAAAACGCCGGCACCGAGCGCAAGATCGCCATCGACCTCGCCCGAAAAGCCGCGAAGAAGGCCGAAGCCAAAGCGAAGCGAGCGCGACGGTGGAAAAAAATCGCGAAAGCCGCCAAGTGGATCGGCACCACCGCAGCGGTCACCGGCACCGTGGTGACGGCGGGAGCCACCGCGCCGGTCGCCGTCGCGGCCCTCACGTCCGCCGGGCTCAGCATCACGAGCGAAGCCATGACCGCGGCGGGCGCCCGCAGCCGGGCGAGCTTGGGCGTCGGGCTGGCAGGTACTGCCGTCGGCATCGGAACCGGCGTCGCCGGCCTAGCCAGCGCCAGTAGCGTCGTCGCAACGGGCGCCGAAACCGCCGCCGACGTCGCCGAAGCCGCAACGACCGCGTCGACGTTCACTCAAGTCATACAGGTCGGCGCCGCAAGCACACAATCTGCCGCCGCCGGCACCGAGGGAGCGACGACGACGGGCGCCGGAGTCTTGGATTCCAAATCACTCGCGTTGGACGCCACGGCGCTGGAGCAAGACCAGCAAGCCGAGCGCCTCACGCGGCGCGGCGAGGACGGAATCGACCTGATGCGCGCCGCGGAGGAAACCCGCACGCGAGCCTACGAGGTGATCGCTTCGATCCAAGAGGCGCGAAAAGCCACCCACGCCGCCATCCTGAGGAGCCTCGCATGACCCATATCTCATCCCTTCCGACCCCCAACACCGTGTCCGCTGGCATCTCGCCCGCCGGCAACCCTCCCGCGAGCGCTGCGACTCAGAATCACGCGGACATCCCGGCACCGGCTCGCGTCTTCGCCGATCCGATGAACGCCGCGCTGGCCGCGATCGCCGAGTTCGCTCGAGAGAGCAAGGTGGCCCGGCGCCAAATGCGCCAACAGAAAGAGGCGGCGCTGCATCGCACCCAGGAGAAACAGATCGACGCCATGAAGAAGCGGGCCCGCGTCATGAAAATCGGTGCGGCCGCCTCGGGCTCGATGCTGATGATGTCCGGGGTTGCTCACGGCATGCGCGCCAGAGCGGCTGGCAAGGCCATCGGCGCTACCGATGCGAAATGTAGGAGTGAGCTCAAGGAGAGCCAGAAACGATGGTCATCCGTCGCAACGCTGAGCCAAGAGTCCCACAAGCTCGTCGACGCCTCCGTCGGGGCGCGAAACGCCACGTTCGAAGCCGCCGAAAAGGCCAGCGAGCTTTCGGCGTCTCGCCAAACGTCGGAAATCAACGACTATCGCGACTACGAAAAGCAGGACGCGGAATTCGCCCGAAAGGCCGCTGACACCATCCGCTCGTTGCTCGAGCTGCGACATTCCGCGCTGAGCGCCCTCGCCAATCAACGAGGCTGAGCACAAGGCGCACAACACTGCACTTTCCACCGCGCTGACACCGCGTCTATCCTCCCGCCCTGGGTACTTGCGTGGCTACCGACAGCGCTACAGCGTCGCGCGGCCAGTGGTCGACACGCGGCGGGTTCATCTTGGCCGCGGCGGGTTCGGCCGTCGGCCTCGGGAACATCTGGAAGTTCCCCTACATCACCGGCGAAAACGGCGGCGGCCTCTTCGTTCTCATCTACTTGGTGTGCATCGCGCTCATCGGCCTGCCGATCATGATCGGCGAGCTCATCATCGGCCGGCGGGCTCAGCGCTCGCCGGTGGGCGCGTTCCAAAAGCTCCGCGGCGAGCAAACCGCCTGGCGCATCATCGGTTGGATGGGCGTGCTCGCCGGCTTCATCATCCTTTCCTACTACAGCGTCGTCGCCGGCTGGACGATGAACTACGTGCTGATGGCGCTGACGAGGTTCTTCTCTGGAAAGTCCCCGGAGGAGATCGGCAGCGCTTTCGGAACGCTCTACACCGCCTGGGACATCAATCTTTTCTGGCACGCCGCGTTCATGCTCACGACCATCGGGATCGTGCTCGGCGGCATCAAGAAGGGCATTGAAGCGTGGTCGCGGATCCTGATGCCGGCGCTCTTCCTGATGATGCTCGTATTGCTCGTCGACGCGGTGCTGCAGCCGGGCTTCGGGCGCGCGGCGAGCTTCGTCTTCTCCCCCAACGCGGACAAGCTCACCCCCCAAGGTGTGCTCGAAGCGCTTGGCCATTCGTTTTTCACCCTCAGCCTCGGCATGGGAGCGCTCTTGACCTACGGAAGCTACCTGTCGAAAGACCGGGACCTCGTCGGATCGTCGGCGCTCATCAGCGGCCTGGACACCTTGGTCGCGCTCGCGGCGTGTTTGATTCTCTTCCCGATCATCTTCAGCCAGGGCATGGCCGCCGAAGCGGGCCCGGGGCTCGTGTTCAAGAGCATGCCGATCGCGTTCAGCAAGATGACCGGCGGCGTGCTGCTGTCGATCCTCTTTTTCGTGCTGCTGTTTTTCGCCGCGTTGTCGTCGGCGATTTCTCTCCTAGAAGTCGTGGCCTCGAGCTTCATCGATCAGCTCGATTGGACACGACGGCGCGCGGTGCTCGTCACCGGCTCGATGATTTTCCTTTTCGGCGTGCCGTCGGCCCTCGCGGGCAGCGGCAAGCTCTTCCCAGCGTGGGAGAAGCTCGTCGGGAAAAATTTCTTCGACACCTTCGACTATCTGGCCTCGAACTGGCTCCTGCCGCTCGGAGGCTTGGCGATTGCCATTTTTGTCGGCTGGGTCATGCCCGACGACGAGCGCCGCGAAGAGTTCACCCGCGGCTCGAAGCTCGGTGCGCTGTATCCCGTCTGGCTCGTGTCGGTGAGATTCGTCGCGCCGATCGCCATCACCTTGCTCTGGCTGTTCTCGGTGGAGATCCTACCGAAACACTGGCTCGCCCCGTCCGGTCCCGGCGGTCACTGACGGCGCGGCCGTGCCGCGCGCACCGCAGCGCTCACCCGACGCGCCGCCGCTTCGACGGTCGCCAACGTAAACCCCGGAGCAAAAACCTCTCGTCCGATACCTATCGCGACGGCGCCCGCGGCAAAGTAGTCCGCCGCCGTTTTGCTGCTCGGCCCACTCGTCGGCACGAGTGCAATGCCGGGTAGCGGCCCGCGGACCGCGCTCAGAAACGCCGGACCGCCGAGGGCGCCAGCGGGGAACACCTTGACGAGTCGCGCCCCATGACGGTGCGCGGCCAAGATCTCGGTCGGCGTCGAAGCGCCGGGAACGGCGAGCAGGCCGAGAGAATGCGCCGCGTCCACGACGGCGGGGTCGAAAACCGGTGAAAACGCAAACCGGCCGCCGGCCTTGGCCACGTTTCTCGCGTCCTCTACCGTCAGCACAGTTCCACCGCCCACGAATCCCTCGTCGGCCAGCTCCTCCATGAAACCGAGCGCGCCTGGCGTCGTCAGCGTGATTTCCAAGACCCGCAAGCCGCCTTTCAACGCGGCGCGACACGCGTCGAGCACTGGCACGTCGGCGCCGAAGCGCACGCAGAGGATCACCCCGTCTTCGAGGATTTCGTCGCGAGCGCGGTCGATGGCAGATGCGGTCGTCATGGCGAAGCGAGTATACGGGCGAACACCGGCAGCGGCGCGTTGTGCCCGGCCCACAGCGTCGATAACCTCCGGCGATGGTTCGGGGTCATGCTCTCGGGTACGGCGCAGCGGTTGGCATTGCCATTGGCTTCGTGGCCGCTTGCGGCACGAGCGACAACGGCAACCGAGGGTTCGACGACGGAACCGGGGGCGGCGGAGGGGGCAGCCCCGCCGCCGGAGGCGCGACAGCGTCGGGTGGAGCTGGCGCGGGTGCCGGCGCGCCGGGAACCGGTGGTGCGACGGCGACGGGCGGCGCGACGGGCACCGGTGGAGGACCAGGCACCGGCGGAACCGGCGGGACCCCGCCTACCGCCGACTGCAGCGCCATCACCGCCGGCGGTTGGCAGGTGTGCGCATCGGGGCCCGGTCGTTGCGAAGCCGTGTTCGAAGACAGCGCCGGGTGCCAAGCGGTGTGTGCCGCCGCGGGCATGAGCTGCGCCCAAGTCTTCGAAGACGTCGACACCATGTGCCAGGCGGACACGAGCCGACCGGAGCTCGCCTGCAACCCGGAGTCGGGGCACTCGTCGGACTTCTGCGTGTGCGTCACCGACACGACCTGCGTGCCCGACTGCTCCGGAAAAGTGTGCGGGCCGGACGGATGCGGCGCCCAGTGCGGCACCTGTCCAGGCACGGAGCAATGTCTCGCCGGCACGTGCACGAGCGGTCCCGCCGAAGACTGCTCTCAGTACCCGTTTCGCTCGGACACACTGCTGTCCGAGCTCGTCGGGTTTGGTCGTTTCACGACGGGGGGCGATCCGGGCAACGTATATCGCGTCACGACGACCGCCAATAGCGGCTCGGGCAGCCTCCGAGAAGGTCTCGAGAGCTCCGCGAGCCAGTGGATAGTCTTCGACATCGGCGTCGGCGTACAAGCCGAGATCGATCTGGGCTCGACACCCATCCGCGCTCTGTCGAACAAAACCGTCGATGGACGCGGCCGCAACATTCTCGTCAACGGCGCGATCGAAATCCGCGACGAACGAAACATCATCATCAGCGACGTCCGGCTGACGAATACGAACGCACCCCGATGCACCCAAGAAGGCGACGTCCTTCTCGTGCGCGGACAGGGGGCGAACCAGCCGGAGGATTTCACGGCGCGGGACGTGTGGGTACACCACGTCGAGCTCTTCAACGGCGGAGACGGCCTGTTCGACGTGCGCGGCGGCAGTCGCATCACCGTCAGCTGGACCCATTTTCACACCCATTCCAAGGGGCTGTTGCTCAGCCAGCAGAGCGCGGGCGCCATCGAGGGCCGCGAGATGGAGCTCACCTTCCATCACAATTTCTTCGACCGAATCACCCGGCGAGGGCCCCGCCTCACCTGGGGCCGAGCGCACTACTTCAACAACTACCAGTTCGAGTGGTACGAATACGGCGCGGCGAGTGTCGACGAAGGGCAGCTCGCCAGCGAGAACAACATCTACCAGGCGCGCCCGGGGGCGATCTGCATTCCTGGCTGCCCCGATCCGAACCCCTGCGGCGACAACGACATCACAGTCTCGAAAATCGCCGTGAGCAACGACTGGTCCGCGAGCACCCTCGGGTTCGTCTCGAGCACGGGGGATCTCCTCCTGGAGGACGCCGTCGTGGGGGTGAACGAGCCGGCACGCGTTTTTTCGCCGGCCGCCGCCTACGCTTACGCGGCGGAGCCCGCGTCGGTGGAGCTCGCCAATCGAACGCGCTCGCTATCCGGCCCGCGAACGACCTATTGTCAATGAGCACGAGCGACGAAGACACCGCCATCCGACCCGAGCTCTCCGAGCTGCGCGAGCGGCTCGCTGCCACGTCCGACGAAGGACGACCCGCGGCTGTCGAAAAACGTCGCCAGCGCGGACAACAAACGGCGCGCGAAAACATCCGCGCATTGGTCGACGAGGGTTCCTTCGTCGAATACGGCGCGCTGGCCCTAGCCGCGCAGCGGCTTCGACACTCGATCGAAGAGCTCGCGAAAAGAAGCCCCGCCGACGCGATCGTGTGCGGCCTCGCGTCGGTGAACGGCGAGCTCTTCAGCCCGGACCGCGCGCGCACGATGGTGCTCGTCTACGACTTCACGGTGATGGCCGGCACCCAGGGTCACATCGGACACCTGAAGCTCGACCGAATGCTCGAGATCGCTCGAGAGCGACGGGTACCGATTGTTTTTTTTGCCGAAGGCGGCGGCGGTCGCCCGAACGACACCGACACGCAAACCGTCGCCGCGCTCGACACGCCGAGCTTCCACGCCTACGCGGCGCTGTCTGGGCTCGTGCCCCGGGTCGGAATCGTTTCGGGGCGCTGCTTCGCGGGCAACGCCGCCCTCTTGGGTTGCAGCGACGTGATCATTTCGACCGAAGACAGCAACGTCGGCATGGGCGGCCCCGCGATGGTCGCCGGTGGTGGGCTCGGCAAGTTCGAGCCGGAGGACATCGGCCCCATCGACGTGCAGTGCAAGAGCGGCGTGGCCGACATCCGAGTCGAAAACGAAATCGAAGCCGTCGCCGTCGCGAAGAAGTACCTGTCCTACTTTCAAGGCGCAGTCACCACCTGGGAGTCGCCGGATCAATCCGTCCTCCGAGACGCTCTGCCCGACAATCGTCGACGCGCCTACAAGATCCGACCGATCATCGAGACCATCGCGGACACCGGCTCGGTGCTCGAGCTTCGGCGGGACTTCGGTCGCAGCATCGTCACGGCCCTCGCGCGGCTCGAGGGCGAACCCGTCGGGATCCTTTCGAACGACACCTACTATCTCGGTGGCGCGGTCGACTCGGACGCCGCAGACAAAGCCGCTCGTTTCATCCAGTTGTGTGACGCCTTTGCTCTACCGATCGTGTCTTTGATGGACACGCCTGGGTTCATGGTCGGTCCAAAAGCGGAGGCCACCGGGCTGGTCCGCCACGTCTCCCGAATGTTCGTGGCCGCGGCGAGCGTGACCGTGCCCATTTTCACGGTCGTCTTGAGGAAGGGGTACGGCCTCGGCGCCCAAGCGATGAGCGGCGGACACTTCCGTGCCCCGGTCTTCACCATTGCGTGGCCCACCGGCGAGTTCGGCGCCATGAACCTCGAAGGCGCCGTCCGCCTCGCGATGAAAAAGGAAATCGAAGCCGTCGAGGATCCCGCCGCTCAGGATCAGATGGTGCAAGCGATGGTTCAGATCGCTCAGGAACGCGGAAAAGCGATCAACACCGCCTCGCTTTTCGAGCTGGACGCTGTCATCGACCCGGTGGAAACCCGCGGCTGGATCGTGCGCGGGCTTCGCTCGATGCCCAAGCCCGACCGCGAGCGCAAAATCCGCACCGTGGACACTTGGTAGGCGAGCTTCAGGAGCGGAGCTCGAGCCCCTCGAGCTTCCCGGCGTCGCGCCACTTCTTCAAGACGCTCCAAAACGAGATGGATCCGGTCATTCCGCCATAGGGCGCCCCTTGCATCGCTTTCGGGTTCGGCTTGCCCTCCATGTTGTAGTAGCTCGGCGTGCAATCGCCGCCGCCCGGGTGCGACATCGGGTTCATGTTCCCGAGCACGGCCTGAACCCAAGCCTCCTCGGCCTCTTCCGACGCTTCGACGGTTCGAACATCGTTGTCGAGCGCGTGGCGCACGATGTACGCGAGGTGGATCGCGAGGTGGTCGAGCAAGTGGGGGTAGTTCACCGAAAACGCCCCTTGGCTCATGCTCAGGATGAAGCAGTTCGGAAACTCACGGCTGTGCATCCCGTGCAGCGTGCGTACGCCATCCTCCCACTTCTGCGTGAGCGTCCGACCCGTTCGTCCGACGATCTCGTAGCCGGACCGCCGCGCATAGCTGGTGCCCACTTCGAAACCGGTCGCGTAGATGATGCAATCAACCTCGTACTCCTTCCTCTTCACGACGATCCCGCGCTCGGTGATGCGGTCGACTCCTTTTCCATCGGTGTCCACGAGAGTGACGTTCGGTCGGTTGAACGTCTGCAGATAGTCGTCGTGGAAACACGGGCGCTTGCAGAACATGCGGTAGTAGGGCTTGAGGGCCTCCGCGGTTCTGGGGTCCTCCACCAACGCCTCCACTCGGGCGCGGATCTCGTTCATTTTCTCGAAGTTCGAGATCTCCAGGATCTCCGCGATGTCCGGACCGGACGTTCCGCCCTCCATCGCTCGGCGGAATCGATCGATGGTTCGACCGATGAGATCGGTCCAGGCGTCGTCGACCAGGTCGGACTCCTGGGGCACGCCGCTCACCAGAGCGTTGAAGTTGTCCATCCGCGTCTTCTGCCAGCCGGGCTCGAGATTTTGGGCCCACGCAGGATCGGTCCTGGTGTTGTCGCGAACGTCGATGGACGACGGCGTGCGCTGAAAGACGAACAGCTCTTTCGCGGTTTCTCCGAGGTGCGGCACGCACTGTACCGCCGTGGCGCCGGTTCCGATGACGGCGATTCGTTTGTCCCGCAATCGTTCGAGTCCGCCTTCGGGGCTTCCGCCGGTGTAGTTGTAGTCCCATCGACTCGTGTGGAACGCATGTCCTCGAAACTTCTCGATCCCCGGGATGCCGGGAAGCTTCGGGCGGTGTAGCGGTCCGTTGGCCATCGCGACGAAACGCGCCCGCACGGCGTCGTCACGATTCGTGGAGACAATCCAACGCGACGCTTCGGTGTCCCACTCGAGCTTCGTCACCTCGGTCTGAAAGAGCGCCTGATCGTACAAACGGTAGTGGCGCCCAATGGCCTGGCTGTGCGCCAGGATCTCCGCACCGGAGGCGTACTTCATCGTGGGCACGCTCCCGAGTTCCTCGAGCAAAGGCATGTAGATGTAGGACTCCACGTCGCACTGCGCACCCGGATACCGGTTCCAATACCAAGTGCCACCGAAGTCCCCACCCTTCTCGATCACCCGGATCTGCTCGACGCCCGCTTCCCGAAGCCGAGCACCACACTGCAGGCCGCCGAATCCACCCCCGATCAAGACGACGTCGACTTCATCGGTGACCGGCTTTCTGGAAAAACCCGGCTCGACGTAGGGGTCCTCGACGAAGTGAGCAAGCTCGCCACTCACCTCGACGTACTGGCCGATGCCGTCGTCTCGAAGGCGCTTGTCGCGCTCTAGCGCGTACCTCGCGCGAAGTGCCTCAGGATCAAAACCCAAATCTTCGCGCGGACCACTGCCCTCACTCATTTGTCGCCGGCCGCGACGTGCTGAAACGAAAACGCCGCAAAGATGGTCTCGTCGCCGGCTTCGGTCGTGACGCTGAGCGAAGCGGGTGCGGCTCCCTTTGTCCGTGGCGTGGGAGCACTGGGGCCGCCCGCGAGCGAGAGTCCGCGCGTCAAGCTGCCGCACTGCTCCGCAGGCGCCGGCTGCCCCGGGTCCAAGGTCAGTCCCCGCGTACAAGACGGCCGCGTGCCGCCGGCTACGCTCTTCAGCGCGTCCACGACAGCGTCTGTTGCCGTCGGAGATGGTCCGCCCTTGCCGAATCGACCGAGAGCCTCCTCGATGCTGGCGATCGGTTCCAGCGAGGCGATGATGAACACCTGCTCGGTACCGAGATCTTCGTTGTCCAACACGAAAGCTTGGCCCCCCGCCGGGATCCGCATGGGTTGTGCCGCCGCAATGGGATTGGAGACAGGGATTCTCTGGTCCGGAAAGAGAACGTTGAGCTTCTTTTCCGGGCCGGTTCGCTGGACGAGATAAACGTGCGCAGGTGCGCTGACGTGCATGGCAAATGCCAGTCGCGTGCCCTCACGAAGTTGCTCGCCACCGCGCAACACCTGAGGCATCGGCGCGCCGGGCGGCTGCGCGCTCACGGTGAACGACAACGACAATTCGCGTCGCTCCTCCTCCGGAACCAGGAGGCGCCACGCGTCGCTCACGGCCTGGCGCCGCGCGTCGCCGTCATCCCCGGCGGATTGGATGGCCTGCAGCAACTCAGGCACCTTGGTGTACGCCGTGCGAATGCGCTGTGACTCCCTGGCGTACGCGGCTCGGTCCAGCACGCAGGCGTTGTACTGTTTGCAGATCTGCACGTGCTCGGCCGCCATGCGCTCGACGCGTTCGTCGACCTGGCGAAGGGCCTTCGTTTCCGTTTCGCCGTGCGCGCCGACGCCCATGAAACTGGCTCCGCCGCTCGTCGAGCGTCCCTGGTATTCGACTTCGTTGCTGCAGTCGATTGCTATGCGGGGCGCGCCATCAGGCTCCTTGCATCCTTCGCTGGCGCCGGTCTGCACTCCTGCACAGCCTGCGGTGAAGCCGAGGGCCCAAAGGGCACACACCCACCGACTGACCGAAGTCCTGGATTGACTGAGACTCATGCGTTTCCCTCCGTCCGAGCGGCCACGGGTTCTTTCTAGGGGATGAAGGGTGGCTCCGTCTTGGTTTTTGGAGGTCCCTTCCTGCTCTTCTTCGGCTTTTTCTTCGCCTTCTTCGACTTCTTTTTCGGCTTCTTCGTCGGCTTGGTCTTCTTAGGCGCTTCGGTCCGCTCCGATGGCTTCTCGCCCGACTCGTCGGTGTCGGTCGTTGGAGCGGCCGTTTCGCCTGGCGGGGAGTCGGTTTCGCTCGGCGACGAGTCGGCTCCGGCCGGAGAGGGCGGCGGGGCGGCGGGAGACGGCGGCTCGGCCGGGGGAGAGGACGCGTCCGCGGGGGGGCGCGAATCGAGCGCCGGCGGCGGGGTCGCTCGCTCCGGCGAGGTCGGTTGCACCGGAAGCTGGCCTGGAAACTTGGAGGGTCCCAAAACGGGAATGATGGTCTTCTTGCCGTCGGCTTCGACCTCGGCGGCGACGGCGAGACCAGTCGGGTCGAGCACCAAGATGCGACCGTGAATGTCCGTAACGATCCGACCAGTCCCCACGGCCTGTCCACCTTCGTCCAGTAGTCGAAAACTGACGGTGAGTCCCTCGATGGGCAGTCGCACGACGTACTTGCGCACGGTGGGCGGATCGATGAACAGGTCGACGTCGGCGATCAGCTCCTGCTCGATGTCGAAGTTGCGCATGCTCTGGCGCGGGTTGATCGCCGCGACGGGCATCGACACGTGATACTCCGTCTTTCGGTCGGGCCCGTCGTCTCCGGAGTAGAGCGGCTCCCAAAAGGCCGGAAACACGACGACGGCGGGCGACGTGACGAGTTCGAGGAACTCGAGGAATACGTTTCCGTCGTGCACGTAGTGAAAGGCAGAGGCGTTGTGGTGAACCTGGCGCGTGAGCTTGACTTCGCTTGCTCGCTTCGCGGCAATGACGACACCAGCCTCGGTACGACGCGCGAGAAACAGGACGACGGGAGCGCTCGCTTCTTTCTTGACGTCGATGCTACGTGGACTGCTCCGGCGGTACACGCTGAGAGTGGGGCCGCCGCAACCGACGACCGAGACCGCGAGGAGCAAGAGGAGCGGAATTTTCACTTTTCCCACCCGTAGAGCACGAACGCCCCCCAGAAGTACGGGTGCTCGAAACCCTCCCGCTTCGACAACTCGAGCCGTGCCTTTCTGAGGGCCTCGCCTGCACCCACTTCGAGAAAGCTCTGATAGAAGCTCAGCATCAAAGAGGTGGTCCCCGCATCGTCCACCTTCCAGAGGCTTCCAATGACGCTCGGGGCTCCGGCGGACAGGAATGCACTCGTGATGCTGCCAAGCTCACCGGAAGCGACACCGGTTTCTCGCGCGGATGTTTCACAAGCGCTCAGCACGGCCACGTAGTTCTTGGTGAGGTCGAGACGGGAGATTTCGCCAGCCGTCAGAAATCCATCGTGGGCATCGTCGCTCGTCAGCAACAAGCTCGACGCATCGGGGATTGCTCGCCCAAGCAGCACGCCGTGTGTCGCAAAGTGCAGAATGTTGAACTCGGACGCACGCTCGGTGACGACGGTCTCGGTCGCCCGAGCCCCCGTGAGCAGCTTTGCTTCGGCGAAAATCTCGGAAACCGTCGTCGCCTCTTTCTCGGCATTGACGAGCGGAGCAATTCCTTCCGGGTAGCGCGGGTTGCCGATGGCGAGCAGCCGAGGCGCTTCGTTCAGGAGCGGCCGGCCGAGAAGCGCGCGATACATGGAAGCCGACGGCAGATACGTCACCCTGAGACGTTCCAGCAGGGGCCGCTGAGTGGATTCGAGCAGGACGCCGAACGGAACGTTGGCAATGAAGTCGTCGGGACTGATGTAGATGGAGCGGAGCGACGAGTCCGAAACGGCCGCGACGGCCGGACCGAGAAGCTCGCGGTACAAATCGGACGCCAGCAACTTCCAACCATTGTTTCGGCCCGCCGGGTCCGCATTGGAAACGGCAGCGTGCAGCGCGGCGGCGCCGGACCTGAGACGGGTTGCTGGCGCAGTGAGCCGGTGCACGGTGAGCTCGCTGCCCCGAAGATAGAAGAGGTGAACGGTCTCCTCGTGAACGTGAAAGGAGATAAACGCCTCGTCCGCAGAGAAAAGCAGAGCTGTTTCCTCTTGGGTCGTGATCCCGTAGCTGTGCCGTGCTGCGTAGGAGTACGGGATCGCGAGGCTCGTGGCTTTCTGGGGGTTCGTGCGCTTCTCGAACAACTCGAGATGCTTCCAAAGAAGCTCGTCGCCGCGCGCATCGTGCTGTTTGATCGTCTGAAGGCTGGGGCCCGTCAGAGACAACCCGCGACGATCTCCCTGACCGGCGCGTGTCACCAGGCTACGAAAAATCGGTCGGAGATCCTGCTGGGCACGCTGAAGCTCTTGGCCGCGGCGACTACGAGCGAGCAGACGCTGAACGGCGAAGGGGCGCGTCTTCTTGAGCTCGAGCGCGTAGAAGGCTCGCGCGCCCTCCCCCGCGACGATCTGTTCGACGATGAACGCGTCCTCGTCGGACTGTCGGGCGCGCAGCTCCGCCGCGGGAACCAGGGTGCCTCGCGGCAGGTTCACGTAGTCGAAACCACAGGCGGGCAGGAGTACCAGCAGGGTTAGAAGCAAGCGAACGGCGCTACTCGAGGTCACGGGAGTGCTCCGATCACGTGGAGCGCTTCCACGCGCTCCGCGACCAACTCGTGCGTGAGCTGCGCTTGGGGGTCGAATGCGCCCGATACCAACGCAAGATCCCAGGCAAACAACCGGGTGGCGGAGTCGGAGTGGATGACCACCATCTGTGCGTCGGGGTACAGAAAAAGCGTCGTCATGATGGTGTCCTTCCGACGCTGGGACGCTAGTTTGACGGCTCGGCGATCGACGTCGAGCGGCAAGCCCCACAAGAGGTTCGCCGCGCCATCCCGTTCGAGAGCCTCCGCAACGTGGGGGGCGAGCTTCTGCCCGAGCGCCCGAGCGTAGTGTCGCCCAGTTGGTGGGCTCGCCCCAGCCAGCCTGCTCGCCACGGGCTCGAGTGCTTGCAGGTCGTCGGAGATTTCCGTGGGCGGATTCTCGATCTGGATCGCAGCGTCGTAGTACGTCGCAAACGGCCCTTCTGCGGCTCCAATCACGTACTCGATGACCGCCAAGCTGAGCGTGCCTTCTTCGCCTTCTTGAGTTTCGCTGAAGTCGATGCCGTACGCCGAGCGCTCGAAGCCAGCGCCGCGACTGACCGGCTGATCGATACGAACCGAAAACCCTGTGTCGGAGTCCCGATAGATG
>JAJDAH010000343.1 GCA_029261965.1 Polyangiaceae bacterium
GCTGAGTCCCGCGCACCGCGACTCGACCGTACATCTTGCGCACGCCGCGACCTTCACACGAGGCCCTGACGAAGAATCCGTCCGCTTGCTCGCCGCGGTGCGGGTCATCGGCTCGGGGACCAAACAGAGCGGCAACTCGTCGAGAACGTCCTCGAGGTCGAGGCCGACACCGAGGCGCCGCGCCGACGACGACGCGGACACGATCCTCGGTGCGAGCTCGGCGTAGCGCACGCGAGTGCCGTCGAGAGAAGAGTGTTCCGAGGCGACCGCCAGTCGAAGCTCGATCCGTGCGCTAGGCCATCGGTTCGAAACGAGCTCGACGAGCGTCGAGAGGTCGGCAACGTTCTGCGTGCATACGACCGTCCTGACGACGACTTCGATGCTGGCTTCGCACAGATGGTCCAGACCACGCACCGTTCTAGCGAAAGTGCCCGGCGCCCGCGTAATGCCATCCGAGATCTCTCTGGAGCTCCCATGCAGCGACACGACCGCGCGCCGCAGTCCCGCCAGTTTCAATTGCTGAGCGTCCTCCAGCGATGCGATGCCAAGAGCGTTGGTTTCGAGCTGGGGACCCCTGCCAGCGCGCGCTAGGCCGATGTAGGTTGCAAGCCCCGGGTGCAGAGTCGGCTCGCCGCCAGAAAAAACGACGGTCGCGCCGGCAGCCGCGGCCTCGTCGATTGCATCGCGAATCGCCTCGTCGCTCGGCGGCGGCAGGAAAGTCGGCACGAAGCAAAAGTGGCAAGCTTGATCACAATGGAAGCTCAACCGAATGACATGGCGCGACTCACCGTCCGTGCGGACTTCTCGAGTAACTAGACTCCGCGCTGCGCGCTCCGACGTCTGCTCGACGGTGGGCACAGCCGGCAGCGAAGGGGTCGACCTGAGAGGGATGACGTCGTGCGCACGCCGCGTCCTCACGTACTGCTCGGCCAACCCTGGGCAACGCTCCCGCGCGTCGCAAGCGTCGCACAGAGGCAGTCTCACGAAACCCTGTCGGTCGCCCCCACCCGAGTCGAGCTGATCGCGGCGTGAAGCTCGGCGATAGGACGGAAAGACGCACGGCGGAATCGGCTCGCCGTCATCGAGCCGGACGGGGATTTGCGCCAGGCGGGCGCGAGCCTCAAGCTCGAGCAGGCAGTCGACGGCTTCGGGGTATGCCACCAGCTCCTGGTGATCGCGGGCGTCGAGCGGCACGTTCGCGACGATCGCACGGACACCGTGTTCGGTGCCAAAAGTGGAAACCAACTCCTCCGGCAGCGAAGGAAGCAAGGAGATACTCGACCGGACGATCGGCGCCACGAGCTCCACCGCGACGCCGGCCCGCGCCAAGGCGCGCAAACCTGCGACGGTCCGACGGAACCCGCCAGGATCCCGCGTGCCCAGGTCAACGGCCGAGTGGAACCCGGGCAGCTTCACACGCGCGACGTCGAGGCCGACGCGTCGAAGCTCCGTTGCGAACGAATCGTCGATGAGCGTGGCGTTGGTCTCGAGCGCGACACTCCGACTCCCAGACCGACTGGCCTTCGCCGCTTGCACGAGCTCCGGCAAGTGGTCGACGAGAGTCGGCTCGCCGCCAGTCAGCACCAGGAACTCAGCCTCGTCCGCCGCGGCTCTGATTCTTTGCTCCGCCGAGTGCGCGAGCTCCTCGTTGTCGTCGCGACACACCGTACAATACACGCAAGCTTGGTTGCAACGCCGGTTGATCACGATCTTCTGCAGCCGCATCCACGCATTCTAGTCCAGTACTCGGGGCCGCGGATCCGTCGTCGAGTCCCGCGATGTCGCGAATCTCGGGGCGGACGAGCGACGCTCGGCGGGGCGTGTGCTTCAATGCGGTCGTGGCGGACAGCTCCAGCCCTCCCGGTGGCAACCGAGCGGCCATGACGGTGCACGGCGACGAGCTCGCCGACAGGCTGAGCCAGCCGCTCCACGCAGGATCGGTGATCACGGTAGACCCGCCCCCGGAATCGTGGGCGACGCTGAAACCCAAGTTGTTCGACCGATTGCGTGAGGTCGGCCGGGGGCCGAACCCGCTCGTGCGCTTTCGCGGCTATCCGCTCTGCGGCATCGGAAGTCAGTGGCGAAACCTCGCCGTGGACATCGTCGGCGACGAACGGCACCCGAAACAGTGCCAAGCTTGCAGCCTTGCCGCGCGGTGCAGCCCGCCTGCCCAATGGAGTCGGGAGTTGTCTCCCTACGGGCCAGCGGATCCCGTCGAGCTGTGGAGCCGTTGGTCCGCGCGTCTTGGGCGCGCGACGGGTCGGGCTGGAGAACCGGCGCTGGACGAGATGGTCGGCACCCTGGTCGATCGCTGCAGCGCGGTCTTGCCCAACAATCCATTCATTCTCGAACCGTCGGTGACGCTCGGCACCGAGCCAAGCGGTGACATTCGCCTGGTGACTTTCCACGGACAGTTGCCGAGCGAAGCCGCCGCGGCCGAGGACGCAAGCCGGGGCTTAGTGCGACTCCTTTTGGAATTGCATGGAGTACTCGGTACCGCCGCCCCCGCGGGCCTGGATGAAGCGCTGACGCGCCCGATGCCATTCGCAATGCCCTTGGGGTTCGAGCACGCGCCCGGCGCCGAGCCAATCCTCAAGGCGTACGTTCGAGTGCCGGAGCACGCCCCCGAAGAGCGGGCGGCCATCGCCCTGAGCCTGCTTTCGGTGGGAGGGTTCTCCACAGACATCGACGCGATTCAGTGGGACGCGGTCGAGATGATCGGGATCGGGTCGAGCGGCGGAAAATTGTGCAGCGTCAAGGCTTACTGCCGAGCGCGTCCGAGCAAAGGAGCGTCCGAATGGGACCTTCCCGCTCTGGCGGAAGACGACCCGCTGGTGACGCTGTGCGGCGACCGCGCACTCGCGGTGATCGATCTCGGCTCGAGCCGCACCCGGCCACACAAGTGGGACCTCCCCACGCGAAAGGAGCTCTTGAGCGGACCCGTCGTTTGCGACCGGCTCGCGACCTGGTCACCGCGGACCAACCTCGCCTCGGTCACCGAGCTTTTCGAGCACCGGGACTTTCGTGCCGACGTCGTGGCCATCGCCCTTCGCGGCGGTCGCATCACGCTTTACTGCGAGATTTCTTGATGGCGGTTGGGCGAAGCGAAACGCGGCGTCGAATTCTAGTCGTCCGGCACTGCTCCCGCGAGACGCCAAGAATGAGCCGTCAGCGGGCGAGTGTTCTGCCGTGAGCTGAGTCCGTCGAGGTCGTGCGAGATAGCACCGACGCCGCGGCCGCTCGAAATCGGTCGACGTCATCGCCGCGGTTCGTCGATCGCGCCTTTGTGTCGTTTCCTCGTGCGGAGGGATGCGACGGCGAACACACGAGCATCTCTTTGTCGTCGCGCCGGCTTCGCCGCGGAGAGTCGGCGCCGCGGCGACTCGTCTGCTGGAGCCCTGGCGATGATTCGTGGCCTCGTGGACGCCGGCTGACTCAGCCGACTCGGAGAAAACCGTCGACAGGCGGCTCGAGCCAGTTGCTCGCGCGCCACTCGACACCGGCGGGCGCGTACTGCGCAATCAACACGCGACGCGGACGGTCCGATTGGTTGACTTCGGACCCATGATAGAGCCGGCCGTCGTACAGGACGGCGCTTCCCGCTTCGAGCGGCACGGGCTCAGTGCATTTCGGCACTCGGTGATCGTCGAGCTGCTCTTCCTCCCAGTCTCCACCGGCCGGGCGCGCCAGCGTGCGCGTCGGCAGGCGATGGCTGCCCGGCGCCACGAACAAACAACCGTTCGAAGCGTCCGCGTCGTCCAGCGAGATCATGAGCGACGCCATGCGCTCCGGCTTCGGCTGCAGGTAGGTCGTATCCTGATGGGCCCCGAACTCGACACTGCCCCCGGGCTGCTTGCAGATGAACACGCTCGTCAAGAGCACGAGCGGCCCTTCGAGCCCCTGGTGTACCGCATCGAGCACCTTGGGGGACGAGAGCACCTCGCGCACACGCGACTCGACCAGGTGCACCGCGTGACCGACTCGCGCTGCTCGGCTCCAACGTTGCTCGGGCGCCACCGCGGCGACCTCACCGAGGGACGGATCCCAAAAAACGGTAGCGCCCGTCGACGATGCCCGGAGCGCGGCGCCAAAGTCGTCCCCCACGGCGCCGACCGGGGCAGACGCGGCGAGGTCGCGCATCGCCTCGAGAAGAGTCTGCACGGTCGACGCTTCGAGCACTCCGGGCAGGCGGACGAAACCCTGCTCGGCAAACGTCGTCGACGCCGCCACGTCAGCCGCCACGGTTGGCGGACTCGGGCAGCGAGCGACCGCCCGGGTCGTGAGTCTGCACCCGTTCGACCACCGAATCCAAGACAGGGGTCACCAGTTGGCGGGCTTCAGCACTCATGCGTGCGTGCGAAATGTCGAAGCTCGGCGTTCGTGCGTAACAAGGTCGTGATTCGTCTCTAGCCGTCAATGCCAAAAGCAGCTTGTAGGGGCCGCTCTCGAGCTGGACCCTCACCGCATCCGGCGCGATCCGCCCGTGGGTGAGCTTCCATCCGGAAATCTCCGACCCTAGAGCGAGGCCGATTTCCCGAAGCCAAGGCTCGAGACCTTCGGTCTCGCCGATCTCGGCGCTCTGAACGTCGCGCGGGACGACCTCTTCCACGTCGGCTTCCGACGGCGTCGGATCGAACCGGCGACCTCCTCGGCTCGGGCGAAGCTCGGCCTGCTCCCACCCGAACTTGTCGACGTAGACGTGAGACAGCCCCGTGCACCGCGAATCCCCGTCATCGCAGATCCCGGAATAGAGGCAGTCGTACCGCGGGTCACGGTTCCAATAGTGTGAGTCGATCAGCGCCGTCGGTTGGGTGTTGTTCTGCCGATCTTCGAAGCGGCCGAGCAGGCAACGAGGATAGAACTTCACCACCGTTTCGATCTCGTGAGCTTCCGCCGCTTCGAGAGCCTCGATGAGGTGCGGGCGAGCCTCGGTGACACGAACCAGCATGCGCTCGGTTCCGTCTCCGGTCACCCGAGGCCAGATGTTCCAAAACTCCATCGCACGGGGGCCATGGGGCGCCACCAACGCGACGATTTTCGCCAAGTGACGATAGTTCGGCTGCGCGATGACCGTGTTGGTGACCAACGTCGCCGACGTCTCGGCAATCGCCGCGATCCCTTCGACGATCCTCCCGAACGAGCCCGGCCGGTCGGTGATCTCGTCACAGCTGGACGGATCGTGGCCGTGCAACGAGACGAAAAATTCGTCGACTCCAGCGTCGAGCAGAGTGCGCAAGTATCGACGGTCGCGCAGTCGCGTAGCGTTGGTTTGAATGCGAACATGCTCGATGCCGCCAAGAGTTCGGGCATGGGCAACGTACTCGAGCAGGTCTCGCTCCATCGTTGCCTCACCGCCGCTGAAGATGACGCGACGAATGCCCCGCATGGCCTCCGCGTCGGCGGAGAAGCGCTTGAACGAATCGAGATCGCAACCCTTGTCGACGTCGAGCACGTCTTCGACCATGCAGAAGGTGCACGCGAGATTGCAACGAAAGCCGAATGCCACGAGCAGGCTGTCCGAAGCGTTGTAGGCATCCGGATAGAGGTTCGGCCGCAGCTTTCTGAGCTGCTCCGGCGGGCGCCGCAGCTCAGAAGGTTCCATAGAAGCCACTTTTCACCGTCTCGACGTCGTCGTGCACGCGCCGGAAATCGAAGCCCAAGTCCCAGTAGAGGTGGGCGAGCCGAACGAGATTCACGTCGACCCAAGCTCGAAGCTCCTCGGGCCAATCGAAGCGCTCGAGGAAGAACTGCAACTGGCTCGTGTCCACTCGTGAAAAGTAAATCGCGTCCGCCTTTCGTTTGTGCGCGACGCAGATGTGGTGGGAACGAAAGAGCTGCGGAGGGATGAGCTTGGCGAGCTCCTCGTCGCGCGAGGGAGCATGCACGCACTCCTGCACGCGCTGGAGGATGATCTCGATGTGTTTTTTGGAATCGTGAAAAGTGTAGAAGTTCTCGAGCACGAGCTCGTCGCCTTCGACGGCGTAGCTCGTCCCGGATCCTTGGAGGTAGATGCGCGCGGCCGTCGGAGACTCGCCGCGCAGTTGGTCCGGGCGAAACTCCACGCTGAACATGTGCCAAGCAACCGGTCGGCCGAGCTCCGAGCGCAGCTCGACGACGGGCTTCAGCGTCGTGGCGAGCATTTCGATCGAGAGGTTCTCGGCTTGGTGTTGTCGCCGATAGAAGTAGAGCTCGACGCTCATGCGTCGCTCGAGGGCGTGCCACTTCACGCCCCACACCGTCCGGTGCGGTCCGAGCCCCGCGCGAACCAGCTCTACGAGCCGGGCCCCCTCCGTCTCGACGCCGGCGAGCGCGAGGCATTGATAGAGCGCGTTCACCGACCGCAGTTGGCCCGCAGAAGGGCCAAGCGGCTCGTAGGGCAAGAGCGCGTAGTCGTGAAGCGGCTCGCCGGGCTCGACGAGCTCCTCGGGCAGCGACGACGGCGGCACGAAGGCCTTTTTCGGAGCTTCTCCGCCGTAGACACGAAGCCTCCTCTCGCCGCCAAGTAGGCGGTCCCGGCGCAGCTCGCGCGCCGACGCGAGCTCGCGCTCGAGCTCGGCCGGCTCGACGGCGCCACCATCCGGTCGCGCTTGCGCTGTCACCGAGGTGAGCCTAGCGCGGAAGGGCCCACCCCCCAAGCGCGACACAAAAACGCGGCGAACGCGTTCCGGCTCTTGGGTGCCGCGCTATCCTGACGCCGTCATGTCGGACCCGGTAGCGAGCTCGCTCGAAGCGCTCTCCAACGCGCTTCGGCTCGCGAAAGACGGCGACACGTCGGCGGCCTTCGACGAAGTCGGCACCGCTCTACGGCTGCAACCCGATTCCACGTGGCTGATCATCCGCGCCAGCCAGCTCAAGCTCGTGCTCGGCGACTATGTCGGCGCGGCGAGCCTGCTCGACTACCCGGCCGATCGCATCGGCGAGCTTGAGCCGCAACGAGAGCGCTGGAGGTTTCGTCTGCTCGCCAAGCTGTGGTGGCTGGGCGAGGCCAGGTCCGTCTGTCTGCGTGTGCTCGAACGCCCCAAGAACGCCGCATGGCATGCCGAGCTCGCTGAAATTCTGACGGCTCGGCGCGACTACGAAGGCGCACTCGAGCACGTCGAATCGTTGCTGCAAGTCGCGGACACGGCCGCGGTCCGACTCGAAGCCGCCATGCTCGCCGCCTCGGTCGGTCGGGTCGAGAAGGGGTTGGAGCACGTTCTGCTCGGGCTCCAACGCGAGCCGTCGCCGTCAGCTCGTCTCGAAGCCGCACGGCGCCTCGTCGACTTGGGGGACTTCGAGCAGGCGCGGGCGCAGGCGGAGATCCTCGTGGGTCTCTCCGAGCACGAGGGCGAGGCGCTGGCGTTGCAAGGGTCACTCCTGCTCTGGTCGGGGGAATCTGCCGCCGCGAGACGAATCGCCCTCGCCGGTACGGAGCGTCCCGCCGATTGCGCAGCGCTGCACAGACTGCTCGCCGCAACCGCACTCGTCGAACACGACCTCGATACCGCCGAGAAAGAAGCGAGCCACGCCATCGAGCTCGACGCTGACGACGCCGAGTCGCACTTCGTCCTGGGCCGCACCCTCCTCGAAAGGGGTGATGCCCGCGGCGCTCTCACGCACATCGACCGGGGGCTCATGCTCGAGCAGGGGTTCTCGTTCGGCGGAAGACTCCTTCGGCTGCTCGCCTCCATCCAGGCGGGCGACCAACCGGTACGACTCAGCGGCTACGTGCTCGGCGAGGTCGCCCACGGACTGCGAGAAATCGACCCATCGGCGCCGGCGCCAGGTCTCGGGGCAACGGCGGCCGAAACGCAAACACGTCTTCACGACGCACTTTCGCGGCTCGGCGGCAACCTCTCGTCGACGCCGACGTTTCTCGAATCAGGATCGCTGCGGCGACTCTCGACGCGGACCTCGCCACGCCACGCGTCGCGCAGGGCTCTCGAGCTCATCCGAGTGCTGCCCCCCGACGAGGTCGTCGCCCGGTTCGACGACGTCATGGCGCAATTTCCCGAATCCCCACTCCCAATCTGTCACCGCGGCGAGCTCCACCTCTGGTTGGGTGACTACTCTCGGGCGCACGCCGATTTCGACGCGGCGCTGCGAATCGACGACGAGACACGATTCGCGTGGATTGGTCTCGCCGCCGTGGCTTTGCTCGAAGCACGACCGCAGGAAGCACTCGAGATCGCGGCCCGCGGAGTCCGAGCGATGCATGACACCGAAGGTCCCGCCCTGTTCGTGTACCGAGGCGCGGCGTATCGCGCCGTCGGCGATTTCGACCGCGCCGAGCTCGACATCGAGCGGGCACTCGAGCTCAATCCGACTCGTTTGGCGGCACACCTGGAACGCGCGCTTTTGCACGCCGCTCGAAACCAGAACGAGTTGCTTCTCGATGTCTTCGAACGGATTCGTGTGCGAGCCCCGGCGATGGTGGCCTGCGCCGCGGCAGAGCTCGGTCTGGACACGAGCGCCGGCGTGACGCCCGAGGCGGCACGTCGCGTCGTCGATCATTGCCTTGTCATGCTTCGTGGCAATCGTTCTTCGACTTGCGTGACTTTTTTCACGGCGGCGGGGCAGCTACGCGCGGTCGCCCCGTACCCCTCGTCGGCCTCGCGGCTCTCCGAAGAGAATCCACACATCCTGCGCGACATCGAGCGGCAACTGAACGACGCGTTGGCGCGAGTGGGGAAATCCACGACTCGGCCCGCGGATTAGCGCTAGGCTTCTCGAGTGACCCGAGAAGCCGGAACGGCCACCGGCGCCCCCCAGCAAGCGACCTTCTTCCCTCTGCTCGCCTGCAACGCGCGCTGCCCTTTCTGCTCGACCCGGGTCTACACCGCCGACGGAGTAGTCTCGAACGACGACTTTCAAGACGGCACCACGCGCAAGCTGGACACCCACACCTACTCCTTCGAAGCAGCCTGTGCGGAGTACCGGCGGCTTCACGAGCGCGGCGTGGACAGCATCAACATCCAAGGCGGAGAGCCCACGTTGTTCCCGCGGCTCGACGAGCTCATCACCTACGGGAAAAGCATCGGCATCCGCGAGCAGGTCATGGTCACGAACGGGCGTCGCCTGGCAGATCCGGAGGTGGCCACTCGATTGTTCGACGCCGGCCTCGACGCCATCGCGCTGAGCATCTTCGGTTCGAACCGCGACCTTCACGACACGTCGCTCGGTGCAGCGGGGTGCTTCGCGGACATGGTCAGTGCGGTCAGAAACCTCGTCGAGCTCGGCAGCCCAGAGGAGGGCCCTTCGCTCACTGGGCAGCTG
The DNA here is from genome assembly GCA_029261965.1 of Polyangiaceae bacterium. Classification (GTDB taxonomy): domain Bacteria; phylum Myxococcota_A; class Polyangia; order Polyangiales; family Polyangiaceae; genus JAJDAH01. The sequence continues at coordinate 9,256 of JAJDAH010000343.1, forward strand.
CTTCTGCACAAGAAGAACTTCCACGATCTGCCCGACATGTTGCGCTTTTGGTACGGCAAGGGGATTCGTGTCTTCGGGATCCGCCTGCTGCGAGAGACCGCGAACACGGATCGCTCGGACGGTGACGATTGGTTCTTCGACCTCGAACGCCTGCGAGCGCCGCTCGTGCGCGCCCTCGACATCGCCCGCGCCAATCCCGATCTGCGTCTGGAGCTCGGCGAGCTGTTTCACTGCCTCATCGACCCGGAACACCTGCCCTGGGTGCTCGAGAGCGTCGCCGGGGAACAGCGACTCCACGTCGACCACCTCGTCGCCGGGCGCAACAAGTTGCGCGTGCTCAACTACGCCGAGAGTCACCGGCCCAGCTCCACGGACGAGCGGCTCGGCGCGTGCGACCGATGCGACGTTCGCCAATCCTGCGTGAAGATCGAAGACCAATACCTCGCGCGTTTCACCGGCGAGCTCCGTCCCTTCAATCTCGAAGAAATGGTGTCGGGGCTACTCGATCGCAGCGCCGCCCATGGGCTGAACCGGCTGACCACCCTCTTGGGAAGACCGGAGCTGTTGCTCGACGCCCCGATCAGCGACAAGACGGCCCGTGCGTTCCTTCGTCGCCTGACGCGAGCGCTCGCCGCCGGAGGTTCGCCCGAGCTCGCCAGAACCCTCGTCGGTCGCCGAACCCGGGCCGAGGTCCAGAAGTTCGTCGCCAGATTCGACGTGCCGCCGGTCATGCGGCTCGTTCCGCTCGCCGAGCTCGACGCGGGGCCCGGACCGATCGACCCCTCGGGTGGACCGAGAGCGGTCCTCGAGCGGCTCACGAAACACGCCACCGGTCCAGCTGCGGAGAAGGCGCGCTTCCTCGGCTCCGCCGATCCACTCGGTGCCGAGCGGTGGCTCGTGCTCTTTGGTGGCGAGCTGCCGAGACCCGACGGCTCCGGCGTGCCCTACTGCGCCGCCGTGTACGACGACGGGTGCCTCGACAGCGACGTGATTCGCACCATGCTCGACGAGCTCACCCGTCCAGCCGACGATGGAGCGCGCTCTCGCCGGTAACCGCGCTCCGGCAATGACCGCGCGTTCAATCGATGCCGAGTCGTCTCTCGAGACGCTCGGAAAGCTCGACGATGCTCGAACGTTCCGCCAACGATGCGGCAACGTCCGAAACGGTCTCGGCCCGCTGCCAAGCCGCTCGACAATGCAAGAACAGGTCGCTGTCATAGAAGTCCACGACCGACCGCAAGAGCCGCCGCGGCGCCTGGTCGGCCGCGCCCCCGAGGGCGTCCCGTGAACGTCGCGCGAGCCCGCGCAGTAGCGATCTCGACAGCAGATGGGTGCCGAGGGTGTGAACGCTCATGTCGTGGCCGAGCGTCGTGAAGTGCGCCAACCAGTTTCGCCGAGCGCTCCGGAGGCGGTGCACCCCGAGAAGCCGAAGCGGCCGCGTAGCTCGGTAGTACCACTCGGAGACGAGGTTGATCTCGAGCTCGCGTCGGAGACACGCCTCGAGCCACGGCGCGGTCACGAAGCGGCCGGCGAGATAGGTCACGACGTGCGGCGAAAATCCGAGCCGGTCGAGGCCGAGCTGGCTGCGCGCCTGCCTGTAACTCGCCGGCAGCGGCACCGTGCGAACGACCCCCGTCTCGTCCCAATCGAACCCCAGCGCGCGCAAGTAAGACCCGGTCGCGGGTTCCTGCTGCAGTCTCGGCGGCAACTGGAAAAACGAGTTGTCCTCCGGAAGGTCTCGACGATCGAAGCTGGCACGCACGACTCCAGGGGCGCCCTCTCTCTCGGTCAGCGGGAGCGGGTGAGCAAAGTAACGCTCGTACTCGCGAAAGAATGTGCGCAGGCCGGGTTCCGCGGCGGGCTCGCCGCTCGGCACGGGCCGGACGGCCCCCCGTGGCTCGACGCCGTCACCGAGAGCGCGCGTGATCGGTGTAACGACCGCTGAGGCTCCGAAGAGCTCCGCCGCCCGCGCCTTCAATCTCTCGGCCAACTCTCGGGACAGCTCTTCGTCGCCCGGGCGGACGCGGTGCACGAGCAACACACCTCCACCTCGCGCGAGCGCCACCCGTGAGGCGTCGTCCTTCGACAGCTCGAGCCCGACGCGACGTCGATCCATGCTCGCCACGACTTCGATCCGGCGGCCGTCAGGCTCCTTCGTGATTCGCACCGATCGCAGAGCCCGCGCTGGAATCGCGACCAGATCGGCGATGGCACCGTGCAATTCGGCTACGCTTTCATCGCTGGCCACGGCCAGAGCGATCCGTTCGCTCGCACTCTCGGCATCTTCTTCCGCCCGTCGGCAAAGCTCATCGACGTCAAGGGGTTCGGGTCGTCGCATCGCTCGCTCGCTGCCTCGGCAGCGATGCTACGATATCCCGAGACTCATGAAGCGTCGCCCAGAGCGAACCGTGACCCTGTTCCTCGGCGGGCGTTGCGAGCTTTCCTGCCCCACTTGCGACTGCCGAGTCGACGGCTGGAGCGAAGAGTCCATCGACCGGGAGCTCGAAGGCGGCGGCGCCCGCGTGCTCGTCCGTGGCGTGCCCTGCTCGAGCCCCGCCCTCGAATCCGTCGTTCGAAAGGCGAAAGAGAGCGGTTTTTCGCAGGTCGTCGTGCGGACGAACGCGGTTTCGTTGGGCGACCCCGGTGCGGCAGAAAAGCTGCTCGAGCTCGGCGTCGACGGCGCGCTCGTCCCGCTTTTCTCGCATCGGAGCGACGTGCACGATCGCGTCGCCGGCAAACCCGAGTCACTCGTTCATGCGCTGCGCGGGCTCAGGGCGCTATCGGCAGTGGGTCTCGGCGCCGAGGTGGAAATTCCGCTTCTGCCTTCGAGGATCCAGCGCGCCGCCGACGTGGTGAAGCTCGCGCATCGCGCGGTCCCCAGTCTTCGCGCGGTGCGCTTCTACTTGCCCCGCTTCGACGTCCCGCTGGCCGTCGCTCCGCCTCCGTGGAGCGTCGGCGCACCACTGCTCGCCGAGGCCCTGCGACTCTGCCGCGAGCTCGGCATCGAAGCGTCCTTCGGGCGGGAGGATGGTGTGCCGCTGTGTGCGCTCGCTGATGTCCCGGAGCTCGGCGACGCGTACCGCTTGGACCCGCGACCTCGCTCCCAACCACCGCACGGCTGCAGCTACCCCGACGTGTGTCGGTCCTGTGCCGTCAAGCGCCAGTGCGCCGGCGTGACCGTTTCCTACAGCCGCGCTCACGGCGACACGGACATCCGGCCGTACCCGAAGCGACCGCCGACCCTCGGTCGGAAGCGGCCCAAAGAAAGCTGGACGCCCGAACGACGGCGCGCCGCGCGCACGGTGCGAAACGTCGTCTTTCGTCCGACCGTCAATTGCAACCAGGACTGCCCCTTCTGCAGCGCCAACGAAACGTCGAACAACGTGTGGCCGGATGCGGACGACATGATCCGCCGCATCGCCCGCATCGCCCGCACGGGAGCGCGGCGCGTCTCCTTCAGCGGCGGCGAGCCGACGCTCAGTCGCCACCTGCCGAGCTACATCTCCGTCGCGCATCGTCTCGGCGTGAAAGAAATCGAGCTCGTCACCAATGGCACGCTCTTGGACTCGCAGAAACGCGTCGCGCGGCTAGCGGAAGCGGGCCTCACGAACGCCTTCGTTTCGCTCCATGGGCACGACGACTCGCTCTCGCGGATGATGACCGCCAAGATCGGAGACTTCGACAAGACGGTGCGCGCCATCGAGCTGCTGCTCGCCGCCGGGGTGGAAACGGAGATCAATCACGTCATCAGCTCGCGGAACTACCGATACTTGACGCACTTCGTCGAGTTCGTGCGTGAGCGTTTCGGCGGACGAGCCGACATTTCTTTCGCGTTCATCACGCCGCAATTCAAAGCACTCGAGAACATGGACCTCGTGCCCAAGCTCTCCGACGTGCTGCCCCATGCCCGTGTGGCGATGCGCCGCGCTCTGGAAATCAGCCAACCCTTCCACGTCGGGTCGCGTCAGGGCATTCCCCCGTGCCTCTTGGGAGAGTTTCAAGCCTGGTCGGATGTCTTGAAGGTCGGCTCCGAAGCCGGGGTGGAGGACGCGCAGCAGAAGATCCGCGCGCCCGGATGCGAAAAGTGCCGGTACACGAGCTACTGCACCGGACTCTGGCGCCCCTACGCGCTCCGGTACGGGCTCGACGAGCTCACGCCCATCGAGGGGCCAGCGTTCGACGAGGACGACGCGCGGCGGTTGCTCGGCAAAGCCTACCGAGGCTGGTTCGGCACGCCGCTTTCGTTCGAGCAAGCGCCGGATGAGCTACGGGACCGCAATCTGGAGAAAGAAGCTCTGGCGGTGCCCACGGCCGAGCCGCTCCGCCGTCTCCCGGTGGTCCAACTTCCCGATAGGACGCGACCCCTGAGGATCGCCATCGCGGGCACCGGTCGACGCGCGCGACACCTGGCGCGTGCAGCGCAGAACATCGAAGGTGTGTCGGTGGACGCCGTCGCCTCACCGCATGCCCCGGACATGGCGCCTCCGGAATTTGCCGGGTGCCCCACCTACCGAAGCCTCGTCGACGCCCTCGACGACATGCGGCCGGACGCCGTCGTCGTCGCGGCGGCGACCCACGTGCACCACGAGCTCGCACTCGCAGCGCTGGAACGCGGGATCCCGACGCTCGTCGAGAAACCCGTCGGACGCTCGCCCGAAGAGGCGCTCTCGCTCGGCGAAGCCGCCGCCCGGCACGGCACCCTGGTGATGCCCGCGCACAACATCGCTTTTTCGCCGGGCATCGAGCACCTGTTCGGCCCCGACGTCGTCGGTGTGTCGTGGACTCAACGCATGACGACGGAGGGCTCGGGCACGCCGTTGACCTGGAGCCGGTCGTCGATGGGTGAGCTTTTCTACCACGTGATGGTGCTGCTCGAGCGCGCGTGCGGCTCGATTCGTGGCGTGGACTCGGTCCAGCTCCAAGGGTCGGGTCGCCCGCGACGACTCGAGTCGAGGCTCACCTGCGACCGCGGCAGCGCGATCGTTCAGTTGGACTTCGCGAGTCGTCGAGAAGAGTTGGCGATGGCCACTTGGGATGCGGCAGAGAACAAGACTCGATGGCGGCGGGCTGACCGGCGCGTCGAAGTACTGTCACCGAACGGTGAGCGTTTGCCGGTCGGCGACGGCGGTGACGCCGAACGCATGCTGGCGAGCTTCCGTGACGCCTTTCTCGGTCGGCAGCCACCTTTGGCGACCATGGCTCACGCGGCGACGGTCGCGCGAGGCGCCGCCATGCTCGCCGACGCGCTGATGGAGGCGTTGCCGAAGTCGGATAGACGTGAGCCGAAGCACGTGCGCTCTCCCGGCCTCTAGGCGCCAGCAGGCGCCGCCACGTCAGGCGGTCGGCTCGGCCGACACCGGCCGCAGCTCGTCGGTACCGTGGAGCTCGGCGTAGCGTGTGCGGATCCCCCAGCACCGCGACTCGAGAGCGCAACGCTGACAGGCTTCGGGCTTGACGAATTCGCCGCCGTCATCGCCGGCCCCGACAGGAGCGAGCTCGAAGTATTCCGTGACCGGCCCGGGGATGAGGCACAGCGGCAGACCACACATCGACTGGAAACCGGTCAGCTCCACGCCGAGCTCGTCGGCGAGAGCAATGCCCTCGGCGATCTTCGGCAGCACGAGCGAATACCTGGGAATCAACCAGTCGTCCTGGGGCACGAGATCGGTGGACGGCGCCACGAAGGAGACGTTCTGCTGAGCCTTGGGCCATCTGTCGGCGACCATGCGAATCAAGTCAGGAAACTCTTCGTAGTTCTTTTGGCAGAACACGAAGTTGAGCCGGATCCCGATGCTGCTTTTTTGAAGCTCGTCCAATCCTCGAATCGTCTGGTCGAAGGTGCCCGGAGAGTCGGTAACCTCGTCGGAGGTTCGCGCCGTCGCGCCGTGAAGCGACACGAAAGCGGTATCGACTCCGGCCGCTTCGAGCTCGGCGACCAGCTCCGGATCGGCCAGCCCAACGGCGTTGGTCTGAAGCTCGATTTCCCTCGCTCCGGCAGCTTTGCCGAGCGCGACGTACTCCGGCAAGCGGGCGTTCAGAGTCGGCTCGCCTCCGGAGAGCGCCAGGTGAGCCTTCTCGCGACCGGCGGTTTCGATCGCTCGACGAATGCTTTCGTGCTCCGCCGGCGGCAAGTGCGTCGACACGAAGCAAAAATGACAGGCCTGGTTGCAGTGGAAGTTCACCCGTACCGTATGCATCGGCACGAGGGTTCCGTCAGTGTGGCGAGTCGTCTCTTTCGTCACGAGCTCCCGCTCGATCTGCGCCTTCACACTGTCGATGATGCTGAGGCGACGACGGATTCTCTCTTGCGCCACTGGGCGATAGGCGTGGCTCGGATGGGCGTCGAAGAGCGGTTTCGGGACTCCCGGGCAGCGCTCGGCCACCCGACACTCGCTGCACTCCGGGATCCGAACGTGCCCCGGACGCTCGGCCCCGCCCGGGGTGAGCGTGTAGAGGTGAGCAATCCGTACTGGGTTCGGGAAGGCGCACGGAGGAACGAACGCATTGCCGTCGAGGCGCACCGACAGCCCGACTTGGCGGGCGGCCCCGGCCAGCGCCTCGATCGCTCCGGCCGCCTCGGCCATCGACGCGAGCGCCTCGGGCACCGGCGACTCGACTTCCCAACGGATGAGTACCAGCTCGGGACGTAGACCCGCATCGACCAAGCGACCCGGAAGCTCCGAAACGAGGCTGGCGTTCTTGGCCACCACCGACACCAAGAGCTCGAGCTCGATGCCGAGAGCATCGAGCAGCCGCATCGCGGCCAGAGTCGCCTCGAACGCGCCGGGATCTTCGGTGATGGCATCGCAGCTCTCGCCCCAGGCGGGGAGCTTCACGCGGACGGCGGTCAGCTGCTCACGGCCGAGCGCTCGCGCCATGGGTGCGTCGATGACTGCCGCGTTCGTTTCGAGAACGACGAGACTCGCCCCCTGCCGGCGGGCGAGCGCCACGAGCGCGGAGAGATCTCGACGCAAGGTCGGCTCGCCCCCGGCGAGCACGATCTCCGTCGCGCCGGACTCGAGCGCCTCCGCGATGCGACGCGCCACCGCCCGCGGAGCCACGAACGCCCTATCTTCGACGTCGCGCCGCGTGACGCAAAACGAGCAATGCTGGTTGCACGTTTGATTCGTTTGAACACGGGCGACGCGCATCGTCGCTCCCTAATCGGCCCGATAGACGAGCGGCCAAGCATCCGAGACGGCTTCGTCCGCCGGGCCCAGATGCGGGGCAAAGGCCTCGAGCAGTCGCTTCCGCGACGAGTTGTCGGGCTGCGCGATGCGCGCGCCGTCGGCGAAGTAGTGAATGGCAATGACGTCTCGATGCTGCTCGGTCTCGTTCGGCCAAGCCGAGTGAATCGTGCATCCGTGGTGGGCGCTCACCGAGCCGACGGGTAGCGCTCCGCGCTCGGCGATGGGGTAGCCGCCATCGCGGATCGCCGCTTCGAACTGTTCGTGATAGTCGGCGGAAATGTCGACGGGGCCGGGCACGACCCCGGCTCGATGAGAGCCCGACGCGAAGCGCAGTGTGCCCATCTGCTCGGTGACGTCGACCAGCGGGATCCACAGGGTGACCGATTCGGCGTCGTCGAACGGCATCGCGCTGTAGTCTTGGTGCCAAGGCGTGTAGTCGCAGCCCGCTTCCTTGAAAAGCTCGTCCTCGACGAATACGCGGGCGCCTTTCGCTCCCATGAGCTGCGCGGCGATGCTGCCGAACCGTCGAGCGTGGGTAAAACCGCCGACCGCCGGATCCTCGAACGCGAGGTTGATGACCTGGACGAACGCACGATCGTAGGAGTCGCGCTGCTCGGCGGGTCTCGCGGGAGGGCGCCGGGCGTCGAAGGCATCTCGAATGATGGGGCGATAGTGCGAGACGGCGGCGTCGGAAAGCACGCCGTCGATCCGGACGTGACCGTCTTTTCGGTACTCGGCGAGCGTTTCGTCGCCCACCTCGAACGCGCCTTCGAGCTCCGCAAGCACTTCGTCGGTCCCAGCGGCCGTCACGCCGAGCCCTCCACCCGGCGACCGGCAAGCATCACGACCTCGGGATTGGCGATGGCGGCGAGATCGGCGCGCGGGTCCGAACGCAAAAGCACGAAGTCCGCCGGCGCGCCCTCCTCCAGGCCCGGCTCACCGAGAAACCGCTTGGCGGTGGTCGAAGTGGCTCCGATGGCTCGTTCGACGCTCAGGCCGCACTCGACCATCGCCTGCATGTCGTCGAGCAGCCGAACTTCGGGAAACCAGTCGGTGCCGGCGAGCACCGGCACGCCTGCGTCGACCGCGCGCGGTAAGAGCTCCCTCAACCGCTCGCGGCTCGCCCGAATCCACTCGGCCTGCGCTCGGTCGCCGCGCTTCTCGGCGCCACTCAGCATCATGGGAGCGATGCCCAGGAGCGGCACCCACGCGATGGATCGCTTCGCCATCTCATCGAGCTCTGATTCTTTCAACCCCCAACCGTGCTCGATCGAATCCACACCTGCCGCTACGGCCGCCTGGGCACCCTCGGGACCGAACGCGTGAATCGCCACGCGCCCCCCGGCGGCGTGCACCGCGTCGGCAGTCGCGCCGAGCACGTCTCGATCGTAGCTCAAGTGATCCGATCCGAACTCGGGCTCCCCGTCGTCGTCGGGCCAACCGGGCCAGTCGGCGAAGATCTTCACCCATTCTCCGCCCGCCTCGATTTGCGCGGCCGCGACCTCGGCCAACTGCTCTGGCGGCGTGGGGCTGAAGGGGTGCCGGTGCTCGAGAATCAAACACGTGCCCGCCGCTTGCATGCGCGGCAAGCGATCGTCGGTGGGCAACGACACGGCGACGGGACTCGTGCCTCCCATCTCACGGATGAACGTCGTCCCGGCGCGTAGGTGCGCGCGACACCGTTCTTGCACTTGCTCCGGGCTCAACACTTCCCCGCCCGCTTCGTCGCTGAATCCGAGGTGGGTGTGCGAGTCGACGAGCCCGGGCACGATGAATCCACCCGGCGGGGCGAGCTCGCGCGCGTCCGGCCGCGGCTCGAAGCTCAGCCGCCCTTCGCTCACCCAGAGATCGACTGGCTCGTCGCCTTCGGGCAGCAAAGTGGCGCGCAGGTGCCACGCCTCACCGTCGTTCATCGTTTCGCCATCCTAGATCGCTCGATGGCTTCACGCACGCGGCAGTGGAGCTCTAAATGGGTGCTACGTCCAGCAATCGCGCCGTGCTCTCGTAGAGAGCCTGTGCGAGGGCTTGGTCCGTGGCGGCACCACCCACGGGTTCGCGACGTGTCAGGTCGAAGTAGGCGCCCGTCACCTGCGACAGCTCGGGCGAGGTAGCGAGGTGCACGATGGCAGCGCCCGCATCGCCGACCGGCGTCGAGCCGCGCGCCCCGTACCCCTCCGTCAAGAGTTTGGTCGAGACGACTCCGGGATGAAGCGCCGTGACGTCGACTCCGCGCGACGACAACCGGCGGGCCAGCTCGGCGCTGAAGAGCACGTTGCCGAGCTTGGCGCTGGCGTAGCTCCCCAGGCGGTCGAACGGGGTTTCGCGACCGCCGGGATCGGTGGCGTCGATGGCGCCGTGACGATGCACGTCCGACGCCACGTTCACGATGCGGCGCAGATTTTTCCCCGCCGGGCCCGCGAGAAGCGAGAGTGTGAACAGGTACGGCGCCAAATAGCCGACTTGCCGAGTCAGCTCGAATCCATCTTCGGTGCGGACCTCCTCGTTCATGAACACGCCGGCGTTGTTGACGAGAACGTCCGGGGTGTCCCCCGATTGCTCGAGCTCGCGCACGAGCTCGCGCACCTCGGCGAGCGACGCGAAATCTGCGCGCACCGGACGAAGCGCCGAGCCAGCCTCCCGAGCAAGCTCGGCGAGGCGCGCTTCGTTCCGACCGTGCGCGACGACACGATGCCCCGCGCCCAGCAGCTGCTTCACCGCTTCGCGACCGATACCGTCGGTCGCTCCGGTCAGTAGTATCGTGAGATCTCCCATCGGTGGTCGTGAGGCGGCGCGTCTGACCCAACTTACCCGCCCACTCGGGCGTGTGCTACCGTGCTGGCACTCCCACGGACGTGCACTGAGATGGTTGCCATTCGTTTCGGCGCTCCGGATCCCCCCGTAGAGGGCGCGCGCGACGTCGAGGTCCCGAAGGCCCGCTACACGTCGCGCGAATTCCTCGAGCTCGAGCGCGAGCATTTATGGCCCAAAGTGTGGCTGGTTGCCGGCTTCGCCTGCGACGTGCGTGCCCCTGGGGACTACTTCGTCTTCGAATTGGGGCACGAGTCCATTCTCGTCGTTCACGACGAAAAAGAAGGCATCGCAGCGTTCCACAACGTCTGCCAGCACCGCGGACACGCCCTGTGCGACCGCGGCCGAGGCCGGGCGGAATCGTTCGTGTGCCCGTACCACGGGTGGAAGTGGGGCCTCGACGGCTCACTCGTCAACGTGCCTACACGCACGCGATTCTTGCAGGGCCTTCCAGTCAGCCGCCGGCAGCTGCCGCGAGTAGCCACGCGGGTGTGGGCAGGCCTGGTGTGGGTTTGCCTCGAAGAGCCCCAGCAGTCGCTCGAGGACTACCTCGGCCCGATCTTCGAGCACGTCACGCCGTACCAAGCCGAACACATGGAGATCAACGTCGACTGGACCGCGGACTGGGCGTGCAACTGGAAAACGGCCATCGACGGTTTCAACGAGACGTATCACGGTCCGGTCACCCATCCGGAGTTCGGCGAGTTCCTCGACACGCTCGATGCCGAGTTCCAGTTCGGCGATCGACACAGCGTATTCATCATCGCCCACGGTGTACGACCGCCGCCGCACGACCAGGACCCCATTGGCGAGCCCATGGCGAGCCTACTGCGCCAAGCCGGGGTCGATCCCGACCACATGAAAGGGAAACACGACGAGGTGCGGGCCATCGCTCAGAAGTGGGTCCGCGAGCAAGCCGAAGCGCTCGGCGCCGACCTCGGGGCCCTGAGCGACGAGCAACTCACCGACACGCATCACTTCTATGTGTTTCCCAACGTGCAAATCGACTTTCACGGCGCCAACGAGCTCACCGTCCAGCGCTTCCGCCCTCACCCGAGCGATCCCGACCGGTGCTATCTCGACGTCGTCGACCTCAAGCGACAGAAGAACGGCACCCGCGCGCCGCACGAAGACGTCCCGCTCGGTGCCGAGCAACTCGGCATCGTGTACGCCCAAGACATCGAGCGGCTGAGCCGAGTGCAGAAGGGCATGCACTCGCGTGGTTTTCAGAGCGCCCATCTGAGCGAGCTCGAGCGGCGCATTCATCACATGCACCTGGTCATCGACGAATTCGTGGGCGAAAACGCTCCACCGGAGCTCCGCGCGAGGCTCGTCCCATGAGCTTCTTCAAGCTCGAAGATCTGCGCTACGACGAGCTCGCCCCCGACGGCGACGACCTACAACGCTTCTACCGCGGCGAGCTCAACGGTCTCGTCATCCGTGGAGTCTTCGACCCCGCTGAGCTCGAACCCATCGCCGAGCGGCTCGACGACAACACGCCGGGGTTCGAAAAGACGCTCTTCCCCGAAGAATTCAAGGCGGGCTTCTTCGGGCTCGCGGTGGACATGAGCGAAGGCGATCTGAAGCGCTACGCCGAGAGCGCCGCGCGCTTTCGGCAAAACTGTCGAACACTGTTCGAAGGGGCGTCCGACTTCGAACGACGCACCTTCGAAATGCTCGGCAAGCTGAGCGGCGGTCGGCCGGTCGAGGTCCCCGAGTTCGACGACGGCGGCACCTACACCCCCGCCACCATTCGCTGGCTCCCACCCGGCGGCTACATCCGCACCCACTGCGGCAACGAATGCATGACCCGGCCCGGCTACAGCCACCTCAACCGGCTCATCGACAACACCGATCAGCTCAGCTACTTCCTCACGATTCGGCCCGCCGACACGGGCGGCGAGCTCGTCGTCTACAGCCTCACCTTCGACGAGGTCGAGCCCAGCCAGTTCAGCTACGGCCACACGGATGTGGAGCCGTCGATCGAAAACTACGACTCGGTGACCATCAAACCCGACGCCGGAGACGTGATTCTCTTTGACGGTGGCCGGTACTTGCACCGAGTTTCACCGGTCGGCGGAGCACGAACTCGTTGGACAATCGGTGGATTCGTCGGGTTCTCCCAAGGGGGCGAGCGCAACTACGTGTGGAACTGATATTCTGGTTCGTGGCTCCCTGACCCATGCGCGACGGCACCCTCACTTTCCACGACGATCGCATCGGCTTGCGATTCGCGGTGCCGAGCTCGTCCGAGCCGGCGACCCGCGCGGCGCTCCTCGCCGAGCTCGACCGGTACGATCCCGAAGAGACCGTGAGGATCACCTTCTCGGGCGGCTCACCGCTCGAGCACCCCGAGTTCGACAACCTCGTCCAAGAATGTCGCCGCCGGGACTTCGAAAGACTCGCGCTCACCACCGACGGCGCCCCACTCGCCGAAGACGGCGTGCTCGACCGCCTGCAGGCCGACGGGTTCGAGCACGTGCAGATCGTGTGCGGCGGGATCCGCGAGCCCGTCTATGACCGCATGATACGAAAGGCGGGAACCTTCAAGCGCGCGATGCAGGGCATCCACAATGCCCTCAGGAGCGATCTGCGCGCCTACGTCGTCGTGCCCGTCGCCCGCGCCAACCGTCGCGACATCGAGCCGCTCCTCGATTGGCTGCTGGCGCAACCGGCGCCGCCGACGGGTTTTCTGCTCGACGTTCCCGAGGCTGGCCGCATCCACTCCGGTCTCTACCCGCTCTTGCTGCCGCACCGGCAGATCGCCCAGATCGCCGAGCGTGTGTTCACCACCGCGCACAACAACCGGGTCGAGTACGGCTTCGTCAGCAAGCGCAGCCTCTCTGCCTGTGCGGGCTCCGGCGTGCTGGACCGCTTCGGCACCGTGTTCCACGATCGGGTCACCTTCTTCCGCACCCGCGACGAGAAGGTGGAGCGCATCGCGGCGTGCGACGATTGCTCGCTCGAGAATTCCTGCGCCGGCATCGAGCCCGCGCACCTCGCCGCGTTCGGCACGCAAGATCTCCGGCCGGTGCCGCTCGACGTGTCGATGGCGTGGAAGCTCCGCACGCTCAACCGGCTCGACCACGTCGACTTCAAAAACGTCTCCCCCTTCAAGACCGACAGCGCCCGGCAGCAGCGCACGCTCTTGCGCATCAACGGCCACTGCAACATGAGCTGCGCCTTCTGCTTCGTCGACCGCACGGTGGCGGACTTCGACGCCGAACAGCTCGAAGGCGACATCCACGAATTTCGCAAGAGCGGGGGCGAGCACCTGGTGCTGTCCGGCGGAGAACCGACCCTGCACCCCGATCTGGCCAGGCTCATCGCCCACGGCAAGAAGCTCGGCTTCCGCACGATCGAGATCCAGACCAATGGCGTCAAAACAGCCGACCCCGAGTACGCAAAGAGCCTCGTCGACGCGGGCCTCAACAAGGTCACCGTGTCACTCCACAGCGTGGACGCCGAGCACTCGGACAAGATCACGCGGCTGCCGAAGGCGTTCGGCAAATCAATCCAGTCGATCCACAACTTTCGCCCGCTCGGCGTCGTGACGCAGATCGCGCACGTCATCACCAAGAGCAACTATCAAGAGCTCCCGAAGACATTTCGCTTCTTCTCCGAAACGTTCCCGGAGAAAGGCGGTCACTTGAGCGTGTGCGTCGCCATCGCCCAAGGCATCAGCGACTTGGTCTACACCTGGGTCGTCCCGAGCTTCACCGAGATCAAGCCTTTCGTGAAAGAGGCCCTCGACCACGCCCAGGCCCACGGCATCGGCTTCGGCGGCATGATTGGCCAGGGCGGCTACCCCCCCTGCATGCTCGACGGCGAGCTCAAGTACTACGAAGGCGTCTACGACCGCGTCTACCTGAGCGACGACTTCGACGACCAGTTCTACAAGGCCGAGAGGTGCGCCGAGTGCAGCTTCACCTCGCGATGCATCGGCGTCAGAAAAGCCTACGTCGAAGCCTACGGCGACGAAGAGCTCCGCCCCTTCCAAGCCGACGTCTCCAAAGTCGCCCCTTTGGCCGAGCTCGCGCGGCCCGGCCAACGCCTCGTCCAGCTCCGGGCCAAAGAAACGGCCGCACCGTCAGTCCCCCGCCCTTGATGCGCCGCCGGGGATAGCCTCGTAGTGCACCACGAGGGATCGCACGGCGTTCTTCCTGTGGTGGCCCAGGGGGGCCGCGTGGCGGGATCGGCGCGGAGATTCGGAGTCGAGCCTTCGACGCCTATAGGGCTATAGTTCGAGCGTCATGCGACTCGAACGACGGGGCACGCCGACTCAACATGGCGGCGCGCCCGGCTTCATCAGCGTCGACGCGAACAGCAACGCGATCGATGGCATTCGCTCGATCTACGATCGGGAAATCGTCGGGATTCTTCTTCCTGGCGCCTACGACAAGAGCGATACGTCGGCGATTTCTGCTCGGCTCGACTCGCCAACTGTCGACGCCGCTCAACCGCATGATCGAGCCACCGAGTATCACGTCGGAAAACTACTGCAGTGGTCGCGCCTCGGGGACGAGTACTTTCACGCCGCGCGGCGCTTTGACGAGACTTGCGAACGGCTCTTCGAAGGATGTCCATCATATGCCCAGGTCGTCGAGGGCGCGTTGGCGAAGTTTTCCTCGGGTCTTCCGGTCAGGGTCGCCGTTTCTGCGACCGGCCAATCCTACTCGCGGTCCACGATTCGGTTGATGGGTGAAGCGGCATCGCTCCCTTTGCACTTCGACAAACAACAACTCCCATTCGAGGGCTACGAAGAACTACGATCGCGCATCGATCTGACGACGATACTCAGCTTCTTCATCCTATTGCGCCTCCCGGAGAAAGGCGGCGACCTGGTGGTCTACGAACGGGAGTGGACCTCCGCAGACAACCGGTTCGACGAAATGGATTGGTCCTCCCTGAAGCGAGCGGCGCGTGACCTCCCGCATGCGGCGGTCGTCATGCAAGAGGGGGACTTGGTAATATTCGACGCGGGGAGGCGCCTCCACGAGGTCACCCCCGTGGAAGGTCGTCGCTCCCGCTACACAATCGGCGGGTTTGCTGCTTTCGCAAGAAACGGGTCCGCATTGGTCTACTGGGCGTGAACGATGGACCCACGACTCGAGCTCTACAGCGACAACGTGAAGAATCAGCTCCGGCGTCTACCAGTTCGGTCACGAAAAGAACTCTACATGCACTTCGGTCACTGGGAGGACGCGAGCGTCGCGCAGGTCGCAGACTTCGTTTCTGCCCAGGAGCGACTCAATCATGAACTCCTCCAACTCGCCGGCCTCAGCTCGTCTGCGCGTTTGCTCGATGTGGGCTGCGGCTTCGGAGGGACGCTCGCTGCCATCAACGAGAAGTTCACGGACGTGGACATGATCGGCTTGAACCTCGATCCACGACAGATTGAGCTGGCTCGACGCGCCGTCGAGCCCGTCGGGAACAATCGCTTGGAATGGGTCGTTGGAGACGCGACGAATCTGCCGTTTCCCGACGATCGATTCGACTTCGTTCTGGCTGTCGAAAGCATCATCCATTTCTCGCGTCGACGCTTCTTGTGCGAGGCCGCCCGGGTGTTGCGGCCTGGGGGCCGCTTGGTTGTCTCCGACTTCGTACCGACGGAACGACTACAGGAACTGGCAAATACTGATTCACTTCCCGTGCCTCGAGCTCAAGTCGAAGAACTCTTCGCCTCGTGGTCCGACTTCTGGGGCACCGATGCGAACTACGATGCGCTGGCTGAGGCCGCCGGGCTGACACTCGAACAACGCATAGATGCGACGTCGTGCATGAAGCCGAGTCTTGCCGCGATATTGGGGGATCGCGTCAACTCGGACCCTCGAGATACGGGACTCGACCTCGAGACTAGGTCCATGCTCATTCTTCAGTGGGCGTATGTCGCAGGGGCGATCCGCATGGAGTACCTGGCGTTCGCGCGCACTTAATCAGCGTACCGTAGGAACTTCGAACACTTCCGAAGAACCACTAGTCCCAGTCGGTCGCGTCTAGCTCGTAACTAGCCGCAGCATCGAGAGAACTCCGTGCGTCGATTCACGTCTCCTGCGACGATCGACTTCCAGTCCTTCACTCCGTAGCTTTGACCGAACATCGTCATCCTCCCAGAGCCAACGAATCGCAGTCGCCAGCGCACGAGGATCTGAAGGCGGCACGACCCGAGCATCGGAACCGTTGCAGACATAGTCCCTCACCCCGGGCACGTCTGACGCGACTACGGGAACCCCCAGCGCATGCGCGACAGAAACGCTCGTGTGTCCCCCGTCGCCGTCGCCGGGGCGCAGACAGACTACACAGATCCTCGAGCGCCGAACGGCAGCGATAAAGTCCTCCAACGGGACAGCCGGAACTTGGCGAAAAGGCAAGGGGGTAGCGAAGCCCAGTTCCTTCCAGTGTCGCTCGAGCACATGTCTTGGCTCGCCGAGTGAGACGAAAGGCAGATCTGGTAGTAGCGCGGCGGCAGCGAGCCATGTTGCCGGATCACGACGTCCGGTCCCCGGGACGAGCACGCAATCTCTGGGTACCTCTGGCGCAAGGTGGTCATCTCCGCACGGGGCTACGTTCAGGCGTTCCTCTGCGTCGGGCAACATCATGCTGTAGACGCATCCCGAAGCGTCAAGCCGATGAACGACCTCCGCTGGCACGCCAGCTGCGGCCAATGCTCTTGCCTGAACGTCACTGGCTGCAATCCACGCGACTCGACGTGAACCCACGAACTCGTCCCAGGGGTCGCCACCCGTCTCCCGCGAAAGCGACTCGCGTACTACGCGGACTTGCAATAGCCCATGGACTTCGAGCGAAATGATCGCCGGCCGATTGAGTCCTCGGCGCGCACAAGCCCAATGCAACAACAGCGCCTCGGGTGATTCGCAGCACACGATGTCGAATGAGGCCGCCAAGTCAACCAGGGCGTCGGCCTCGGTGGTGTTGATCTCCACATGGCGAACGCTGTCTAGTTCATCCTTTGGTAGTGGAATCAAGCCACTTAGTCGTGACGGTACCAGCTCGCACCAGAACTCGTGCCAGCGTACCGCGCACTCCTGGCGGCGAGCGGGGGCGCCGCCGACCACTAGCACTCGTTTGTATCGCTGTGCGGGGGAGGATGACACGAACCAACCCGCATTGAACCACAATTACTCGCTTCAGCGCATTGCAGAGGACGCCGCGGTGGGCCTGCGGTCGCCGTCAACAGCGAGATCCGCTAGTACTGCTGGGCAAGGCAACGCCAAGTTGTTCGCCAAGCTCCAACGGCTGAGCGACGGCTCAACCCGGCAACACTGGGAGAGACGTGTGGGAGGAGACCCCCAGGATCTGCGCCGCGATCGGTGCGATGGCGGCGCTCGCCGAGCGGAGATGCGCCTCGGGGCGACCTGTTTCGGTAATCCGGTAGCTGAACCCCAGAGCGCCAACACGGCAGAAAGCTCTGGTCGACGGCGCGCTACGCTGAACTTCGAGTGTGATGGCTCCGCTGCTCGAGTCCACGACGATCAACAGCGTTCCGTCGACGACGCTTGCGTCCCGTACGGTCCACGCACCCCCGGTGGATTCCCACGTAGCTTTCGACAAAATGGAGCGGCTTTCGGCATCGATGCTCTCCGCACGCCGCCGCGCCGTGGCCCGCTCATCAGCGACTGGAAGGGTCCAAAAACCAGGTCCGTGAACCCCTCCTGCGGAGCTCGTTTCCTCGTCCAGCCACTCTGCTGCGGAACGGATCGCCGATTCGCTCCACCCGGTGCACTCGATCATTTTCAGACTCATCGGGTCGTAGCGCATCGAAATCTCGGCGGGCGCGCGGGTCATCAAGGCATCGGGCAACACCAGGCAGTGGAAGATACGGACGTCCGTGCCCAGGTCGCGTACGCGCTGCACGGTGTGCCGGAAGGCTTCCGGTTTGTCGCCGGGCAGACCCATGATGAGCTCGACCGTGAGCTTCGAGAACCGTTTGAGCGACTCGATGACCCGCAGGAACCGGCGCTCGTCGAAGGCTCGGCGCATTCCGCGGAGGGCTTCCTTGTCGAGCGACTGAAGGCCAACTCCGATCTGCGCCTCCTTCACGCTTTCGAGCAACTCGATGTGCTTGTCGTCGAGATGTGACGGGTAGACCTCGCACATGAGCGTGGCGTTCTCGAAGTAGCCGACTTGCTTTTCTGCAGCCTGCAGGTTTCGGAATGCTCGAGGATTGAGGTTGAGCGCGGCGTCCACGATGTGGGCGCCCCAGACCCCCTTGTCCTTAATGGCGGAAAGCTCAGCGACCAGCGAGTCCGTCGAACGAATCCGTGTCGACGGGCCCCCGTCCCCCCACTGGCAGAACGCACAGGCAAGCGGACACCCCTGAAAGGTTTGCAGGTGCGCAGTCGCTTCGCTACTGACGAGCCCGAGCTGCAATGGAGACGGTAGGTCGTCGAGGTCGTCTTCGAGCGTTGGGGGGCCTGTCTCGACCCACCCGTCGCCGTTGGGAAGCCCCAACCCACTCAAGGCCTTCAGTTCGTCGCGATCTCGCTTCTCGAGGCCCACGATGGTGCGGAACAGCGTCTCGCCGTCACCCAGCACGAGGGCATCTACCGACGTGTCGAGGTCACGGAAGGGTGCGTGCGAGAGCATCGCGGGTCGAGCCGAGGGGCCACCGAAGATGACGGTACGCTCCGGCTTCGATGCTTTTAGCCTCCTCGCCAGCTCCGCGAACGTCGGCAGCGACCAAACGTACGTGGAAACGCCGACGACATCCGGGTCGATAGACTCGACGCGTTCGACGAACTCGTCGACATCGGGCTCGTGCGACTCCACGAAATGAACGTCGAGGTCATCGAGCCCCGAGGCCAGCAGGGATGCCTGCACGCGTCGAGCGCCGAAGTTGAAAGGTCTATAGTTTCCCTCTCCGCTCCACGGGTCGATACACACGAGCGCTACTCTTCGCCCCGCCATTGGCATGGTCACCAGGGTAGCACGTAGTTCGACGTCTGGCGCGGAGGGTATCCGGAGTCGACCTTCGCCAACGGCTAGCTCGCGCGGCTCGTCAACTGCCTGGAAGAAGTTCCAACGACTGGTGCAGCAGAGTCCTGCGCCGGCAGGCGAAGCGCCCACGACTATGTCTGCTTTTTCGTTTCTCGGTGTCTAGCCAGCAACTCCGCGAGAACGCTGCTAGAGTTCGTGCCTCCAAAAGGGAGTACGGGACGCAACCGGCGGTGCGGCGATCGTGGCATCTGTTGAGACCATCCGGCTGACTTGTCCGCGTTTGGATCCACCAGCGTGGATGCTCGTGTGGCCGACGACGATGATCCCACACGCCATTCGAGCAACGCCAGAGGCGGTTCTCTTCACGTATCAGCGCCCCGACGACACGTTCGCCGAGGTTGCGGTATCCGCGAACGAACACAACCCCCGATCCCGACTCCGACTCCGAGGAGTCGCGAACGACCTTCCCGACGAGGTTCTGGCGGAGCGCCTGCATCGTTCGCTCGCGCATCACCTGAGAGCTTCCGAGCCACAGGCGTCTACCTGGGTGGCGAAGGCTACGCGCCTAGCACGAAGTATCGCCGATACTGAGCTTCCGAGACCCGAGACATTGCGACGCGCCGTGACACGGATCGATGCGGAACCCGAGGGCAAGCATGATGCGCATCGCGACGACGGCGATGAACCGATGCCTGCGGATCTCTTGTCGGCCGTTTTCCTCGGCGCGCTTTCTCGAAACGACTTTGCAACCGCGCTGGCCGTCGGCGACGAGTTTCGGTCGCTCGCAGGGTCTTCTGCCGTCCATCCGCTCGTGCACGCCATCTACGCCGCGATACGAGGTCTTGCTGAGGAAGCCATCGGGCACGCAGAGTCTTTCGCTGCCGCTACGGTGGTTTCCTCTGACCACCGGTTGGCAGCGTTACTGCTCAGCGCCCTGGACCAACGTTCGGCATCGTGTCGGCACTCGATGATCACGGCAAGCCGCGAGGGGCGCGTCGAGGACTACATTGCACTGATGGACGCGGCACGATCAGCGCGCGACGCTGAGGCCATGCTCCTGGCCGCCGAGCAACTCTTCTCGTCACCGTGGCCGAAGCGTCCCCCGGCAAGCGAGATCATCGAGGGCCTCCTCGACCTCGGCCTCTTCACCGAAGCCGAGCGAAGACTTCGCTCGGCTGTGGAATTACCGACACCGGACCCGGAGGCAGTTTGCCTCCTCTCGGAACTCTCGTTGTGGAAAGGCGAGGTCTCGGAAGCGCGACAGTTGGCTGTACGCGCCAATCTAGGCACCGACGATCAGGGAGCCCGCCTGCACACAATTCTTGGTGTTTGCGCGTGGACCCGAGGGGACGCGGGCGAGGCGCGAGAAGCATGGGAAACTGCGCTCGACCTCGACGACCTATTTGGATCCGCGCGGCTATGGCGCGCACAAGCGCTCCTTCGAGAACGAAACTTCAAAGCGGCTTTGCAGGACGCGCAAGCGAAGACGCTCTCCGCACATCCAATCGGGGACATCCTAGCCGCCCTGGCGAACATGGGCCTGAATAGGGACTGGCAACGCAAGCCCGTGAAACCCTCGCTCTCGGGTCTGATGGAACTTCCGGATGCAGCGAATTTCGTTCCCGTTCTGCGCGTCCTATTCCCCGGAGGGGAGTGGCAAGAGACGCTCTACGCCGGTGGCGACCCCACGGCCGTCCTGACGGATGCCCTTGCGCGATTCGGCTTGAACCGTTCAAGGCTCACAACCGTCACATCATCCACAGGAATCGAGCGGGTACACGTCGTCACGCCGCGTATCGAAACAGCAACGCTACAGCTCGACTTGGCGGTCGCTCCATTCGAAACGGTGTACGCGGAGCTCGAAAGGCGCCGAACCGAGCTGGGGTGCATGTACGCCGACACCTATGGTGCGGAGCTCCTCTTGTGGAAAGGCGAGTACGAACAGGCGTCGACCCGATTCGAATCCGTATGGCAGCGCACCCACACGCGCTGGGGCTACGTCGGTGCAGGCGCAGCACAATCGCTACTCGGAGACTACGAGCGGGCCCTAGAGTATTGGAGGGAGGGACTCGAGCTGTACGGAGCCTACCTCGATACCGAGGCAACCTACGCGTATCGTGGCGACGTGCACTACGCGATGGGGCGCTTGGACCTGGCTGCGGCAGACCTCGAGCAAGCAACTCGAGCCACCCCAACGCGGCTGGGTGCGTGGGTCAGCCTGACACTCGTCAAACTGGACCAGGAAAGACCAAAAGACGCGATCGCTGCCTTCTCCGAAGTGCGACGGCTCCACCCGACGTTGGTGTGGGAAGCGTGCCGAGAAGCGGGCCTCAGCCCGACGCTCGACGTGCCGATGTCCGATCTGCGTGCCGTAGTCGAGAAGGGGCGCGAGCTACTGCGCGGAAACCGCAGCTCGAAGGTCTATACGTTCTCGACGAGCGACGGCAGATTTCATGCGGTGCGCGCCAACTATGCGCGCAGATGGAGCGGCCTCGCGAGCCAGGCTCTCGGTCTCTCGCTGGACGTCCTCGCCGGATGTATCGCTCGAAGCAACTGACCGTTGGCGGTTGCAGAGGACCTATCTGCACGCGTCAGCGACGTCGGTAGCCGCCTCGTCAATACAGGCCGGGGCCAAACTTGGCTCGCCCGTCTCGGTAGTCACGAGAACCTGAGGCGGCCACACCGCATCGCTCGCCCCCGAGCGGCTGTCGGCCACGAGTCGGAGCGTACCCGCGCTCGCGGGCGCGAGGCGGGCTGCCGTCTTTGCCGGAGCCGCGCCCGCGGCAGAGGTCGGCCTGCAGAGATGCCAGCGAACGTCCGCTTCCGAGTCGCTCAGGACGAACAGCCGCCGCGCATCGCCCACGGGAACGGAAAACGGAACCTCGAACCAGATCTCGTCGAACGGGCCGTCGGAGAGAAACTCGCGACCACCGGGGACCGCCGGATGGCCGCGATGGGCGTACCACGCGTCGCTCGAGACCCGTCTCGACGTACTGAGGCAGCGCAACGGCTCCCCGGCTCGGACCGCGCACAGCCTGATGTTGCTCCAATCGAGGATTGCCCCACTCTCCCGCAAGCTCAGCTCGCCAGACGACGTGCGCGACACGAACAATGAAGTGCCGGACCGGTCGTTCCCAAGCTCCTTGGGGAGGAATATCCCCACCGCGGATACAAAGGAGCGCCCGCTCGGTGCCGTCAGTCGCTGCGAGAGTGCGCCGTAGCCCCATCCGCGTTCAGCAGCGAGCCGAGCGAAGGCAGCCACCTCGCCGTATCGCCACGGCGGAGCGGGACAGCTCAGGCCGAAGCTAGCGATCCGCGAGATCCCTGTGGCCGCAGTGGCCACGCCGGCCACGACAATCGCGCTCACCGAGACGACGCCCCGCAGCCGGAGGAATGCTCCCTCGGGGACGCGCGCGAGCACCACGGCCATCGTGATGGCCCAGAGGGGTACCGCGGGCGCCACGTATCGGGGAGCGACTCCGTGCCCGGTGATGAGCGACGCGCCGAACAGTTCTGCGGCGACGAGCAGTGAAGCCAGCAACAAGGCGACACGGACTCGCTCATCGGGCTCGAGCTCCGTAATGCGTTTCCTCGCCAACGCGGCAACCACGGCGACCCCGGCAGCGGCACCAACGATCCCCCACAGGTGACCTGTGGTTAGAGCCAGAGCCGCATTGCGCGACCACGTCGCATGCGAGGCCGGAAACGTCGCCAACACGGCGCCGGCGAACGCGGCTGCGACGTGTATTGCCTTCGTTCGCGCACCGAGCACCCCGACGGCGACGACGACGGGAAGGAGCGCCACGGAGGACAGGTGAAAGTCGAGGGCCAAGCCGAAGCTCACGCCCATCAGCGTCCACCAACGGAGGCCACCGTCTCGCACTACCTGAGTGGCCGCGAGCACTAGCATCGACGCCGGCAGCGGAAGCGCCGACACGTTCCAGACCATCGGCACCTGCGAAGAAATCGCCGTGGCAGCGACGAACGGAACGCCGAGCGCCAGCGACGGCGGCTGTCCGGTGATCCGACGCACGGTGTGGACGAACAACGCGGCAGCTCCAGCGTGGAGTGCGACGACGATGCCGTTCGCGATCGCGGCGGCGTTGTCGCTCGCGAGCAGAAGCGCCAACCCGCGCTGAAACAGCGTACCGAGAAAATAGCCGTTGAAACTCGCCTGCGGTCCGAGCGAGCACTCCGCCACTTCGCGGCAGTCTCGGGCGATGAGCAGAAACTTCGTCAGGTCCAGATGGACGGGGACCCGGACACCGCACGCCAGTAAGAGCACGAGTGCGACGACCGCAAGCCGAAGCTCGACAGAAACTCGCGATATCAGCGATCGAGTCATCGGTCGGGCGAGTTCTTTTGGCACAGTTGTTCGGCGTCCGATAAATACTGCAAGAACGACGTTGCCATCGCCTCGACCTCATCAAACCCGGCCTCCAACTGATCTTCAAGACGCACCGCTAAAGGCAGGCTCTGCCCGTCGCGCGTTCGCGTCTCATGCGCTCCACAGCGGCGTTCGATCTCGGAACGACAGGGCACTTGGTAGAGGATAGAGAGAGAATGTCACCGATGCTCGGCAGAGTGCATTCGTATCGCTACGCAATCTGCGCCCTCGCCGCGTTCGCTTTTCTTTTCGCTTTGGGTCGCGAGCCGCCGATGCACCCAGCGACCTCTCGCGACGTCTTGCTCGTTCAGGACTGCCTAGCAGGACTGGAGTGCCCGACGCACGGACCGATCACTTCATTGCGAGGAATGTTTCATGGCGCGCTTTGGCCGAGATGGGTCGGCCTGTGCTTGCGTCTGGGGCTGGAGCTTCAGACTCAGCATCTGCTCTCACTCGCGCTGCACGCCGCTGCCGTCGTCGTCGTGTTCCGCGTAGCCGAGCAAGAATTGCCACCAGCACGGTCGTGGCTCGCGGCAAGTTTCGTTCTCCTCATGATGATCCCCGCCGTCGAGCATCCGGTCTACTGGAACGTGAGCTTGCTGCCGTTGCCACAGGTCGCGTTGGTGGCGGCGCTGCTGCAGCTGGTTCGCAGCGGGCAAGCCCGGTGGGCTCTGGGCGCGGGCTTGGCCGCAGCAATCTGTGACGAGCTGCACGTGTCGTATGTCGCGCTGTTACCGTCCGTTCTTGCCATCGCGCTGCTCGGAGCAAAGCGCCCCTGGCTGGCCGTCCTCCTCATCGCAGGCGTGCATGGCGCGCTGAGCTGGATGCTCTCGGCGCACGCCTGGCGCGTGAACATTTCGGCGGTCCATGCCCGGGGCATTCTAGTGCCGGGAGTGATCGGTGCGCTCATCCTCGTCCCGGCGAGTCTCTACCTACGCGCCGGATGGGATCGCATCGCCCTCGTTCAGCGAAAGCTCCTGACACTGCTCGTGCTCGCGGTCCCCGTCGCTCTGGTGAACGTCGTCGGCTACGCGCTCGTCTACCAGAGCTTTGCACCACGCTACTGGGCACCTGCGTTCGTCCCCCTCGCGCTCCTCGCGAGTTGGGCGGCCGCTCGCTTCACTGCTCGACCCGCGCTTCGTTGGCTGCCCGTGCTGCCCGTTTGCTTCGGAGCGCTCCACGCCATCGCCGGGTCTGTCGCGTGGTTGCGCTCGCCGATTCTGCCCAGGCCGAGCTTGTCCGACGTCGCGAGTCTGGCTGGCGCGCTCTCCGATCACTCCCACCTGGACCTCGTCCGGCGACTGCGCGGCCCCGTCAGCGAACGCCTGATTCTAGGTCTTGCGCCGTTTAGCCATCGGCCACTCGCTCCAAGCTTGCAGGCATCACGTGATGTCCGCGTGCTGCTCGCCGCCGGACCAGCACGACCTCCGCCCCCAGGGTGGACGAGCATCGACCTGAGCGACCGCAGGGTGGCGCTGGTTGGAATGATCGACCCATGGCTCGACCTCGGGCGGGCGCGCGTCTGCGCCGGGCCCGACCCCGAGTGCATTCAACTCAGTCCGGCGGACTGGGAGGCCGCACTCGGAGATCGCCGTCGCCACCGTGACCTTGCCTACCCGGCGTTGCCAGGGGTCCGCGAGCTGGTTCAGCGGGTGGCTCGGCGCCACGGTCGGATCTCCGTCCGGTGGGAGGTTCCGATCACCCCCACCGAGGGGACGCGAGAACGCTTTGTCGAGGTCACGGAAATCTTGCAGACGCCTTGGCGAGTGGAACGCGTGGACGACATCGACGCTTTCCCGGCGCCGCCCGCCAGAAGGGTGCAACTGCGCGCCAGAGCTGGTCAGGCGGGTCGCATCGTGCTCGAGGTCAGTGACCAAGACAGCGAAAGCGTGAAACGGGGGCTCCCTCCTGCTTTCATCGAGACCTCGCCAGACGAGCTTGGCATCCGTTCGCTACTCGACGAACGGCCATGGCCCATCCAACTCGCCTGTCGGCGAGGCTGGATTTCCGACTGCAATTAGGAGGAGGTCCCAGGGGCGGGCTCTCTGCGTACCGACACAGCGCCTGGGGCACACGGTGGCTCGCCGGCTCAGGAGCGGCTAGCCTGTCCTCGACTTGCATGCGTGTCGCTCGCGTCCTCACCAATCAGACCTGCAACCAGAATTGCAATTTTTGTGGTGCGCGTCGCGAAGTCGAAGATCCCGAATTCGCGGCCACGCGCGCAGTTGCAGATCGCATGGTCGAAGCACTCGAGTCGGGCGCGACCGAATTGGTGCTCTCTGGTGGTGAGCCGACGCTGCGGCAGGATCTTTCCGGGCTTGTCGCGTACGCTCGTCGACGAGGCGCCAAGCGCGTGGTTCTCGAGACCAACGCAGCTCAGATCGATACCAGTCTGGCTCGCGTTCTAGCACGTGAGGGGCTCGACGTAGCGAGGGTCAAGCTGCCAGCCTGGGGCGAGCAATGCGACGTCATCACCGAAGACCCGGGCGGCTGCGAGAACACCATAGCGGCCATCCGGACCTTGTTGCACTACGGCGTCGAGGTCCACGTGTTGGTACCCATCGTCCGTGGCAACACGAAAAGAGTAGGGGAGCTTCCCGAGCGACTCGTCGCCGCTGGCTTCTCGAGCACGCAAATCCTGGTCCGCTGGTTCGTCGAGTCTCCCGACGAGCACGCACTCGCGCCGCTATCAGAAGCAACAACGGCCATCGAGGCCCTGGCCGACGCTGGCCGCAAGGTCGGGCTGCCAGTCCGGCTCGACGGCGACTCTTTCGTGCCACCGTGCGCGTTTCCGAACGCCATTCGTCTGGCACAGCTGTACACGCTCACTCCCGGCGGAGCGAACCGCGCGGGGTACGAGCGCATCGAACAATGCAACGAGTGTCGCGTGCGCGACCGTTGTCCCGGCGTGCCCAAGGCACTTCTCGATTCGAACCCGGACTACGCTTACCGCCCGGTGAAGGAAGAACGCGTCCGCCGCCGGCTGAGCATCATCGAGTCGGTGGAATCGCAGATCACGCGCGAGCTGGTCACTACGGAAACCTGCCGTCGGTCCGATGGCAGTGCGGTACCCATGCACACGGTTCGAGTGAACTTTCACTGCAACCAGTCATGCCATTTCTGCTTTGTTTCCACCCATCTTCCGCCCGCTCGAGAGCAAGACATCCGCAGTGCCATCGAGGCGGCGGGTCGACAACGGGCGATCCTTGCACTGAGTGGCGGTGAACCGACACTCAACGCCAACCTCTCCGAGTACGTGCGACTCGCCAAGAGCGCCGGAGTGAGAGAAGTGGAGCTGCAGACGAACGCCACGCGTCTAGCCGATTCGAAGCTCGTAGCAGAGCTAGAGGCCGCCGGCGTGGACGTCGCGTTCGTCTCGCTCCACGGGGCCACTGCGCCAGTCTCCGACGACCTCACTGGCGCCCCCGGGACCTACGAGCAAACGGTGCTCGGTCTGGACGAGCTTCAGCGCAGTAGCATCCGGCTGCGCCTCAACTTCGTGTTCTGCCAAAAGAACTACACAGAGTTTCCAGCCCTCATCCGCATGGTGGCCGAGCGCTGGCCGAAAGCCCTCCAGAGCGTCTCCTTCGTCGCACCCTCGACGGACCTCGTGCCTCGGGATGCTTGGCTGATACCGCGCTACGCTGACGTCATGCCGCTAATCCAGGAGGGCGCTGCGCTTGCGGACCAACTCGGAGTCGAGCTCACTGGCTTCGAGTCGATGTGCGGGTTGCCCCTCTGCCTGATCCCTGGATCGCTCGCGCCCTACTTCGACCTCGTCGAAGTCGCCGAGGGCGCGGACGGGGGCGAGTTCATCAAGCCCGATGCGTGCCGACGCTGCAAGCTCGAGCCGAATTGTTGGGGGATTCGCACGCGGTACGCCGAGCTCTACGGTACGGACGAGCTCCGACCGGTAACGGACGAGCCGGACACTAGAGCGCTGGGGCATCAAGAGAGGACTTGAAGCCAACCGACGACGCCAAGGCCCCCGGGGCCGCCGGCGGCCAGTGTTGTGCACGAGGAGGGACTTGAACCCCCACTCCCTTTCGGGAACCGGAACCTAAATCCGGCGCGTCTGCCAGTTCCGCCACTCGTGCGCGGGGGGCAATCCTGGCAAAAAGCCGGCTCTGGCGCACACGGGAGCCTTTCCACGCGGAAATCCCGGTAAGAATGCGCTTTGCTCGACCGGGACGACGCGCGGCGGGGGATGTGCGGCCGTCCCGGCCGGGGTCCGCGACTTTTGGACCCGAACCGGATTCGTTGGGAGGGGGGCGAAAAGAACCCGGCCCGCTAAAGACTTACGAGCGTCAGCACCTGCGAGTTACAGGGAATACGAGTGGCTGGCTCGATCGGCCTACGCGGCAACGGCGAAAAAGGTTGCGGGCTGCGCGCCCCAGGTGGTGATGCGACAGGGAGGTCTTTTCACCAGGGGCGGGGCCCACGCCTTCGGGCCCGGTCGGGGTAGATTGGGAGGGGCGATCCGACCCGCACCTTGGGCTACGGGGATCCGACGCCCAGGTTTCACGGCGGCGACGGTTTTTTTTCGCCGGCGGGTACGCGGGCGATTTTGGGGACTATTTGCCCTTCTTCTTGTAGCCGCGCGGCGACCGCCACCTAGGCCGAATGTGCACCTTGAGCACGTCCTTCATCAGGCCGAGGTGCGCACAATGATCCATCTTGTCGTTGCCGGCGTAGCCCCGCACGTGGAAGTGGCCACGGGTGTACCGGGATATCAGGTCGAGCCCCATCGGGTCCGACCCTCGCGGTCGGGTGCGCCGGGGTTTCCCCCCCAGCTTCCAGATCAACCAGTTCGCCGTTTCCGTAGTGGACGCGTAGCCATGCGGAATGATCGAAGAATGGCTCACGAACATGAATTTGCGGCCCCGGCGCGCCTCGCGGGCGTAGTCGAGAAACGGCTTCATTTGGGCCTCGTTCAACGTCTTTCCCGAATAGCCCGAGTGCAGCCCGTCGAGCAGCACGACGGTGTCCACTTTGCTGCGACCGAGCGGCTGCGACAGGATTTGCCCGACGGCCCCGTAGCCCGCGCTCCACGCGCTCACCCCGACCTTGCGCACCCGTGCGCTCTTCTTGCCGGTCTTTTCAGCCACCGCCTTTTCGACGCTCGCCAGCAGCTTCTTGAACGTGTCTGGAGAGCCGAACGCGCTCGCATAGGGGCCGGAGCCCAGGCCGAGATCGATGCCGACCAGCACCGGCCCGCGCATGACCTTGACCCACTCTTTTCGCATCGCCTCGTGGCCATGAAAGTGCAGCATGACGTCGAAGCTGCCTCGGCGGGTCACGCCTCCCCGCTGTGGCACGATCATCTGTCCGAGTGAGGGCGCGCGGCTCCAGCGGTCGTAGACGCCGAACCCCGGATCTTTCGTCAGGCACGGGTTCACGCCGCCACGATTCTTCGAGGATTTTTGCGTCTGCGTGTTCGAGTCGGGCTTGGCGGTCACCCAGTCGTTGGGCCCAGCCTTCTTGCTTTCCTTCTTGCCGCGTTGGGCGTTCTTCTCTTTGCCCGGTTTCGGCTTCGAGTTTCCGTTGGGTATCTCGATCTTCTGACCGGGAAAGATCGGCTTTCCCCGGCGGATCCCGTTCTTCGCCCGGAGCGCGGTGATGGTCACGTGGTAGCGACGGGCGATGTGGCTGAGCGTTTCTCCCTTCTTGACCTCATGGACCTGTGCCTTGGCGGCGGCCGGGGCGGCCAAGGCGGCCATCACCACCAGGCAGGCGAGCAGGGTCAAAAGAAGCCGGCGACAGGTCATCCGAGGGACCAAAGTGCAGCGACCGGGCCAATCTTTCAACTTCGTGGCGCCCAGGCGGGCCCCAAGGGCCGCAAGTGCTTGAAAAAGCTGCGTGAGCCCGGATTCGAGAGCGAGGCGCGCGCCTGCCGCGCACCGCGCTTCGAGCGTCATCCCGCTGACGTTCGATTCATCCGGCTTGACCCCATCCGCCCTGCGTCCACATATCACCGCGTGACCCACATTCGACGAATCGCGGCCGTGAGCCTGCTCGGCGTGGCCGCCCTCGCCTGCGGAGGCCCACCCAAGGAGCCGGAGCGCCCTACCCTGGCGAACGCCAAAGTGCCGGAGTCCTCCACGCCAACCGACGACGTGCGCACCGAAAACGACGAAGACGAAGAAGCGTCCAACTGCCCGGCAGACATGTCGCAGATCCCCGCCGGCAAACTATGGCTCGGCTCGCCGGACGGCAAAGGCGAAAAGGACGAGCACCCACAGTTGCAGATCGAAATGGATGAGTTCTGCCTGGACAAGATCGAGGCCACGGTCGGCGCCTACAAGTCGTGTGTCGAAAACGGCCTCTGCGAGGGGCCGCCGGACACCGTCGCCCTCGAGAAAATGCTCGACAAGGGTGCGCGCGAAAAGAGGAGCGCTCAGTGCACCGCGCGCAAGACCGAGGACGCCAACGACTACCCTCTCAACTGCGTGAGCCACGAAGAGGCGGTGGCCTTCTGCAAGTGGAAGGGGCGCCGGTTACCGACCGAAAACGAGCTCGAGTACGTGGCGACCGCAGGCGAGGACAAGCTGAAGTACCCGTGGGGAGACGACCCTCCCAACGCGAACGTCGTGTGCTGGAGCCAGAAGGACGGCCCTTGCAAGGTGCAGACGAAACAGCCCGCGTCGTTCGAGATCTACGACTTGGTCGGGAACCTCAGCGAGTGGACGTCCACCCCCTACGGCCCCTATGGCACCACGCCGAGCGGCGAAATTTATGCTGTCCGAGGGGCTAGCTGGAAGACCACGAAAGCCGAAGACGCGCGGGGCAAGCGGCGGTTCAAGCGGGAATTTCAGGTGAGGGACACCGATCTGGGCTTTCGCTGCGCCAAAGACTGACCGCTCCGTCCTCAAGGATCGGGTTTTGGGGCCGATCACGAAGACGTGGACGCTTCATTCGACGTCTCCATTCGCTACGCCGAGCCCCCGCCGGGGCGCGTGAGCGAGGTGCCGCCCGAACGGACCCGGGTACGCGAGCGGGCTTGGCAAATCGTGCAGGTCTGCGCGCCCGGCGATCGAGCGAGCCGGATTTTCGATGTCTCGATCATGCTGCTCATCGCGCTCAACGTGCTCGCGGTCATCATCGAAACCGTGCCGTGGGTGTCGCGCAACTGGGGGCCCTATCTCTTCGCCTTCGAGGTGGCCTCGGTGGTCGTCTTCTGCGGCGAGTACGTCGTTCGTTTGTGGGCCTGCGTGGAGGACGAACGCTACGCCCGGCCGATTCTGGGCCGCCTCCGCTACATGTTCTCAGGCATGGCGCTCATCGATCTCTTGGCGATCGCTCCGTTCTTCGTCCCCATGTTCATCACGGTCGACCTCCGCATCGCGCGCATCCTCCGGCTGTTCCGTCTGCTTCGTCTCCTCAAGCTCGCCCGCTACAGCGAGTCCATGCAGCTTTTGACCCGCGTGCTGAGCTCCCGGCGCGAGGAGCTCATGATCGTGCTCATCGCCGAGGTCGTGTTGATCCTGATGGTCGCTCCGGTGATGTACTTCATCGAGCACGAAGCCCAGCCCGAAGTGTTCTCGAGCATTCCCGCCTCCATGTGGTGGGCCGTCGTCACGCTGACCACCGTCGGGTACGGCGACATTTCTCCGGTCACCGGCCTCGGCAAAGTCTGCGCCGGCATCCTGGCGTTCCTCGGCATCGCGCTCTTCGCGTTGCCCGCCGGCATCGTCGCGTCCGGGTTCACCGAGAATGTCCGCACCAAGCGCCACATGAAAGCCAAGTGCTTCCATTGCGGTCGGCACGCCGACGACGTCGTCTCGAACGCGAACACGGTACCCGCACCACCCAGTCAGCACTGACGCGACGGGTCGGCGGCAAGCGGTTCGGAGCGGCGTCGAGCGGTTCGGGGCGCGACGCGCGACGCGCATGCCCACCAAAATGAGCGAGATCGTCATATTTCGGCCGGCATGCTCGACCATGCCTCCGAAAATGTTGCGATCCACGACATTTCGCAGGGCATGGTTCGGACGGAGCGATGCGAGCGCGACGGAGAAGCACGACGAGCCGCCGACCGACGTGGAGCCTCGTTGCTACGTTCGCGCTCGCCGCATGCGCCGGCAATGCGAACCCTGACGCGACAACACCGCCCGGCCCGAGCACGCCGTCACCGCCGCCAACCTCACCGGCACCCGTCCCCGACACCGCGGACGCCCAGATCCCCGACACCGCGGACGCCCAAGCTCCCGCCGTCCGTTCCAACCGAGCTTGCGCCGAGGTCACGATCGGGCTCGATCTCCGCGCCCTGCCCACGGGCACCACCACCCAAGACATCACCCGCTACACGCGCGCCCGCGCCGACGAGCTCCGCAACATGGCCGGTCCGAGCGCCGCGCCCCTCATCTACATCGCAGAAGGCGTCAGCACGTTTCGCGCCGAGCTTTTCGCCGACACGGAACGAGACGCCATCGCCACCTGCCGCGACGTCAGCTGGCGCTTTATTCCGACCGTGCCTGGTCACCCACTCAGTCGTGAGCCCGGCGGAAGCATCATGTCGCCTTGTCGACCATGCGCTCGAACCATCGACGCCGGGGCCACCGATTGATTTGGCGTATGGGTGAAATCGTTCCCATGAACCAACTCGCCAGCGATACGCCGCGGACGAGCTCGGCGGTGAGGGCCCTCTTGGTGGGCATTCTGTTGGTGGGTTGCAGCGATGGCTCTCGGAGCGAGTCCCCGGCGCGTGACGCAGGATCCGACGGCACAGCAGCGCTTCATCCCATCAGCGTCGTGCTCACCTTCGACGACGGTCCGGTAGACGCGCACGTTGTCCGCTCCGACGTGCCCGCCCGACTCACGAGCGAGCTACTCTCACCGCTCGACTCGATCCTCGCGACCCTGGCGGCCCGCGGGGCGCTCGGAATCTTCTATCTGGAAGGCCCGGGCACGGAACGAGCGGCTGGCTCCACCAAGGCTCTCCACGAGACCGGCGTCAGCCGGATCCTCGACGGCGGTCACCGGATCGGTTTCCACGCCTTCGACCACAGCCCGGCTCTCTGGCTCGGACCGACGACTGCGCCGGCGGACGTCGTCGCGGACATGAACCGAATCGAATCCTTCGTGGTCGAGCTCGTCGGACCAAACCGAGCGACGCCGATTTTTCGGCCTCCTTACGGTGGCCTCGGCGCCGCTGGCGATGCGGCATTCGACGAAGCCGCATCGCGAGGTTGGACCGGCCATGGCTTCGACATCGACGCGGTCGATTGGACGCTGAACGCCACGGCAGATCCCACCCTCGTCAACCAGCTCCCCGTCGGTTGTGACGGCGCGCGACTCGACTACGCCCTGCGCCGGCTTTGGCTGGGCGCGGCACGAACCGCCGATCGCGAGGCCATCGATGTGTTGTTTCACGTGAATGGGTTTACCGGTCACCACCTCGAGCGCATGCTTCAGGAGTTGGAAGGCGCGTTGGCCGACGACGGCCGCCGCGCGGTCTTCGAAGTTCCGAACAGCTACCTCGAGGGGAGCAACCACTTCGCGGATGCCTCGCTTCTAGAAGACTTGGGCACCACGGGCACATGCCCAACCCCGTGAATGCGGCTAGAATTCGAAGCGCCATCACACGTCGATGGACCGCTTGGGTGGGGACTGTGCTTGCCCTGGCACTCCCTGGCTGTCAGGACAAAAGCCGAACCTCCAAGAACCACGCCGAGACAGGCGCGATCATCGTCCGAGTCGTCAGTGCATCCGCCGGCGTCAAGCTTCGACCTCCAGCCACGGTCACGCTGGATCCAGGTCGGAAATCCCAAAAATGGGAAGCCACGCCGGCAGCAGCGACGGACCCGAGGCAGTACCAAATCGCCGAACCGCCGCGCCATCCTCCAGTGCTGCACTTCGAGGGATTGCGCTTCGGCGACTACAAGGTGGGCATCAAGGGCGAATTCCTCAGTCAGGCAACACCGGTCCAGCTGACCGACCGCAAAGTTGTCATCGACCTGCGGCTGCTCGCGATCTCGCCATTCGTGGATGCGGCGGTCCACGAGCGAGAAAGCAATGAGCCGTCGAGCCCGCAACCACGCATGATCGTGGATCTATCGAAGCCGTCGGAGATCGAGATCCGGTGGAGGGCGCGCGACCTCATCCAGTCCGTGACTCGCCTGAAGCGGGACGCGGCCAGTCTCAAGAACCAAGCCGCGAAGGAGTGGAGCCAGCACGGTCTATACAAGTTGCCCCACGACCACAAACGCGACGAAGCAGTCATTCTCATCGGCGAGAGAGCGAAGCTCGACGACGTCGCCGCGATGGCAACGGCGGTCCACGAGATTTCACGGTCGGTCAAAGGCGTGAGCGGCGAAGAGCAGGTCCCCGTATTCCTCATTCGAGTGAGCCGCGCCGCGGAGAGCGTCCGAAAAAAGTCCGGCATCGATGCGATGAAGCTACCCTCACCAAAGGGCAAAGCGCCCAAATGGTCGTTGGGGCTCCTCGAACGCTCGGGCGAAATCGACGGCAAAGCGCTCCAGAAAGCCACCGAGGGCCTGGCGGATCGATTCGCACGCTGCACCGCCAAGGGCCTCTCCAAAGATCCCGCACTCGAAGGCGACGTGCGCGTGCGCTACCAGATCGGTGTCGACGGAGTCGCTGTGCACCAACTCAGCGCCGGGTCCGACATCGAAAACCGCGACACCGAGGAGTGCCTCGTCGATTCACTGCAATGGCTAGAGCCTCCGACACCCGACGTGGGGCCAGTCACCGTGATCCAGACGATCACCGTAGGTCGCTGACGAGCGTCAGAAGTCGTCGCCGAGCTTGACCTGCTCGATCTCCTTGTCGACAGCTCGGCGGAACATGCCGGGCCCTATCCACGTGTACGCGCAGACGGCGAGCCACGCGTAGCGGATGATGTCCGCAGTCATGGGGTGCGACTCGGCTTCGGCGTAGAGCGTTCCGAGTCGGTACACGACGAAGGCTCCGAGCAGCACCGCGATCGCCCGACCGTCGGCGAGCTCCCCCATCCACGTGTTGAATCGCCACCAGACGCCGAGAAGCGGATTGGTCCTCGCCTTGATGGACGCCATCAAGAAGAGTGCGCTCTGATCCGAGGCGTTGTTCTTGAGCGCCCAGATCGCGTGCTCGCGCGCGTCTTGCACGTCGCCTTGCCGCAGTCGCAGCGATCCCATCAAGACGAGCGCGTCGGCGTTCTCCGGCTCGCTTTCGAGCGCTTCCCGCGCCAGGCGCTCCGCATCTGCCGCGCGCCCCACGGCGAGGTAGTGCTCGCCCATGGCCGCCAAGTGGTCGGCGTCTTCGGGATCGAGCTCGAGCGCCTTTTCGAGGAGCTCGCGCTGCCGGTCACGCTTCTTTTGCAGGCCGTGCAGGTTCGCCAGAGCGAGGTACGCCGCGGAGTTTTCGGGTTCGAGATCGATCGCTGCCAAGAGCTCTCTCTCGGCCTCGGCAAAGCGGCGGCTTCCGACGAGCGCCCAACCGAGCGCGCGATGGGGGAGCGCGCTTTCGGGCTCGAGCGCGACGGCGAGCTCCGCCTCGTGAAGGGCGGCGTGCACGCGCTTCATGTCGAACAGCACCAGGCTCAACATGGCGTGAGCACCGCCGTGTTCCGGATCGACTCCCAGCGCACGTTTCAGCGACTCCACCGCGCCACCGTGGTCCCCGTAGGAAAGGCGCGCTTGGGCGTCCTCGAGATGGCGATGGAACGCGTACGTTTCCACGGTCTCAGCTCAGCACCAGTTGCCAGAACGGGCTGAGCGGCGTCAGCAGGTAGGCCTCGCCCAGCATGGCGGCGATGACGAGCAACATGCCGTTCCGCACCGGGCCGCCAAAGTACTCGTAGAGCTGAAAGCTCCGGGCTTGGGTGACGAACAGCCAGTAGCTCACCCCGAGCTTCCAAACGACCAACACGATAGCGGCGTACTGGAAGCTCTCGCTGTCCAATACCCCTTGCTCGATGAGAGCAAAGCCCCCGAGGGTGAGGGCAATCGCGCCTCCCAGGCCGACTGCCGCCGTGATGATCTCCCTCACTTTGGTCGCGCTACCGATCGCCAGCGAGTTGACGACGAACCACGGCAACGCGAGCCACGGGCCACCGAGCATGACGCCGAGCAACGGCCAGAACGGGTTCACGCTGAGCTTCGACAGCGTGCCCGGCGAGGGCTCGTCGAGGATGCGATACGCGCCGTCCACTCAGGTCTTCCCGTGCTTCTTCAAGAAGGCGAGGACCTCGTCGTACTGGCCCGCCTCGTTCGCGTAGCGCGCGTAGTTTCTCGCCGTGGTCAGCCACTCTTGCGTGGTGGGTTTGACCTGCTCGAGCGCCCGTTTGAGATGCTCGGCGTTGATGGGTGTTTCATCTCCCGAATCGAGCGACTCCTCGATGGCCTCGTCGCTCGCCGTCTCGACGACATTGTCGAGATCCGCCCCCGAGAACCCCGAAGTCTTTTGGGCGATCGTGTCGAGCCGCAGCTTGCCGCTCGTGGGCCGCTCGTCGAGCTTCCTCTTCAAGATCTCTTCGCGGCCCTCTCGGTCTGGTGGCGGGACGAACAGCACACGATCGAATCGACCTGCTCGACGAAACGCCGAATCCACCGCCCACGGAACGTTGGTTGCCCCGAGGATCAAGACTCCGCTGTTGTTCTGCGTGAAACCATCCATCTCACTCAGAAACTGACTGACGAGCTTGGATGACGTGCTCTCTCGTGTGTATTGCCGCTTTCCAGCCAACGCTTCGAGCTCGTCAAAAAACAGTATCGCCGGCGCAGAGCTCCGCGCCTTGTCGAACAGCGCATGGAGCTTTCGCTCGCTTTCGCCGATGTACATGTCGAGCACGTCGGCAATGGCCACGTTGAAGAACTCGGCACGGCACTCGCCCGCGGTGGCCCGCGCGAGCAGCGTCTTGCCGCAGCCTGGCGGACCGTAGAGCAGGATCCCTCCCCCAGCGCGCTTCTTGAATCGCTGAAAGAGTGACGGTTTCTTGAACGGAAGGATGATCTTCCGCGTGATCTGCTTCTTCACTTCTTCGAGGCCACCCACATCCTCGAAGGTCACCTTCTCCGTCTCCGGAACCAAGAGACGCGTGATCTCGGTCGCGTCGGTGTCATCGTTCGAAATGACGCGCAACTTGGGCCCGCCCTTGGCGTCGAGCTCGCGAACCTTGGCCTTGAGGAGCGACTCGAGCTCGAGGTCTTGGAGCGTCGGGTTCTTCTCCACGGCAGCGGCGTATTGCTGTGCCGCCTCTTCGCGACGATCGAGGCGCGTTAGAATTCGAGCGCGCAGGAGGCTGTTCTCCGCCTCATCCCCAGTCGCCGCCGCGTCCCCAGTCGCCGCCTCGAGCGCGCGCGCGAGCTCCCCCGCCTCGAGCCATACCCGCGCTACCAGGCGCCCCTCTTCCGTTCCGACTACGCCATCGAGCTCGGCTCCCTCGACGATTTGGCGCGCCTGCGCGACGTCGCCTTTGTCGAGCAGCGCCGTCAGCAACACCCCGAGCAGCTTCATGTTGTCCGGCGACGCTGAAAAAGCGGCCCTGAGCGACTCGAGAGTTTGCTCGTCCACCTATCCTCCTCGAAACAATACCGCCAGAAAGCGCGGGTGAACACCGCTGTCCAGATCGACACGGCCGAGGCGGTCACCCAGGGGAGCCATGGAAGCTCTGGGCGGTGTCCGGCGTAGGACCTGAAGAAGACACGCCGAGACGAGACCGCGGCCAATGAAAACCAACCCGAAACCCTCGCCAATCAAACCCCTCATGGCCCTGTTCGCACTCGCGGCGGTCGCGTGCGGCGGAAACAGCGCCCCTCCAGACGCACCACCGGCACCCGACTCCCAGCGCCTGAGCGGCAACGTGGACGTCCGCCCTTACACCGCCCACGTCGCGTACGCGACACGCCGAGAGGACAACGGTGAAATCGACATCAAGGCCTACGATCGCCCGACCACGCGCAGTGCTGGCTGTCTCACCGGCGAGCAGGGTCTTGTCGATACGCAACGCACGGTGCTCGTGCAAATGCCATGGCCCGTCCAACCGGACAGCATCTGGTCCACGATCCCCAGCGCGGCGATCAAAAACAGCGCCGGTGTGCATTTCATGGTGCGCCGCGGGCTGGGCGGCACGGGTACCCGCGCGTCTGGACTCGTCCGAGTGGTGGAGGTGTCTGACACCGGCGGCGTCCTACACATCGACGCGGCGACACCAAACAAGGTCGGTGGAGTCCACGGAACCGTGAGCGGCTTGCTCCCGTTCACGATCTGTGGTGACGATGATCCCCGAACACTCCGTCGTTGAATGCCATCTCTGGGGAGCATCAGAACGCCATGCCGAACCCAATGTGCACGCCCCACATTCCGCCATCGTCGAACGAATTGGGCTCGTCGAGCAGGATCGTGGCTCGAGCCATGACGAACGGGGAGTCCCAAAAGACGCGCAGGTAGGGCTCGATGCCAACTCTCGTGTCATCGAGGGCGCCGCCGCCCGTGGCGATGACAACCACCGGCAAGCGCGCGCCGATAAGAGCGAGCTCGCCGATCCTGGCGCCGGCGCCCGGCGCGAATTGCATGAACAGCTCCGCGTCCCCACGGTCCCCGGTCGGTACCCAAAACGAAGCACCGGCATCCAAACCCAAGAAGAGTTGGCCAACGTCGTGCTCGAACCGCTGGGCCGCTACGACCGGGACCGCGTCGACCGCCCAGTACCAAGCCTCCTGCCCCGCGCGCACGACGTAGCTCGCCGCAAGAGCAGCGGATTGGCCGAGATCGTCCGCCCGGGCAATCGGTGCGGCGACCCCACCGCCGAGTCGGTACCGAAATCCGGATGTGGTGTGCACGTAGCTTGCCGCCAAGAAGAGGTTGCCAACCACGAAGCTCGAGTCCTCCTCGGCGGGCGTGCGGACTTTGGCCCAGACGAGGGGAAGATCGGCTTGGAGCTCGAGAGCGTCGGTCGCCATCCAGGCGCCGCCGACGACCCGCGACAGCAAGTTCACCCGATGGTCGTGGAACATCGACAACTCGGTCCACACGCGAGCGTCTGGGGGGTTTTGGGGATCCATGCCCAGCCCAGCGCCGGTCGGCCCCGACGCGCTCGTCCAAGGGCGCACCACCGAAGACGATGCCGTATTGCCCGCCACCGCGGTGGATGGGCAAAGCACCACCGCCATGCCGACGGCCAAGGCGAGCTCGAGTCGTTTTTCCACGCGTCGCCGCGATGGACGGTACCGGCGTTGGCACGCGGGCGAAAGTCGCATCCGACGCCGGAGCAGCGTTATCCTTTCCTGTCTTGTCAGGTGCCCCTGAAAGCGGATCTTCGACTCCCGAGAGCCGCTCGCCACTGGCGAGTTCGACCGAGGAGGAAGCCACCGTCATCGGAGATGTCGCGCCACCCGAAACAGCGGCGCAGCGCACGGTGAATTCGGCCGCCATTAACCAGAGCATGCTCACTGCTCACACCCAGGCTTCTCGCGAAGCGCGTGACCGCGAGCAGATCGACGTGCGGCGTCGCGGGCTGAACGCGGTGGTGCTGGTCTCCATCGGCGGCATCGCGATGCTCCTGCTTGGCGTCCAGCGAGGTCCGACCTTCTACCCCCTCGTGGGCGCGCTCGCCTTTCTCACGCTTGCAGCGCTGTGGACCCAACGGAGGATCCGCACAGGAAGGATTGCGACGAGCGGTGACGGAATGGCCGTTGCCGCGGCGCTGGTTTGCCTGGCGGCCGTCGCTCACGTGGGGGTGACGTCTTGGGCGACGATGTTGCTCTTGATGCTCGTCTATTTCTCAGCGGGATTGGACGCGCGGTTTCAGGCCAACTTGGTCCTCTTCGTCGTGGGCGTCGGGTTCGTCGCACTCGTGGTCGTCGTCTACTCCGGAGTCCTGCCGATGAACGCGGCGATCATCGCGCCGCTCCACGGCAAGCCTCGCGGGATAGTCGTCAACGGCACCGCGATCGGCCTCGGCCTCCTCGTGGCCTACTACCTCGCCTGGCAATCGCGGAAAGTGACCCGCGAAGCGATGGACGGGCTGCAAAAGGCTCGCTTGGCCGTCGACCAGCGAGAAGCACAACTCGAGGAGGCTCAGTTCGAGGTCGACCAGGCTCGCGAGGCCGGCAAGCTCGGAAGGTTTTCAGGCCAATCCATCGGTGGCTTCGGCCTCTCCGAAGTGCTCGGCCGAGGTGGCATGGGTGAAGTCTATCGGGCGCGCCGCAACCAAGACGACGATGACGTCGCGATCAAGGTTCTCCACGCGCATCTGCAAGGCGACGAGGCACATCTCGAACGCTTCTGGCGCGAAGCACGGGTATCGAGCTCACTACAATCGTCCCACATCGCCAAAATCTTGGAGACGGGTCGCGCTGACGACGGCTCACCATTTCTAGCGATGGAGCTCTTGAGCGGCGACGACCTCGCCAAGTTGCTGCGAGACACCGGCCGGATCCCCCTCGAGCGCGTGCTCGGCATCGTCGACGACGTCGCCGCCGCGCTCAGCGTCGCCCACGCCGCGGGAATAGTGCATCGCGACCTCAAGCCGCAGAACGTGCTCGCCTCCGACCCGAGTCGACAACATTGGAAAGTAGTCGACTTCGGAGTGTCGAAGATCATGACGGCCGAGACGACGATCGCCGCTGGCTCCTTCGTCGGGACACCTTCTTACGTCTCACCGGAGCAAGCACGAAGCGGCGATATCGATCATCGGGCGGACGTTTTTTCCCTGGCCGTGCTGACCTATCGGGCCATTACCGGACGACCGGCTTTTCGGGGTCACGACGCAAGCACGGCACTGTGGGCGATCATGTACAAACAGCCGGAACGCCCGAGTGATCTCGTGACCGTACACGAAGACGTCGACCTCGTGCTCGCGCTCGGCCTCGCCAAAAGGGCGGAAGATCGCCTCGACTCCGCGAGCCTGCTCGGCGAAATGTTGCGCCGCGCCGCCTCGGGCAAGCTCAGCGATTCAGAGCGCGCGCGGGCGAGGCACCTCGTCGAGCAACGGCCATGGGGCGAAGAGCACGTCGTCTAGCAGGCCTGGTCTCACGGTGGATTTCCCCGCGCACCCACCGCGGCGACTGACACAGCGTGTCTCGCGAGTACTTGTGGGCTCGCGCGAGAGGCTCGGCTACGCTCCCGGGCTCCATGGCACCTCAGGACTCCGACCCCCGCGCACGTAGCCGTATCCTTCTCGACGGGCCCTCGCGCGCCGCTGCCCGATCGATGCTGCACGGCATCGGTTTCAGCGACGCCGATCTGCAGAAACCTCTCGTGGGCGTGGCCAGCTGCTGGACCGAGACGATGCCGTGCAACTACGGCCACCGTCGCTTGGCAGAGCTGGTAAAAGAAGGGATCCGAGAGGCCGGAGGGACTCCGATGGAGTTCAACACCATCAGCGTCAGCGATGGTGTTTCGATGGGCACGAGCGCAATGAAAGCTTCGCTCGTCAGCCGCGAGGTAATCGCGGACTCCATCGAGCTCATGGGGCACGGCTGCCTGTTCGACGCGATGGTGGGCATCGTCGGTTGCGACAAGACGATCCCCGGCTCGGCGATGGGCCTGCTCCGACTCGACCTACCTTCGCTCCTCTTCTACGGGGGCTCGATCGCGCCGGGGAAGTTCAAAGACGTGGATGTGACGATCCAAGAAGTCTTCGAGGCCGTCGGAAAACATTCGGCAGGCGAAATGAATGACGCCGATCTGAGCGAGATCACGCACCAGGCTTGCCCGGGCGCGGGCGCCTGTGGGGGTCAGTTCACGGCGAACACCATGGCGTTGGCGATGGAGTTCTTCGGGCTCGCGGCCATGGGAACGGGAAGCGTACCCGCGACGGATCCGCGGAAAGAGGACGTGGCCCGGGGAGTGGGCCGACGCGTGATGGAGCTCGTTCGCGACGGGCTACGACCGAGCGACTTCATCACTCGGTTTTCGTTCGACAACGCGATCGCATCGGTAGCCGCCACCGGCGGCTCGACGAACGGCGTATTGCACTTCTTGGCCCTCGCCCGGGAGCTGGGCATCGAGCTCGACATCGACGACTTCGACCGCATCAGTAAGAAGACGCCAATCGTCGCCGATCTGAAACCCGGCGGACAGTACACGGCGGTGGACTTGGACGCCGCCGGCGGCGCCAATCTCGTGGCGAAGCGCCTCTTGGAAGGCGGACTCATCCATGAAAACGCGGCAACCGTCAGCGGCCGGACTCTCGGAGAAGAAGCGAAGCGCGGCGTAGAAACGTCCGGGCAGAAGGTCGTGTCGACGGCGAAAGAGCCGTTCAAGAAAACCGGCGGGCTCGTGATCCTCCGCGGCTCACTCGCGCCGGACGGCGCGGTCGTGAAAATGGCCGGACACGAACGAGCCCGACATCGAGGGCCGGCGAGGGTCTTCGAATGCGAAGAA
Source organism: Polyangiaceae bacterium (assembly GCA_029261965.1). GTDB lineage: Bacteria > Myxococcota_A > Polyangia > Polyangiales > Polyangiaceae > JAJDAH01. Next base: position 50,929 of record JAJDAH010000343.1, read on the forward strand.
GACGCGTTCGCAGCCGTCGACGCACGCAAGATCAAGAAGGGCGACGTCATCGTCATCCGCCACGAGGGACCGCGCGGCGGCCCCGGCATGCGCGAAATGCTCGGGGTGACCGCGGCCGTCGTCGGCCAGGGCTTCGGCGAAGACGTGGCGCTCGTTACAGACGGTCGGTTCAGCGGCGCGACTCGAGGACTCATGATCGGCCACGTCGCCCCCGAAGCCGTGGCGAAAGGCCCGATCGCCGCGCTTCGCGACGGCGACGTAGTCACCATCGACTGTGACGAGGGTCGGCTCGACGTGGAGCTCAGCCCAGAGGAGATCGAAAAGAGGCTCGCGGCTTACACGCCGCCGAAACCGCAGTTCGAGCGCGGGGTATTCGCGAAGTATGCCGCTCTCGTCTCGTCCGCCTCCGAGGGCGCCATCACTCGACCGAAGTAGGACCCATGCCAAAACGCATCGAAGTCAAAGCACACGGCGGCCCCGAGAACATGCAATGGGTCGACAACGAGCCACTCGAGCCGGGTTCGGGCGAGGTGCTGCTCGAGCAGACGGCGGTTGGGGTCAACTACATCGACGTCTATCACCGCTCCGGCATCTATCCCACGAGCGAACCTCCGTTCGCCCTGGGGATGGAGGGGGCGGGCATCGTGAAAAAGCTCGGGCCCGGAGTCGACGCGTTCGAAATCGGTGACCGGGTCGCCTATGCCGCCGGCCCGCTCGGTTCCTACTCGCAGGCGCGAACGGTACCTGCGGTGCGGCTGGTCAAGATCCCCGAGGGCATCGAGAACGTGACGGCGGCCGCGATGATGCTCAAGGGGTTGACCGCACACTATCTCTTGCGGCGGACCTACCGGGTCGAGGCCGGCGACACCGTGCTCGTGCACGCCGCAGCCGGCGGCGTGGGGCTCATCCTCTGCCAGTGGGCAAAGCACCTCGGGGCAACCGTGATCGGCACGGTGGGAAGCGAAGCTAAAGCTGCGCTGGCTCGCGAGAACGGCTGCGACCACCCCATTCTCTACAAAACCGAGTCGGTCGCAAAGCGTGTGCGCGAGGTCACGAACGGAGATGGCGTTCCCGTCGTTTACGACTCGGTGGGCAAGGACACGTTCGACGCTTCCCTCGACTGCTTGGCACCGCTCGGCATGCTCGTCATCTACGGGCAATCCTCCGGCATGGTCCCGCCGGTCGACGTGAGCCAGCTCGGCTTCCGCGGCTCGCTGTTCCTCACGCGCCCCTCACTCATGCACTATACGGCCACACGAAAGGACTTGCTGCGCGCCGCGGACGAGCTCTTCGACGTCGTACAAAAAAGGTTCGTCGAGATCCGCGTCGGTCAGACCTACGAACTCGAAAACGCCGCAGACGCGCATCGAGATCTCGAGGCGCGAAAAACTACCGGCTCGACGGTCCTGATTCCATGACGGTTCGGTAGCCTGGTCACTTCGCCGAAGACTCTTTTTTTCGACGAGCAACGAGCCAATCTCGGCAATCCTCACCTGGTCCGAGGGGGGCCGTGAACGCCACGGAATACTCGAGACAGGTCTCGTAGGCCGTCACCGCGTAACGCGCATCCATCTCCACGACTTCGCTCACCCTCGATCGAAAGAGCTCGACGAGCTCGGGGTGCGATTGGATGCTTTTCGGCGTTGGCGTCGCTTCGAGACTGGCGAGCAATCCTGCCCACATTTCACCGGTGCTCGCCGCCGCGCGCACGACCCATCGAGGGGGCGCGACCGGCTCGAGGCCCACGATCAACAAGTACTCTCCAGTCGCAGCTTCGATGCGGCGCTTCCGAGCTTTTGCCCACACCGCCCAGCGCTCTTCGATGAAACGGCTCAGCTTCTCGGCGTCGGCTGGTCCGCGATAGCTCGGAAGGGTCAAGACCCGGAGCTTCGCGCGCTCGCGGTCAGCAAAGTAGAAAACGGCTTCGCCGACGGCGTCGAGAGCGCGCTGCATGCGCCGCTTGGCGTTGTCGGCATTCGCGGCCTCGCCGAAAAGCTGCTCAGTCGCTTTTTTGGGGTCCTTCCAAAGCGTGCGCGCGGCGTCGTATTCGCGCCTAGCCTGTACGTCCCGTTTCATCCGCGCGAAGGCGCGCCCGCGAAGAGCGTGGGCTCCTACGCGAGTGTGAAGCCAAGCCGTCTTCTGGAAAGCGGCGGTATTAGAAATCCGCTCGAGCGCGTCCTTCCATTCACCGCGACGAACATGATGCTCGGCTACAATCACCGCGAGCTCGAGAGCCGAAGCATTCTTGCCCCACCTCCCCTCCCAGTAGTCGACGTCTTTCAACGCGTGCTCGACGTCTCCCGCGAGAAACCAGAAACGAATGACCTCGAAGTGGAGCGCAATCGCGCTCTTCGGGTCGGTTTGCGCTCGTTCGAGATCGAGCAACGTCTTCGTGATGGCAGAAATCTGCGCCTGGGATTTTTCGACGACCGGCCGCTCGCCGTGCTCAACGAGATGCTCGAAAACCGCCAACGCTTCATCGCGAGCGCCCGCTCCAGCGAGCGCTCGGCCAAGCTCGAAGTACAGCTCGGCAATGGCGACCGGCGTGTGGTTTCGCGTGTTCGAGCACGCCCCGAGCGCGGTCCGATACGCCGCCGCCGTGCGCGCATAGCGGTCACGTCGAGTGGCCTCGCGGGCCGCCAGCGCCTTCTCCGCCTGGGCCCGGGCGAGCTGGAGCCAGCCCCGGCAGTCCTCGGGCTCGGGTAGGGGTTCGAGCGGTGGGGCTGGATCCTCCCCGACCACGCTTGCACCGGCCCGAGCCCCGTTCCGCTCCGGGTAGCTCGGCAAAGCCGGCGCCTCGGGCACCGTCGCCGGCGCGCAGCCAAGAGCTCCGCCGAGGGCTAGGAGCAAGACGTACCGACGAGTCCCCATGAGAGCGGCGCGAGTCTAGCAGGGACCACTCCCGGACCGCGGCGACTACTCGACGTGGACGCTCAATGCGCTGGCACCTATCGAAGGGCGTCGGCTCGCCTTGGGCAAGAGTCGAGCGTAGACGGTCTGACAGATCTCTGGGCCGCGGCGCTCGAGCACCGGCTCCTCGTTTTCGTCCACGAAGTAGAAGCGGTCAAAAACACGACCCGCGATGGTGCGTACCTCGGAGCGAACGATCTGTAGGTGCAGCTGAAAAAGAACGTCGGTGAGCGCAAAGAGCAAACCGGGGCGGTCGAGAGTCTCGACGTCGAGAGCGACGAGTTCACCGCTCGGACCAGGGACGACCCGCACGTGAGTGCGGCCGAAACTCACGGCGTCGGAACCCGTCGACACGTGCTCGACCAGCGTTCGTCGATCGAACGTGCCGTCCATCAACACGACGAGCGCGCTGCGAAGGCCCGCCACGTCCGAGGGCGCCATCCAAACGTTGTCGTCGGACTCGCCGGCGGAGCGCACCCAAATGAGGTCGACCGCTTCGACGCCTTCGGAGGTCGCGCGATTGTAGGCTTCGGCGGCAATGACGTCGAGGCGACTGACGACGCAGGCGGCAGCCACCGTCGACATGAAGCCCGGCTCATCGTCCGCGACGATGCAAATCGCCATGCCCTCACGATTGGAACGAAACGTGTCGACCCGCACTCGCATGCCCTCGCGTCGATCACTCACACGAGCGTGAGCAACGACGGCTTCGGCGTCGTACTTTCGGCGGTACTGAACCGGCATGCTGGCGGCGAACGTCCCGACGAATTCGACGAAGGCGGGCTTCTTCATGCCCGAATCATGGGGGGTCCCGCGTGAAGGCCGCGTTACACCGATGTTTCACCCACTTTTCGGCAACGCCGGAACCAGGCAAAAAACGCTGAGTCCAGTGTTCCTCAGGCGCGCGGCTCCTGCATGACGCTGCAGTGAATCGCGCCCCCGCCGGCGACCAGATCTCTGCAATGCACACCCACGACTTTCCGCCGTGGAAAGAGCTCCGCAAGCATGCCGAGGGCTATGCGGTCGGTAGGATCGTCGAACGTCGGAACCAGCACCGCACCGTTGGCGATGTAGAAGTTGGCGTAGGTCGCGGGCAAGAGCATTCCCCGATGCCTGACCGGCTGGGGCATCGGGAGGGGCACGACCTCGATTCTCTTGCCTCGCGCGTCGCGCGCGCCCTCGAGACGTTCTCTGTTCTCCGCCAACGCGCGATGATTCGCAGCCCGTCGATCCGACTCTTGCGCGAGCACGACGCGACCCGGGGCGACGAACCGAGCAATGGCATCGATGTGACCGAAGGTGTCATCACCTCCTATTCCCTCGCCGAGCCACAGTAGACGCTTCACGCCGAGGTACTCGGAGAACAGACGCTCGATGGCCTCGCGGGCGACTCCCGGGTTTCGTCGATATCTGTCCCCGAGCAAACACTGCTCCGTGGCGAGCGCGGTGCCCCGCCCATCAACGTCGATCGCTCCGCCCTCGAGCACGACACGCGCCGACTTGCCGCCAATGCGGGCCGTGGGCCGCCAGTGTCTCGAAAACCTGCGCGCTACGAGTTGGCCCGCGCGTTCATCACGACCGAACGGCTTGAAGCGAGCCCAACCGTTGAAGCGCCACTTGACCGCTGCCACTTCGTCCGCCCGAACGACGAACGTCGGCAAGAAATCCCGAGCCCAGGTTCGGTCGGTCGCGCAGCGGACGAAATCGACCTGCCCGAGCTCGACGCCCACCTGCTCGAATACCGATCGGGCTTTTTTCTCAGACCTTGCGCCGCTCACCAGAACTCGTGCTGGCTCGACGAGCGCCACCTGGCGCACGATCTCGGCGAGCACCCACGGGACGAGCGCGGCCTTGCCCGGCCAATCGCGCGGACGGTCCGGCCACGCGAGCCAGGTCGCGGCGTGAGGTTCCCACTCGGCGGGCAGGCGGAAGCCGAGGTCTTTCGGTTTCTCTGCGGGGCGCCGCGGGGGCGAGAGGGGACTCATTTCCCTTCGTCGAGCAACCGCGCGGTGATGCCGCCATAGGCGTCGATGCGACGATCACGGAGAAACGGCCATTCTCGGCGCACGTCCTCGAGTCGCCCGAGGTCGCACTCGACTATCAACATTTCTTCGTCCTCGCCGGCTTCCGCGATCACCTCGCCGAAGGGATCACAAACGAAGGAGTGGCCCCAAAACTCGATGCCATCCTCGCCCTCTGTTCCCACACGATTCGTCGCAACGACGAACACTCCGTTGGCGATCGCGTGGCCTCGCTGCACCGTGCGCCACGCGTCGAGTTGTTTCATGCCGTGCGCGGCTTTCTCCGAGGGCAGCCACCCGATCGCGGTCGGGTAAACGAGCACCTCCGCGCCGGCGAGCGCCGACAGCCTCGCCGCCTCCGGGTACCACTGGTCCCAACAGATGAGCGGTCCGACGGCGGCCTTCGGCGTCGGTACCGATACGAAACCGAGGTCTCCCGGCGTGAAATAGAACTTCTCGTAGTACTGGGGGTCGTCCGGAATGTGCATCTTGCGGTACCGACCCGCGATTTCACCGTCGGGACCGAAGACCACCGCCGTGTTGTGGTAGACGCCCGCCCCTCGCCGTTCGAACACCGACGCGACGACGGACACCGCGGCCCCCTTCGCGGCGTTGGCGATCAATTCCGTCGTTGGGCCGGGGATTGGCTCGGCGAGATCGAACTTCTCGGCGTCTTCTGTCTGGCAAAAATATCGCGTCGCGAAGAGCTCTTGAAGGCAAACGAGCTCTGCTCCGCGTTTCGCGGCTTCGCGGATGCCGAGGACCGCGGCTTCGACGTTCGCCGCGCGATTGTCAGAGCACGCCGCCTGGATCAGACCGACGGTCACGAGTCGTTCGGTGGCCATCTATGGGCCTCGACGCCCTCGCCAACCGGAGTCGCGGCTCAGGTAGTTGCCCAGGTACCCGCGCAGGCAACCTGCGATCGTGCCCGCCGCGAGTAGCGTCTGACCAGCGGCCAAAGCAAGTTGCTTCTCTCTCGGCGCCGAGGCGTCCGGCTCGAGGATGAGCGCAAGCCGATCGGAAACTCGCTGGGCAGCTCCGGCGTGACTCGGCGAATGATGAAACACGCACTGGCCGAAACCCCGTCCAACTCGGTGCGCTTTGGCCAGCAAGTCGCCGAGCCGCCGCCGCGCCGGATGACACACGACGGCTCCGGGCTCGAATTCTATCGGGAGCCCCGCCGCCGTCGCCCTCGCCCCGAGCTCCTGATCACCGCCGGATACTAGCCTTTCGTCGAACAAACCGACGCTCTCGAAGACGCTCCGCCTGACGAACAGATTCGCCGTGGCACCGAAGGATTCTCTGACGAACCTCTCCTGCAGAAGGAATCGGCTCGCGTCGAGCTCTTCGGCGAACGTGGGCCGCGCCGTCGATACGATGGTGATGCGCCCCGCGACTCGCTGGCTCCTCTCCGAGGCACGAAGCCCCTGCTCGAGCCAACGCGGCTCGGGCACGCAGTCTGCGTCGGTGAACGCCAGGACCTGCCCGGAGGCCGACTCGATGCCGACATTGCGCGCAGCATAGGAGCCGCCGCGCCGGCCGACGGACAGAACGCGACACGAGTCCGGCAGGTGCTCTCGCAGCCAGTCGGCGCCACCGTCGCTGGACCTGTCATCGACGAACAGCAGCTCCGCAGCTTGCTTCGAGGTCTGAGCCTCGAGCGCCGCCAAGAGCCTCGGCAGCCGCGACCGGGCATTCCGGAACGGCACGACCACGCTGACAGCCACCTCCGGGCGCACTTCGGCACGGACCGCCCGGAGGGGCTCTCGAACCGGCGCGGGCCCAGGAGCTACTGCAAACATGGCTTAGCGAAGCTCGGGTAGCGCAAGCCCCCGACTCAGTCAACGAGACCGAGAGCTTTGGGGGCCACTGCTGTTAGAAAGGGGGCGCCCGTGGTCTTCACGTCCCCCGCGTTCGTCTTCGCGTTTCTGCCGCTGCTCCTGCTGCTGTACTACGCGCTGCACCCGCGGCTGAGGAACCCCTGCCTCTTGGTGTTCAGCTACGCCTTCTACGCCTGGTGGCGGGTGGACTTCGTGCTGCTCTTGATGGCGTCCACCCTGGTCGACTACGTCGCTGGCCGCGCGATCTACGCCACGGACCGACGGGTTTTGAAGAAGATCTGGCTCACCGTTTCCATCGTCTTCAACCTCGGGCTGCTCGGCTACTTCAAGTACTTCAACTTCGGCATCGAATCTCTGAACACGACTCTGACGGCGATGGGTGCGAGCAACGTCGCCTGGACCAACGTCGTTCTACCCGTGGGCATCTCGTTCATCACGTTCCAGACGATGTCCTACAGCATCGACGTCTACCGCGGCCGGGTCGAGCCGGAGCGCAATGTCGTCGCCTTCGGCACGTACGTTTCGATGTTCCCGCAGCTGGTCGCCGGGCCCATCGTTCGCTACCGCGAGGTGCGCGACGCCCTCCGCGACCGCGTGCTGAACGCAGACAAATTCTCGAAGGGCGTGCTCATCTTCTTGGTCGGTTTCAACAAGAAGGTACTGCTCGCCAACAACTTCGGACTCGCGGCGGACGAAGCCTTCAATCACGGTCCCGGAGGCGTGCTCGGCGCGTGGCTCGGCCTACTCGCGTACACTTTTCAAATCTACTTCGACTTCTCGGGCTACTCGGACATGGCCGTTGGCCTCGGGCGCATGCTCGGTTTCGAGTTTCCTCGTAACTTCGACGGGCCCTACCGCTCGGCGAGCATCACCGAGTTCTGGCGCCGCTGGCACATCACCCTGTCGAATTGGATCCGTGACTATCTCTACATTTCGCTGGGCGGAAATCGGGGCACCGTCGCGAAGACGTATCGAAACCTCGCCGTGGCGATGCTGCTCTGTGGCCTCTGGCACGGGGCGAACTGGACGTTCATTGCGTGGGGTGCATTCCACGGTGGATTGCTCATTCTCGAGCGCCTCAACGACCGTCAGCCGTACTACAGCAAGTTGCCGAAGGTGGCCCGGGTGCTCTGTACCTGGCTCCTGGTCATGATCGGCTGGGCAATTTTCCGCAGTCCGGACATCGGAAGCTTCGGGGAGTTTTTCGTGACGCTGTTCGACGTGCGGAACATGGGTCTTGCCCACGACGCATATTGGCTCGTGCAACCGTCGTTCTGGATCATCACTCTGGTGGCTTTCGCGATCGTATTTCGCGGGACGGATTCGTTCGAGCTCGCCGAGCGACGCAACCTCTTCGTCACTCTGACTCAGGTCCTGCTGTTCGTCCTGGCGATCGGCGAGCTCTTGAGTCAAGGATTCAACCCGTTCCTCTACTTCCAGTTCTGACATGTCGACGAGCTCAACGAAAAAGCCTTGGTCGAAGCTGCCGATCGTCCTTTTCCTAGGCCTCATCGCCCTTCCAGTTCCCGTCGACCGGTACTTGGCGAAGGAAAAAGTCCCGCTTCCAGGCCGCGCGCCATTCCGCGAGAGCAAGGTCGTGGACAAGGATTTCCTCGATGGAAAAGCCGCGGACAAGTTGGAAAAGAACGCGCTGAACGAGTCCCACGTTGGCCGCTGGCTCACCGCTCGCCACAACGAAATCGTCTACGCCACGCTCCGGCGAACACCCCCTTCGAGTTGGGTGGGCAGCGAAAGGTGGCTGTTCATTCCCGAGCGCGTGCGCGAATTCCCCGAGGCGCATTGGAACGACCTCGTCGAGCACGGGGCCGACACGATCGGCATGGTCAACTCCAAGGTCGAAGAAAACGGCGCGCGGCTCGTAGTCGCCTTGGTGCCAGACCGGTCGCGCATCTACCCGGACAAGGCCTACCGGCGGGGTCAGATGCCGCCGGGCAAAGCCGCGTTCCTAGAAAAGATGACGGCGGCGCTCGAGAAGCGCGGAGTCGCCGTCGTGAACCTCACCGACGCGCTGCGCGAAGCTCGCGAACGCCGCGGCGGCGTGTTCTATCCCGACGACCACCACTGGACCGCCGTCGGCGCCCAAGCCGCGGTGCAAGCCCTCGTGTCGAACCTCGACGAGCGCCACAGCTCGCTCCTCGTCGCCAAGGAGAAGTCCCCGCGCTATCAGGAAATTTGGGCGATGCAGAGCGAGAGCGAGCACTCGCTCACGCGCCGACTCGGCTTCCGACCGAAAGGAAAGCTCGAACGCCGATTCTACGGCCGAGGAGCAACGGTGAAACACACCGGCCGTGACGCCCGAGGATTTCCACAGTCGTGCGCCACCTATTGGAGCACGAGCTACGGTCGATTCGGGTCACCCCGGTTTTTTGCCAACGAAGCGAAGTGCCCGGTGCGGATTCTTTATCGCGATGGCGCGGGCTCGGGTCGAATCCCCCTCGAGGACATTGGCCGACTCGCGAAGACCCCACACCTGGGCGGGCGGCACCTCGTCGTTTGGGAAATCCCCGAGTATCACATGGTCGAGCCACCACCGAAGATGGCCACGGCGTTCACATTCCTAGCGGCGAGGCTTGAAAAAAAGCGCTGAGCCGGACCGCACGCTTACTTCTGCATCGCGGTCACCGTCGGCCGCTGGCGCTGACGCTGGCGGTGGAGTGTCGAGTCGAGGCAACTCCGTTCGGGGCTTCGCCGGCGCCACACCGCCGAGAGCCAGCGTGTGCACCTCGGGCTCTTCCAATCCTGCCGCATCGCGAAGCTCGCGCGCACGGGCGCAACCCACGAGACTCGCAAAGCGTTTGCAGCTGGCATCGAAATAGTCGACGCCCAGTGCGGCGTGCTCCCGCGAAAGCGTCTTCTGGTAGCTGACGTAGAGCGCGGTCCCGGTGTCGTCACAAAAGGCTCGTTTCTCGTCGATGTCGCGCTCGGTCTCCACGTCGGCGACGGTGCAGATGGGCAGCATCGCGCGACTCGTCCGCTCGTCCGGCTGAGCCACGTCGAAGAGATCGCGCAGCTGATTGCATGCCGTCGGGTCGTCGTGGGCGCATCGCACGGCGATGTCCTCCACCTCCGCCGTCATCGCCGGAGCCGATGGCTGGGCAGTGACGGCTTGGGGCGTCGCCTGGCACCCAAAAGAGAACAATGCACAGAAACTGAGCGCGGGGAGCGGAGGGTGAGCCATCAGAAACTTCCTTTTCATGGTCGATCCAACGGAAGAACGGCAGGGTCGAACCCGACCGAGCAACTTCGATATCGACTTTCGAATTTTGCCGGAGGCCGTTCCAATCGGCCAAGTTCGCCCGAAAACGTGCCGGGTTGCGTGCCCGAGGGGGGCCCAGGCGGGCTAAGCTCCGCCGCGTGAGCGAGGAGCAGCCGCAGCCGAGCTGGCTCCATCGTCATCGCTTCAAGCTCGTCGCGTCGTTGATGGTCGGCGGACTCTTCGTCTGGCTCCTGAATCTGGGCGGCCTGCCCATCGTTCCGTCGGCGGAGTCTTTCCAGGGCATGAAGTGGTGGACACTGCCTACCTACGTGGGCATCTGGTCGCTCGTGCACTTCGTGCGGGCGGCGCGCTGGTCCTACTTGCTGGCTCCAGTACGACGCGTACCGCTCCGGCAAGTGCTCTCGGCGTCGTTCATCGGGTTCGCCGCGGTAATTCTGTTGCCATTTCGAACTGGTGAGGTCGTACGCCCCGTGTTGATCCACCGCTCGGGAGCGCTCTCTGGGTGGACCGCCGCAGGCACGGTTGGCGCAGAGCGTGTCATCGACGGTCTCTTCTTGAGCGTGATGCTCTTTTGCGGGCTGACGCTGTCGACGCCGATCGACCCATTGCCCAACCACGTCGGAGATCTCGAGATTTCCGTCGCATGGGTGCCGCGGGGGGCTTACTTCGCTCTCTGCGTGTTTTTTGCAGCGTTCGTCATGATGGCGCTGTTCTACTGGCGCCGCGACTTCGCGCGGCGCGTCGTTCGCGCGGTCGTCGGTATCGTTTCCAAAAAAGCGGCGGACTGGATCTCGGAGAGGGTGGAGAAAATCGTCGCCGGACTCGGCTTTCTCCCTAGGCTTCGTTACACCGGACCGTTTCTGGTGGGGACGACCCTCTACTGGATGGGCACTGGCGCTGGGTTGTGGCTTTTGGCGTGGGGCGCCGGCTTCGAGACGATGGCATTCAGCCAGGCCTGCGTAGTGGTCGGTGTCACGGGTCTCGGCATCCTCGTTCCGAACGCGCCCGGGTTCATGGGCGCCTACCAGATGGGCGTGTACGCTGGACTTTTGCTGTACTTCCCGACGGAACAGGTGAGCGGACCAGGCGCGGGTTTCGTTTTCCTTCTCTACTGGACGCAGCTCGGCATCATCGTGGCCGCAGCCGCACTCATGATGGTCCTGGAGCGGACGACCGTACGTGAGAGTCTTTTCGTGGACGAATCGGGAATCGCATGAGTACCTCTTGGCGCCGAGCGTCGGACAATGCTCGGCCGACGAGAAGCAGCCTCAGCTTCGTCATCGCGATCGCATGGCTGTCGGGTTGCCGCTCGGCGACGGGCTCGGACGGCGCGGAATCAGGTTCCGGCGACGCCGCGAGACCCGACTCCGCTACGTATGCAGACGCCGCCGCAGACGGCGCTCCCGACGATGCAACGAATGACACCGGCCAGTTGAGCGATTCGTCAGTGACGGTCGACGCACGAACGGACGCCCCGACGGCCGATGCCACCGCATCAGATGCCCCGGCCGAGACGGCGACTGCGGATGCCGCCTACGACAGCCCCACCGAAGGGGCAGCGTCCGACGCGCCCGTCGACGTCGTCGACGACTCACCGGCGGAGGCGTCGGACGGTGCGCCGACCGCTTGCGAGACGTACTGCGACTGCCTCGACCGAACGTGCTCGACCCATTCGGACTACACGTATTCCGGGTACTCGGAGTGCCTCACGGCGTGCGCGACCTTCTCACCCGCCCAGTTGGGCTGCTGGGCGGTGTTCTGTCGCCAGGCGGAAGTCACGGTCGATCCCTTCGATCGGGAACACGCCTGCAGCCACGCCATCGGTGTCTTCGATCTCGACGAATGCTGATGGGCACCTGTTCGCAGTGGAGCGAACTGCGCGGATCGTTCGAATGGACCGCGTGTTGGCCGGTGACTGGTCGCGAACGCGTCGAAACGACGCGGTAATCGCACTTTCGGAATTGCGCGACCGTCTTCGCCGCCGCCTCGACACGGATTGAGACTCAGGCCTCACTCTGTCGGGCGTCGCGCCTCGACAGCCAGTGACACAAGCAAAAACTGCTCAGAAGAATCAGCACCTCGGAAGCCACCGCCGTCCCGGCGGCAGCTCGCCACGAATGGAGCGGAATGAAGTGGTAGTTGACGGTGACGGCGAACACGGCGACCAGCGCCTCGGCGATGCTGCGGGCGCGCTGAAAACCTCCTCCGGTGAGAGTCTGGAGCAACATGTAGGATGCGCCTTGAACGACCGGGATCGGTGCAATCCACCTCAGCACGTCGACGGAGCTCGCGTAGCTTTCCCCAAGAAGCAGCGGCAAGAGCGGCGCGGCGATGTAGATACCGATTGCCACGAGGCCGCTGTAGAGCAGCGATATGGGCAACAGCTTGACCGCAAACCCGTAGGAGCCTCGCAAGCCGGTCGCACCCGTGCGGAAGAAGCGAGCGTACGTCGCATCTATCAATGCGAGCACGGGCACCATCAGCACGCTGACGATTCGATAAGCTGCTTTGTAGACTCCCGCGGCTTCTCGGGACACCAGCCGGAGAAGCAGGATCTTGTCGGCGTCGGTGTAGATCACCTTGGTGGACTCGCTGAGAGAGAAGAAAAAACCCTCGCTCAATTGGCGAAACGCGCTCGCCCACGCAAATCGTGGCCGGCCGAGCACGACGAGCGTGTACCCGAGCGCGACGACGCTCGGGATCACCATGGCCACAAAGTACCAGTAAGCCCAGACATCCACCGAAGCCGTCTCGCTCGTGAGCTTGAAGCCCCCGATGGCCAGCAAGAGCGCCGGGCCAGGTGCCGCCTTGACTACGGCGGTGATGCTCAGGCGATCGACCGCTTGAAAGGTTCGTCGCACGAGCAGTTGCAGGCGATAGAAGATGAGCTCGGCGCAAGCAATGAGCAGCGTCAGCTGCCAAGACACCTTTCCGGCGAACATCCACTCGTTGATCAGAACGGCAATTAGGGTGAAGACGGTTCCCGTCGTCAGCGTGATGATGAGGGCGTCGCCGAGAGCTGGCGCATACTCGTCGCGGTCGCGAGAAACGCGCCGCGCTAGAATCTGATCCGAGCCGACGGCGGCGAACGGTTGCAGGATCTTGACGAGTGCGAGCGCACCGGCAAAGACGCCGAGCCCCTCGGCACCGAGCCACCGGGCCGCGAGCACGAAGTAGGTTCCGTAAAAGCCGATTCGGCTCCCATGTCCGAGAATCATCCACGCCGTGTTGCGGACCAGCGGGTTGTCGAGGAGGCGCTTGAGCTTGCTCACGGGTCCGGGCGCACGAGCGAGACTCAGTCGTCGTGCCAGATCTCTTCGAGGGGGCCCCGGACGTTACGATAGACCTCGTAGACGTGCTCACTAAAGGGCACCCCACGCTCGGACCCGAGGGATTCGTCGAGCCATCCGAGCGAGAAGCTCGTCCGAGTCACGGCTCCGCCCCAAGGTTTGCTCTTGATGCCCACCTCGTAGACGACGTGCAGGCGCCCGCTTCGATCGACGGTAATGTCCGAGTAGCTGGCGCCACCGGGATGCAGGAGCTTCTTGATGGGCCAGGTCTTCGCGCCATCCGTGCTCACCCACACCGTCAGGTCCCGTCGTGCAGACTTGTCCCAGCGACCCGCCGCCTGCACCGAAGGAGACACCAAGAGAATTGCGGGCCCCCCGCCAGGGCCACCCTTGGGATGGTAGACGAGCGACGCCTGGCAAACGGGTTCGACGAGCTCCGCGGAGACCTGCGTCGGCTCCCAGGTAACGCCGCCGTCTCGGCTCCAAGCGTAGCGCTTCATCCTCTTCGAGCTGCTGTAGGCGCGCGTCCTGATGAGCATGTAGACGTCGCCCGTCGTGGTCTCGACGAGCATCGCCTCACCGCCGTAGTCAGTTCGTTTGCTGTACGCCCAGGACTTGCCGTGGTCGTCGCTGTAGATGACGTAGCTCTTGCCAGGGTCTTCGCGCCGCAAACTGTGCTGGGAATCGTATCCAGCCGAGACCGGCATCAGGAGGCGACCAGCATGCGGACCGCGACGCAGTTGTATTCCGTGGCCTGGCCCCGGAGTGATCGCGGCATGAAGCGGCAGGTCCTTGGGGCGCTCAGCGCCTCGGCCGATATCGACCGGGGAATGGAAGGTCTTGCCGTCGTCGTCGCTACGAAGTGCGTAGGTGCGAAGATCGAGGCGACCCGACGGCCGGCGACCTTCTCGATACCCGAGCCAAATGACGCCGTCTTCTTCGTCGACAATCGGGGTCGGGTTGGTGATCCCGTATCGAGGATGTTTGTGAACCAAGTAGGGCTCGGACCAGGTCACGCCGTTGTCGGTGCTGCGCCGGGCCAGAAGCTCGATCCCTTCGTAGTCGTCCGCCGATTGCCGCGCCTCGACGAACACGAGCAGGTCACCCTTCGGCGTGGTGATGATGGCTGGAACGCGATACTGGTCGTAGCGCCCTCCCATCGTGCCCTTGTGGAAAAACGGCTCCTTGTGAAGCGTCGTCGTGTCCGCGGTCCCGTCCACCATCAGGCGGTCGTGCTCTCGGATCGACCAATAGACGAGGGCCGCGAGCGCTCCGCCGAGCAAGAAAATCGAAAGAGCCGCTATGCCGAGTTTTCGGAGCACGCGGCCTTTGCCCACGGGCTTCTCGGAAGCCGTACCCTTGGTGGTCGAGGGTCCCGACGTGTCGGTCGCTGCGCCATCGCCGGATGGCCCGGCGGCGTCGGGTGTCGTGGATGGCCCGACCGCCTGCTCGGAGGCGCTAGTCTGCTCGGTCGACCCGCGCTCGTCGGTACTGCCAGGGGCGCTCGGGTCCGCCATGGTTCGGCGGAGTCTGGCACGAGAGCATTCACGGTCCAAAACTCTTCGCACGGGCCCTCCCTCGATCCTCGTCGGCGACGACTTCGGGCAAGGGCCCGCACCGCCGACCCTGTGCTAGCTTGGCGCGAGTGACTCGTCCGAGCGGCACGCCGAGCCCCACGATTCGCATCGGCGAGCGAGTCGTCGGGCCCGGGCGTCCCTGCCTGGTCGTGGCGGAGGCCGGCGTAAACCACAACGGTGACCTCGAGCTGGCCGAGCGGCTCATCGCCGAATCCGCCAAGGCCGGCGCCGACGCCGTGAAGTTCCAGAGCTTCCGAGTGTCGGAGCTAATCCTGCCCGACGTCGTGAAAGCGAGCTACCAGACCCGCACGTCGGGCGAAGCGGAATCCCAGACCGCGATGCTCGAACGGTTGGCGGTGAGTGACGACTTTCACCGGCGAGTCATGGATCTGTGCGAGCAGCACGGCGTCACGTATCTCTCGACGCCCTACGACGTCGCGAGCCTCGACTTCCTCGTCGCGAACGACGTCCCGGCCGTCAAGATCGCGTCCACGGACGCCAACAACCTCTGGTTTCTCGAGTACGTCGCCAAGTGCAACGTCCCCGTGATCCTCTCGACGGGGATGACGACCCTCGGCGAAATCCAAGACGCCTATCGCTGCCTGGTCGACAACGGCTGCCAGAATCTAGCGATCCTCAAGTGTACGAGTAACTACCCGACGGATCCGGCGGACGTGCACCTGCGCGCGATGCAGACCCTCGCTCAGATCTTCCCCGTACCCGTGGGCTTCTCCGACCACACCCCGGCAGTGGGTGCCTCGCCCTACGCCGTCGCCCTCGGGGCGTGCATCATCGAAAAGCATCTCACCCTCGACCGCTCGATGCCGGGACCGGACCATGCCGCGTCGATGCAACCCGAAGAGCTCGCGGAGCTCGTGAAAGCAGTTCGCCAAGTCGAGAACATGCTCGGTTCGTCGATGGTCGGTCCGACGGCAACCGAGGGCGAAACCCGCCGCGCACTCCAGCGCGCCCTCGTCCCTCGCCGAGCGCTGAAAAAGGGCGACACGCTCAGTTGGGACGCCGTCACGGCGAAGCGAACTGGAGGGCGCGGAATCGCCGCCGCGCACTGGAACGAGGTTCGCGACAAGAAACTTTCCAGAGACGTCGAGCTGAACGTTCCGCTCACGTGGGATGCCATCGAGGATCCGGGATGAGCGGCCTCCTCGTCGTCGGAGCCGGCGGCCATGCCAGACCGCTCATCGACGCCGCCATCGAAGCCGGACTGTCCATCCGCGGCGTAATCGACGTCACATACCGGGGACAGAAAGAAGAAATTCTGGGTATCCCGGTCGTCGGAGGTAGCGATGCGCTCGACCGCGAGCCCAAGGAGGTCGAGGTGGCACTCGCGTTCGGCGACGCGGCGACTCGGAGAGAGTGGTTCGAGCGGGCGACCTCGAAGGGTTGGAGGGTTCCGAGCATCGTTCATCCGTCGGCGGTAGTTTCGTCGAACGCCCAATTGGGCAGGGGAGTTTTTGTCAATGCCGGCGCCATCGTCAACGCCGGCGCGAGCATCGGAGACAACGTGATCTTGAACACCGGCGCGGTAGTGGACCACGAGACTACCGTCGGTGCGCACAGTCACCTCGCTCCGGGCACCCGCGTCGCGGGCCGCGTGAAAATCGGCGAAGAAACCTTCGTGGGAATCGGCGCCAGCATCATCGACAAGGTGACCGTCGGAGACCGCGTCGTCATCGGTGCGGGCGCCGCGGTCATTCGGGACGTGCCCTCGGATACGAAGGTGGTCGGCGTTCCGGCGAGGCCCATCGGATGATTTTCGTATCGACCGCGTGCGTGAAGAATGCGCGCATCGTCGACTCGGTGCGCGAGCTCGCAGCGGCGGGGTACAAGAACCTCGAGCTGACTGGAGGGACCGAGCGCTACGACGAATACCTGGAGGAGCTCGCCGAGGCGAAACGAGAGCTCGGCCTCACCTACCAGGTGCACAACTACTTTCCTCCTCCGAGGGAACACTTCGTCTTGAATTTGGCCTCGATGGACGACGACCTCCGGCAGCGGAGCATCGACCACGTTCGTGAGGCCGCACGGGTGGCGCTCGAGGTGGGCAACCGGCGGTTCGGCCTACATGCGGGTTTCCTCCTCGACATACGCGTCGACGAGGTCGGCCGGCGCGTGAAATCGAAAAAGATTCACGATCGGCGACTCGGCGTCGAAAGATTCGCCGAGGCGTTCAACGCTCTCCAGGAAGAGAACCCCGACGTCGAGTTCTTCATCGAGAACAACGTTTTTTCCACCGCGAATCGAGAAAGCCTCGGCGGCAACGCGTTCCTGCTGACGGACTACGACGGCTTCGAGGAGCTTCGCGCGGCGTGCCCGAAGATGAACTTGCTCCTGGATCTCGCTCACCTCAAGGTCAGCTGCCATACCCTGGGCCTCTCGTTCGAAGAACAAGTCGACAAGTTGATACCGCACACCGAGTACTTGCACGTGAGCGACAACGACGGCCGGGCGGACACGAATCACGGGCTGACGTCTCGAGGCGGCGGCGTGTTGCGCGTTCTCGAGGGACGCCTCGCGGGGAAGAACGTGACCTGCGAGGTGTACAGTGGGCTCGGGGAGCTCGACGCGTCGGTGAATGCGCTCGAAGCCCTACTCGGAGCGTGAACGATGACCGAGGCATCCGGCGGGGTCGTGGCGATCATTCCGGCCCGCGCTGGTTCTCGCCGAGTGCCTGGCAAGAATGTGCGCGCGCTCGGCGGCAAGCCGCTCATCGTACATTCGATCGAGCAGGCGCTCGACGCCGACGGTATCTCGCGATGTGTCGTGTCGACCGACGACGAGACCATCGCCAAGCTGGCACTCGACGCCGGAGCGGAGGCCCCATTTCTTCGTCCGAGCGAGCTCGCCACGGACACGGCGACCGACAAACCCGTCGCCGTGCACGCCGTTCGCGAGCTCGAGACCCGCGGAGCATCAATCGATTTCGTGCTGTGGCTCCGGCCAACGTGCCCATTCCGTAGCGGCGAAGACATACAAAGGGCCCTCACCCTGCTCTCGAGCGGGGCGTTCGACAGCGTGCGAAGCGTGTCCCGCGTCGAGGAGCACCCGTACTGGATGAAACGCCTGGGCGACGACAACGCGCTGACACCGCTCATCGAGGACCACACCGAAATCGAATTTCCTCGAAGTCAGCTCTTGCCATCGATCTACCGAATCAACGGAGTCGTTGACGGACTCACTCGGGCGTTTCTCGAAGCGAAAGACGAGCGCCTGTTCGGTGGAAAAATGGGCGGCTTCGAGACGCCAACCGAACGATCACTCGACATCGACACCCCCGAGGACTTCGAGCTCGCCGAACGACGGTGGCAGGATCGATGAGGGCTACCTAGCCGCTCAGCGAACTAGCCGCTCAGCGAAGCACTTGCCCCTGTGCGATGGCCCGATTGTCGGATTCGACCATGATCCGAACGAGCTCCTCGAACTTCGTCTTCGACGTCCAGCCGAGCTCCCTCTGAGCCTTGCTCGGATCGCCGAGCAGCAGATCCACCTCCGTGGGCCGGTAGTACCAGGGGTCCACCTTCACGAGCGTGCGCCCGGTCTTCTTGCACTTTCCGACCTCGTCGACTCCTGCCCCCTCCCAGGCGATCTCGATGCCAACAGCCGCAAAAGCCGCCTCGACGAGCTCCCGAACCGAGTGGGTTTCACCCGTAGCGATGACGTAGTCGCTGGGCTCGTCCCTTTGCAGCATGCGCCACATCGCGTCGACATACTCCGGCGCGTAGCCCCAGTCGCGCTTCGCATCGAGATTGCCGAGATGCAGCGTCTCGTCGGAGCCGTTGTTGATCTTGGCGACCACGCTGCTGACCTTGCGAGTGACGAACGTCAACCCACGACGCTCCGACTCGTGATTGAAAAGAATGCCGTTGCAAGCGTAAACGCCGTATGCCTCGCGGTAGTTCACGACAGACCAATACGCGTAGAGCTTCGCCACCGCGTAGGGGCTTCGAGGATAAAACGGCGTCGTTTCCGTCTGCGGTGTCTCTTGCACTTTGCCGAAGAGCTCGCTCGTCGACGCTTGGTAGAATCGAATGGACTTTTCTCCACCGACGGCGCGAATCGCGTCGAGTAGACGAAGCGTGCTCAATGCGTCCACGTTCGCCGTGTACTCGGGCTCGTCGAAGCTCACCTTGACGTGGCTCTGCGCGGCCAAGTGGTAGACCTCATCCGGCTCGCACTCGTCGATCACCCGTCTCATGTTGGAAGCGTCGGTCACGTCGCCGTAGTGCAACCGAAAGCTCGAACGCTCGGAATGCACCGGGTCGAAGACGCCGCGAATTCTGTCCAGATTCTGGAGACTGCTCGACCGTCGGACACCGTGGACGGAGTAGCCCTTTTCGAGCAACAGCTCGGCCAGGAACGAACCGTCTTGCCCCGTGACGCCTGTGATGAGTGCGGTTTTGGCCATTCGTTTATTTGCTCCAGGCGCGCTTGATCGTCGCGCAAATGTCGAGCACCTCGCAATCGAGCAAGTCGCAGCCGCTCGGCAGGCTCAGCCCCCGGCTGGCCAATCGTTCGGTGACCGGCAGCGTCTGCCCCGTCGCGTAGATTTCTTGTTGGTGCACGGGGGGGAAAACCGGCCGGGTATCGATTCCCGCCTCGCGGAGCTTCGCTGCGAGCGCCGCAGCATCGAGGGGCGCGACGGTCGGATCGATGCCGATCGACGTGAGCCAGCACGCCGAATATGCCCACTCGGCCTCTTTTTGGAACGAGATTCCCGGCAACGCGCCGAGCTGTTCGGTGTACATGCCGCGAATCGCTCGCCGCCGCTCGACCCACCCGTCTATCCGAGGCTCTTGCGCGACGCCGAGCGCCGCCTGAAGGTTGGTCAGCCTGTAGTTGTAGCCGAGCTCGACAATCCAATATCGGCGCTCCGGCGTCATGCCGTGGTCGCGAAGCAGGCGCACGCGGTCCGCCAACTGGGCGTTCGCGGTCACGACCATGCCCCCCTCGCCGGTGGTCATGACCTTGTTTCCGTAGAAACTGAAGACGCCGACATCCGACAGACCGCCAACGGGTTGGCCGTCATAACGAGCGCCGTGGGCCTCGGCGGCGTCCTCGATCACGGCAAGCGAGCGGCGCTCGGCAAGCTCGCGAATGGGGCGCATGTCGCACGGGTGCCCATAAATGTGCACAGGCATGATTGCCTTGGTCTGCTCGGTTATCGCGGGTTCGATGAGCTCCGCCGTCACGACCCAGTTATCTGGGTCACAGTCGACGAATACCGGCGTCGCCCCGGCATGCCGCACCGCGTTCGCGCTGGCCGCAAACGTCATCGAGGGGACGATGACCTCGTCGCCAGGCCCCACATCCAGACTCAAAAGCGCCAAGTGCAACGCCGACGTGCCACTGCTCACGGTGACGGCGTGCTCGACCCCGGTTCGTTTCGCAAACGCCGCTTCGAAATCGGTGACGAAGTGTCCCGCGGAGGAAACCCAACCGTCGACAACACACTGCTGGACGTTTTCCAGCTCCTGCCGGCCGAGCACGGGCTGAGAGGGCGTCAGTAGCTCGCGCACACGGGTCGCCGCAATCCGCACGCACTTTCCGCCCGGGTCGACGATGGGCACGAGTCCGCCCTGTCGGGCCGCCAGGGTCGCCAGCAAATCGTTTGCACTGCCGTCCGGGGCTGTTTTGCACGACGGCAGATCGAGGTCACCGATTCGCGACCCCAGCCCCGCTCCATCCTTCACCCATCGAGCCACCAACTCTCGATTGACGATGCCTGCGCAAGTGTCTTGGGCACTCAGCACGACCACGCTCGCCGTGCTGCTTTCTTCGAGCGCGTCCATCGCCTGTCCGAGCTTGGTGTCCGCCCGGCAGAAGCGAGGCTCGTGAAACGTTACGATGGGCATGTCGGCGGGAGTGAAGGCGCGGTAGTTTCCTCCAGGCCGACGGCCGAACGCAAGCTCACCACGCGCGCCCGGCGAGTAGCGCTCGGCGAGCATGACGCTCACACGAACCGTTCCACGAAACGCCAGAAATTGTTCCGGGCGTCGGGCCGCCAAATTCGGTTTCGAATTTCTTCCGGTGGCGGCTCGGCGAAGCGTACCGCCTCGACAAGCTCGGCAGGGCTCGAGCACAACGTCGCTGCGCCGCTGTCGCACAGCGGTCGGATCGTCGAGGAACCTGCGAGCTCAGCGACGAATAGTGGGAGCCCGAACGCAAGCGCCTCGTACATGGCCGTGGAGTACACGCCGACCACCGCGTCGGTTCGCAGAAACTCGTCGTAAATGTTCGTTGGCTCGTCGATGACCTGAAAGGGCGCGCTTGCCAGCGCTGGATAGCGTGCGCGCCAGCTCACGATCTCGCCCGGATGCAGCTTGTAGCGAACGTCGACGCGGCCCTCGAGGGCATCGTGAAGCTCGAGGGCCCAACGGCTGAGCTCATCACCGACCGTACCTTGAGAAATGACGAGCAGCCTGGTCCTGCTACCGTCGTCGATCTTTCGGGCGCGCTCACGGTGCGCTTCGAGCCAAGCGTAGCCAATCGCGGGCACGGCTTCTTTAGGCAGTGGCAGACTCGGACACGTCTCTCGCCACCAATCGCCGAACGTGAGCAGGTAGTCCGGAAACGAATCCGGGCGCCGACCGGGCGCGAGGTTGTACGGCAGGTGCGCGGCGCCCATGGTGCCATGCTGAAGCTCGGCGACCGGGATCCCTCGCCCCCTCGCGAGCTTCGTCATCGGAAGGCATCGGTAGCTGTAGCCGACGACGAGCACCACGAGCTTCGGGTCGACGCGGTCGAGCAGACGATCGTAGAGTTCCGTGAACGCAGAGATTTCGCGGACCGCCGCTCTGGTCAACGCCAACGCTCGCTCGTTCGACGGCCCGCCCCCGAGCCTCCGCGTGAGCGCGTCGGAAAAGCGGCGCACCTCGTTCTTCTCGGCGCGTCCGAGGCGGCCTCCGGTCAACCCGTGCCGCGCGAGAAAACGGGCTTGGGCAAACAGAAACGGCCACTCGAGGTACTTGAGACGACCGTCACGCTGCGGATGGGCGTGCACGCCTTGGTGCACGTCTTCGACGACCCAATGGCTATACGGCGCCGCCTCGAGCAGCGGTTGGGTATAGGGGCAAACCCAGTGATCCCCCTGACGCACGTGTCGCGGATGGTTGATGAGCAGGATGTCGCTCTGCCCTAAGTCACTCCAGCTCGCTCGTTCGAGAGCCGGAGGGAAGTAGCTTGGGGGAAGATCGCCGAGCCAGTCCCCGAGCTTGCGGTCACGCCAGGTCCCCTGGGGACGCCCCATGAGGCCTAGCGACACGAGCGCGCTGTTGAACACGGCGTGACGGATGTGGTGCCAGTAGCGCACGCCGTAGGCTTCGAGCTCCCAAAAACCTTCCTCTTCCTCGAGCGCGATCAAGGCATCGTGCACCTCTTGGGTGGAGCTCGCCCGGGTCACTTAGGGGGGGCCTTGTCGTTGCGCACCAGCCGAGCCACGGCCCACGCCACCAAGTCGGCGACGAGCGATACGCCTCGCGAAAGCAAGGCAGCGGCGAGGGCCGGCGCGGAACCGAGGGTCGGCGCGAGCCCCACGGCGAGGACCGCTTCACGTACACCCACCCCCGCCGGTACCGCCAACGCGAGAAAGCCCGCGACCGGAGCGAGCACGTAGAGACCACTAGTGGCGATGGATCCCGTGCCATCGAGACCCACGCTGCAGCTCACGAAGTAGCCGTGCGCGGCCCAGCTCAGCCAGTAGAGCGACTGCACGAGCGGTAAGACTGGTGGCACGAGAGCGCCGGTGCCCTCCGCCTTGAGCAACCGCCGGACGAATCCAGGAAACCGGCGTCGATCCACGGCCAACAGCACGATGAGCCCGAGAGCGCATGCAGCGAGCATGGGGAGCCCCCAGCGCCCCATCACCTGAGTCACGCCCGCCGAATGCTGGCTCGTCGCCGAGAGCAACGCGAAGCCGAAGATGCCTCCAACCGCCACCCAACTCAGCATCTCGAGAGCGAGGGACGAGCCGACAGCGCCGGCGGCGACCCCGATTCGCTTGGCGCCGGCCATGCGCACGACCGGCAGCCCCACCTTGCCGGGGGTGTACCGTGCCAGCTGGGAATCCAGGTAGAGCGACAGCGCCGGGCCCGTTGGCACGTCGGCTTTGGTCGTCCCGCGAATCAACGCGATCCAACCGAACCCTTGCAAGAACGAACCGATCGCCAAGGGCACGACGCTCACGAAGACCAAAACCCAGTCGACCTCGACCGAACCCGATTCCCATCGGCGCGACAGGTCCCAAGCGGCGTAGCCGACGAAAAGCAACGCAACGACCATCAACATGGGTCGCAATCGGCGCCTGACACGGTCGCGAGGCGACGCGGCGACCGAATCGGGGTCGACGGCCGGATCGGATTCCGCGCCCGGGTTGGGTTTGCTCAAGTCGGACACTCCGCGGGGCGAGAGGATCGCTCACGCCATCACAGCGCGCGGTCCTCCACCGACTGTTCGATGCGGTGAGGACCGCTGCCTTCGCTTCGTTGCTCGCCGTGACGGAAAATGCGTCGGGCAACGTAGGGCGTGTGGGTGCCACCGATGTGTACGAGCAACTCGGCGATGAGCCCCGCAGCGAGAATCTGGATGCCGACCACGATGAGCAACACACCGAGGATCAACAGGGGCCGTCCACCGATTTGCTCGCCCATCGTCCACAGCGCGGTCAAGTAACTGCAGACGGCAACGCCCGCAAGAACCGCAGCGCCGCCGAGCAAGCCGAAGAAATGCGCTGGTCGACGTTCGTACTTCAGAAGGAACGTTACGGTCATCAGATCCATCAAGCCGCGGAAGAACCGCCCGCCGCCGAACTTGCTCTTTCCGAACTGGCGTGCGTGGTGCTCGACGGTCAGCTCGCCGATGCGAAAGCGTTTCCAATGCGCGAGCACTGGAATGAATCGATGAAGCTCACCATATACGCGGACATTTTCGAGCACGGCGCGCCGGTAGGCCTTGAAACCACAGTTCACGTCGTGAAGCGCGATGCCGGTCGACGTGCGCACCATCCAGTTGAAGACGCGCGACGGGAACACTTTCGTCCACGGGTCGTTGCGCTGCTCTTTGAATCCGGAAACGAGATCGTGTCCCTCGTCGAGCCTTTCGAGGAACCGGGGGATTTCCTTCGGGTCGTCTTGCAGGTCGGCGTCGAGGGTGAAGATGATCTCCCCTTGGGCGTGATCGAACCCCGCAGCGAGCGCCGGACTCTTGCCAAAGTTGCCGTTGAGCTGGATCAGGATGACTTCCGGGTGCTGCTCGACGAGCTTGGTGGCCCGGTCCATCGAGCCGTCGGTGCTGCCATCGTCGATGAAAATGACCTCGTAGGTCTCGCCAGGCCGCAGCACCGGTCTCACGGCGGCAGCGATTCGCTCGAAGAGCTGCCCCAGGGTGTCCTCTTCGTTCATGAAGGGAATAACGAAGGAAATCCTAGGCTTCATCGTCCCGCTTTCGTGAACCTTATCAGTTTTGGCAGAAAGCTCGACGTCACGCCCGGGACCAGGATTTTTCACCCGCGCTGCAATGTGAACTTCTTTCTTTCGGGGGCGCGAGAGCTTCCACTAAGGTGGCCTCGTCGCCGGCCGGGCGCACCCGCCACCGCGCTTCCGTATGTCTACCAGCCGTTGGATTTCCGAAGCGCGCGACGAGAGTACCGTCGCCTCGCCGGACAGTGCGCCATCCGTCAAGGCGCCTCCGCGGAGCGGCGTTCGACTGGTGTTGCCGCCCCCGGTGGTTCCCGACGCCTACTTCGATGCGTTCGTCACCCGCAAGTACAAGAACAGCAATCCGATTCAGCGGGCGCTGATTCGACGGTTCGTCCAGCAGCTCTGCTATCTCTTCGTCGCGGCGGGTCCAGCCAAGAGCGTGCTCGAGCTCGGAGTCGGCGAGGGGTTCATCTCGGGATATCTCGCCGAACAGTTCCCGGAGAAGCACTTCACTGGACTC
This sequence comes from Polyangiaceae bacterium, assembly GCA_029261965.1. Lineage (GTDB taxonomy): Bacteria > Myxococcota_A > Polyangia > Polyangiales > Polyangiaceae > JAJDAH01. The sequence continues at coordinate 75,757 of JAJDAH010000343.1, forward strand.
GACGCCTGCCCAAAGCAGCTCGACCTGCTCCGAGCCCGCTTCCCACGGGTGCGCGCCAAGCACGGTGACATCACGGATCTGAGCTTTCTCGAGGACCCCTACGATGTCGTGATGTGCATCGAAGTGCTCGAGCACATTCGTGACCCGGAGCGCGCGGTAAACGAAATGGCCGACCTCGGACCGCGTCGAGCGCTCATCACGGTGCCGCACGAACCGTTTTTCATGCTCGGAAATTTGATGCGCGGCAAAAACGTTCGTCGGCTGGGCAACGACATCGACCACTGCAACCACTTCGGGCCACGATCGTTGCGCCGCCTGCTCGAAAAACGGTTCGAAGTGCTGCGGTTGACGCAGTCGTTCCCGTGGCTGCTGGCACTCTGCAAACCGCGCTAGCCCACGGGCCTCAGACGCGGGCGCCGCCGAGCGTGTAGTAGGGCGTCTCGAGCGGCCTGCTAGAGCCGCCACTCTTTGGCGAGCTTGGCATTGCCACTCGTGTCGTGTCCCTTCTTGAGGAGCACGAAGTCAGCCCGTCGCGCCACGACGCCGAAGATGTTTTCCTTCACTGCCCTTTTGAAGAAGGGCATCGTCTTCTCGAGCTTGAGCTCCCGGCGTGACGCGAGGATGTACGGCGCGTCTTGGTACCCCTTTCGCATCGAATAGATGATCTTGCGCGAACTCACCTGAGCGCCGACCTTTTCCGTCGCCGACAGTTTCGCATCGGGTGGGATCATCGAGATGAGCTCGCGGAGGGCAGCCAGGCGATCTCGCTCTTTCTGAGTGAAATCGAAGTTGATTTTGGCGAAACCGCCTCGGAACGTGCCATTGCGCATCGGGAAGGCGCCGTAGTTGAACGTGAGCACCACCGTGGCGAAGCACATCGCCGCCAAAGCACCAATCATGCGCGATCTGCCGAAGTCCGGCGTCTTCGCAATCGAAGCCAGGCAGAGCGGGACCGCAAGGAAAAGATACGGCGTCCAATGCATCACGTATTGAAAAGAGAACGTGATCGTCGGCTGATAGTCGGTCGTCATCACCGTGAGCAACACGCCGGGAATGAAGGCGGCCCAGAGGTAGAAGCGCCGCATCGGCAGGAACATCAACGGCACCAAGAGGTGCAAGACGTAGAGTACCTTCGCCTTCGTCAGGAGGTGATGGATGACAAAGAATGGGTTGGTGAGCAGCGTCTTGACGACGCTACTGAATCCCTTGTCTGGCAGGGCCCAAAGGTCCTGGTACATCTTTGGGAACCACCAGGCTGACGCTTTCGGCATGAGATAAAATCTCAAGAACCAGAACCAGGCGACCGCGATCACCAGCATGATCATGCCGGCGCGGGGTCGATGGCCGCTGAGCACGAGCGCCAACGCGATGACCGCCATGCCTATCGGCATGTCTTCGCGCATGGCACACGCGGCGGCGAACGCGAGCCCGGTCAATATCCACCGTTTCGCATCGACCGCCCAAACCGTCGCGATGACGAAGAACGTCGCGATAGGCACGAGCTTCACTTCGTGGAAGTTCGCGCTGTGCATCGGGTAGTAGGACAAGAAGCAGAGCGATACGAGGACCGCCGGCCACGCACCGATGCGCTTCTTTGCGAACGCCCACAGCGGAATGGCGGACAAGCCGAGCAACGTCGACTGAATGACGATGATCGTCTCCGCCTTCGGATAGAGCGCGTAGATCGGTAGAAAAAGGTAGAGCCCGAACTTGGCGTGTGTGCCGAGGTACTTCGATGGATCGGTGGGCGACGTGATGGGGCTGTGGTTGAACACCCCCTCGAGCCCCGCGTAGAGCAGATTGTTGTTGATCGCGAGGTCGAAGACGCTGGTCTTCATCTTCCAATGCCAACGAAGCATGAAGAAGCTGAAGAACAGCGCAAAGCCGATGGCTGCCAAGACCACGACGACGAGCGGGCTTCGCTCTCTCAAGAACGCCGGTGTTTTTTCTCGAATCTTCTCGATCCAACGCGAGATTCGATCGGGAACGGATCGTGCGGAACGGGTCGCAACGAACTCGAAACCCAAGCCTACGAAGATCATGGTCCCGAGAAGCTGATCGTACTTGTCTGCCCAGGGTTTGTACCTGAACAGCATCGGCAAGAGCGTCGCGAAGACGAGTGGCGAC
>JAJDAH010000344.1 GCA_029261965.1 Polyangiaceae bacterium
GCGGCGAACGCGTCTCCGGCGCACAGAACGTTCAACCGCAATCGTTGTCGCTCCGGTCGCCGCTCACGAACCATCGCCCGCCTCGCTGCCGGACTCCCGCCGTGGGGGCCTTTTTCTAGCTTCGATCTTCCTTTGCGCCGCTGGAGCGACTGAACGCTGGAAGATTCCATGGGACGGCAAGTGGATTGACGACACCCTGGCCGTACGGTTCGCAGGTCTACTCGCAACCGCGGACACTACGCTCTGCTTTGCTCAGTTGCCGATTCTCCCACCTCTGCTTTTGTGTCTGAAGCGCGGTGACGTACCGAACCTGGAGGAGTTTCTCGGGTTACCCCTCATCGTCATATAGGTTAGCTTCGTTCTGCTCCGAGGGCCACGCGCCGAATCTCAGACCATCTCGAGTTGCTCAGCAATTGTATTGAAGATGATGGAGCCGGGATAGTCGTCGAGAGTGCCATCATCGTTCTGAGCGATAGCCGAGAGGACCACTAAGGCAAGACCACGCGACTCGTGGGGCAATAGAAGTTCCTTCAGCTGGCACGCTGCTCTCTCAAGGTCAGGCTTTCGGTCGGCGAAGCTCTTATGAATCGCGTCAAGTTCTTTTCGATCGATTCCCGCCAGCGCTAGCGCTTCGATGACCTCGGCCGCATGCTCTGGCTTAGGGGTGCCGCCTTCGGCCCTTGCAACGCAGCTCGCCTCAACAATTGCGACAAGTACGTCTTTTCGCTCTTCGTCGACCGATGCGAGCACCTTTGAGAAGTCCTTTCGAACCTTCTTGAGCAGGGCACGATTCATCGCCATATCGATACCCTAGCTGTCAGCGCAGCGCCAGGTGCTGGCGCCACAAGTGAAGTCCCTCGACGCTGCTGATTCCGTTGGACACAGCGGGGACCGCAGGGCACCCATCGAAATGATGTCGGTCGAAGATTCGAGGGCGCCGCTCCGTCGGAATCGTGCTCGGGGACATCGCCGCCCACGCCGATGGCGCGCCGAGCGAGGACGCCTTCCGGCACTGGAGCCGGGGCAGTCGTCGAAGCGTGGGCGGCCGTCCCAACTAAGGGCTGCGGCAAGCCAGAGTACGATAGTTCGGATTTGAATACTCTGAACACCAATATGGTGTAGGCCCGTTGCCGAACGCCGCTGCAAGCGCGTAGCAGCGGCGCGATGGGCTAGTAGCTGGCGGTCACGCGACTTCCAACGAGCTCGAGGGCAGGGGGCACCGTCCATCCGCCGAAGCCGCTCCTCGGATGTCAGAAAACTCGCCTTGCCGTCGGAAAGAGCGAGTAGCTCCATTCCGCCGAATAGAACAAGGCAGCCGCAGTCATGCCGGGAGCTGGAATACCGCAGCCCATCGACGGGGTCGAGCTCATCACGGAATATGGTTCACATGTGGTTCCGTGTTGACCGTCATCGCGACTGTCAGGGGGGAAAACTCCGTTTTCGTCGTGCTACGGTAGTTGCACTCCGCTATGGGGCGTTTCGAGAAGTATCGCGTCGCGCTGAATGAGAGCCAGCGAGAAGTCGTCGACCGCGTCGCGGAACGTCGATTCGCGCATGGCGATGAACTTCCTGGCAGGGTCCTTCGCCCCAAGATGGTCGGGCTCGACAAGGCGCAAAAACGAGAGCTACTTGAGGACCTGATCGCGTCCGGACGCCTGCTGCATAGCACTGGTGATCTTGGTGACTACTTCGAGTTGACGTTGCTCGGTGCCCTTGCCTCACGCCATGCTGACACCTTCGCCGACAGGCTAGACGCACTCCTGGGCTTTCTCCACCGCCGCTTCGAGAGAGAGCCAGAGTTTCGTCGGTATGAATGGGGAGAGCTGAAGCGTGATGTCGAGGTCATGGGTGCGAAACTCGAGGACTCTGACTTCCATCGAGTCGACTCAACGATAGTGTTGGGCGGACTTTGCCGCGGAGGCGGAGGGCAGCCGGGCACGGATTCATATGGGTGGGGGGCGCCCGATATGGAGGAGCTCGAGGGCGTCGGGTGCACCCAGGATCTGCTCGAGTTCCGGGCACGGGAGGTGACGAAGGTACACGAAGCTCATGAGGCGCGCCTCAGTCCCAACGCGCACGCGCGTTTGGTCCTCCAAGTTTTCTATGAGCTGTATGTGGAACGCTCATCAAAGCGAGACTGGAGCGTCGGCCCAACAGATGACCGATTCGCCACGACGCGTCTCACAGCTTCTGGCAGACGGCGTGGTTTCGAGCGACTGAAGGACAAAAAGCTCATCGAGCAGGTGCGTCGCGACGGTTCCTGCAAGCTTCTTCCGCTGGGCGTCGACGCCGTCGCGGAGCCTGGCCGCATCGATCGATTGCTCCCGGTACCCGGTTCGCCGACGGTCGGCTCGGACACCAACGGCCAGACCATCGAAGGGAACGTGTCTGACCTTGCGACGAACCTGGGCTTCCTAGGAGAACACGATGCGAAACTTCGTACGATTATTCAGAGCACGCTGACCGAGCTCGAGGGCGCACTCGCGGCCGGGCTCTCGAAGGCGTCCATTCTTTTGGCGGGTTCGATTCTTGAAGGAGTTCTCGTCGATGTTCTTGACCGGCGACGGGATTTGGCCTCTCCGTTCTTGAAGAAGAGGAAGTTCCCAGACGAAGCAAGCCTTGAGGACCTACTAAAGATCGCCGCGAGCCCCGATCTGGTAGGCGGGCAGAGAACGATCCTGTCGGCCACGGCGATCGCCGCTGGGATCGGATTGAAAGAGCATCGGGACCTCATTCACCCACATCGCCAGCTTCGTGACGACGTTGAGGTTGATCCGGACGTGGCGGCGGCGATGGTGCGCCTTCTTCGCTTGGTCGTACGGGACCTAGCAAAAGCCGCGGACGAAGGCGTGATCAAGGCGTTCGAGGAGAAGTAGCTTGCTCACGAGGTGTCTGGCTCGAGGGATTCCGAGCCTACGCTCCCCGCTACCAACCTGGCCACCTCTCCGCGGGCTTATCAGATTTTCTGTGTAACTTGACTCACTGGGCTTTGCCGCTTGGTGTTTAGACGGAGGGCAGTCGGCCCTCGAAGAAGATGGCAAATTGGCCGAGGGCGGTGGTCCAGTTTCGTACGGACCGGTTCCACCGCTTCTCGAGGTTTCGGATGGCGAGGAAGAGTAGCTTGACGGCGGCCTCGTCCGTGGGGAAGTGGCCGCGGTAGTAAACGAGCTTTCGCAGCGTCGAGTTGAGCGACTCGATAGCGTTCGTCGTGTAGATGATTCTGCGAACCTCCGGCGGGGAGTCGAGGAACGGGGCGATACGCTCCCAGTTCGCTCGCCATGAGTCGCCAATCATCGGATAGCGATGCTTCCATTTGTCGTCGAAAGCCTCGAGCGCGTTCTCTGCGTCGTCACGACTGGCGGCAGTGTAGATGGGCTTGAGGTCACGGACCACTTCACGTCGGTCCTTGTAGCTCACGAAGCGCACGGAGTTGCGGATGACGTGCACGATGCATGTCTGGACGACGGCGTTCGGAAACACCGTCTCGATGGCCTCGGGGAAGCCTTTGAGCCCGTCGCAGCAGGCGATGAGGACGTCCTCGACGCCACGGGTCTTCAGCTCGTTGACGACCTTGAGCCAGAACTTCGCTCCCTCGGTTTGCTCGATCCAGATGCCGAGCACCTCCTTGCCGCCGTTCACGTTGACGCCGAGCGCGAGGTAGACCGACTTGTTGCGGACAACGCCTTGGTCGCGGATTTTCACCACGAGCGCATCGAGGTAAACGATGGGGTAGATCGAAGCGAGCGGCCTCCCCTGCCAGGCGGCGATGTCGTCGGCGACGGCGTCGGTGACACGACTGATGAGGTCTGGTGAGACGTCGACGCCGTACATCTCCTCGAGGTGGCCCTGGATGTCGCGAACCGTCATCCCGCGGGCGTACAGCGCGATAATGCGATCGTCGAAGCCGGCCAACCGACGCTCCCGCTTCTTGATGAGCTGCGGCTCGAAGCTGCCCTCTCGGTCGCGGGGGACGTCGATGGTGACGCCTCCCTGGTCGGTCAGGACCGTCTTGCTCGTGTAGCCGTTGCGACCGTTGGCCTTGCCGTCTGGTTTCGCACGGCCGCTCTCGTAGCCGACGTGCTCGGTCAGCTCGGCGGCCAAGACTTTCTCCATCAGGCGGGTCGTCAGCTGTCTGAGCAGCCCCTCCTGGCCGAGAAGGTCCTCAGGCGAATTGACTGATTCCATGAGCTCTCCCTTGATTGCTGGTCCGTTGAATTGTGCCACTGGGGGGTCCCTTTACTTGCTTGCTGAAGGGCTAACCCAGGAATCAAGAAACACAGAATTTCAGACAGTCCCGTAGTAATCCATCCCCGTGCTCAGCTCGTAGCCAGAATGTTTCACGCATCACGATTCACAAGACTACATATGCTTAGCCCCAATCGGACATTCTTTCAGGCAGCTTCGTCGAGCGCGGCCTCGATTTGCTCGTAGGCTCGACGGGTTGCATCGTTCGCGGCGAGTCTCAGTACGGGCGTTCCGCCGGGACGCAGCAGGCGCGCCGCCTTGGACAACCACTCGAAGCGAAGCGTCGCGATGCTTCGAAGCACGTAGAGCCCCGTCCGCTTGAGGCTGCGGGGGCGGGCGGTCACGTTGGTCGCCAGTTGGAAGCTCGTCACGAGGTTGTGCGCCAGGACGTTGAGCTTCTGCCATGCGGAGTTCGAGCGATACGTTTGAGTCGGGATCGCGCGGAAGGCAAAACCGTTCTTCAGTTCTCCAATCGTCTTCTCCTGCACGCCCCGACCGGCATAGAAGTGCCAGAGCGCGAGCAGTCCGAGCTTCTTGTTCGTCGCCACGACCGAGTACTCCCAGTAGCCGTCATCGGGATTGAAGAGCTCGAGCTGACGTCCCTTCGCGGGCTGATGGTTGACGCGCTTGCGATAGATCGCGACACGCTCGGTCCGATTCCACGCGGGGATATGGAGGAAGCTATCGAGTCCTTGCAGACTGTTCTTCCGGTCCACCCACTTCCAGGCGCCTTCGAGTTGTCTCTTCACGAGGCCGCGTAGATTGAGCCACGGCCACGTCGGAACTTTCACCGCATACTCGACGCCCTGCCCATCACAGGCGGCGAGGAAATCCCGCTTGAAAAAGGCGCTATCGGCGCGCACCTCGAGACATCCTTCGAGCCCAAGCTCGCTCCGGGCAGTGCGCACCGCGTCGCGTAGAAACGCTGCGCTTCCGTGCGAATCGTGGATGTTGCCGCGCCGATTTCGATGACTGATGACGTGGCCGGTCTGCGCGAGCGTGGCAACGATCGGGTAGTAGCTCGGGTTCTTGCGGTGGTGCGGATTGAAACCTCGTTCGGCACGTTCAACCTGAAGCCCCGTCGTCAGCACGGTGCCGTCGATGTCGATCGTCCAGCGCCTTGCGTCGAGCGTGTCGAGCGCCGCCCGAGCGACGAAGATGCTCAGCCGCTCGAGCTCAGGCCACGTGCGAAACGACAGACGGCGCAGTGCCCGACCGAGCGACCGTTCAGTTGGTGCTCTCGACAGACCGGTGAAGCGAAGAAAGATTGGGTCGTCTCGCAGAAACTCGACGTGGTGCAGGCGCTTGGCGCCCGCGAGTAGCATCGCGACGACGGTCAGGACGACCTTCGTGAACGAGAAGTCGCCGCCGACGGCGAGCTTCTTCTCGGAGCGCCGCAGCTCTGCGAAAAAGTCGAGCCCTCGCAGGAACCGACGGACGAGCTCGAGCCCAGCGAACGACGTGAGCTTCTCGTCAGCGAACTCGATGTGAAGATTCCCCTTGATCCGAGCCTGAAATCCGCGCTTTCCTATCCGCACTGGGAGTTGCCTTTCGTTCTTGCCTCGTTGCT
>JAJDAH010000345.1 GCA_029261965.1 Polyangiaceae bacterium
CGGAGGAGTCTCGACTCCGCCTCAAGCCAGGAGGATCTCCATCTCGACGACGGGCATCCTCTATTGGCCTCGCTCGGTGCTCTTGGCGCGGAGTTCCAGAAGGTTCTTTCGGCGGAAACAGAGGCGCTCGGCGTAGCCGAAGTGGAAAAGGACCTGCATGAGGCGCCGCGCTCCACATCGATGCTGGGGCGCCTGCAACACGACGTCTACGCGCTACGTGGTCCGGGACCCGAACGACGCCCGAGGGCGGCGCCCCCATCCGCCAGGCGCGCGGGTTCTCGTTCGCCCCGCCGCAAGCCGGCGCCGGAGAACCAACTCGGCTTCTCCTTCTGCGCCGACCCCTCCTCGTCGCCCGAGCCGTCCTCGTCGCCCGAACGCCACGTCATCGAGACCGAAGATCACTCGATCGAGCTGCATTCTTGCCACAGCCCGATGCGCGAAGTCGAAGTGTTGCACGACCAGATCCTCGCCCTCTTGACCGATCCCGACTCGAGCATCCTGCCGCGCGACATCGTGGTCATGATGCCGGACGTCGACGGCTACGCACCGTTCGTCGAGGCGGTTTTCGATCGCGACCGTGATGACGAACGCCATGTGCCGTACCACGTAGCCGACCGTTCGATTCGCCAGGACGCGCCGGTCATCGAGGGCTTGCAACGCATCCTCGCCTTGGCCAGCGGTCGCATGACCGCCTCCGACGTCATCGACATCGTCGCGCTCGATGCCGTTGCCGGTCGATTCTCGATCGGCCCAGGTGACCTCGAGACGTTGACGAGCTGGGTCGTCGACAGCGGGATCCGTTGGGGAATCGACGCAGAACACCGGGAAAAACACGGCCAGCCCGCGCTTCATGCAAACACGTGGCGCTTCGGATTGGACCGCTTGCTGCTCGGCTACGCCATGCCCGGCGCGAGCCAAGAGCTCTATCGAGACGTGCTCCCGTTCGACCATCTCGAAGGTCGAGATGCCGAGCTCGTCGGCCGGCTCGCCGAGCTGTGTGAGCGGCTCTTCGACCAGGTCGCAAGCCTCGCTCGACCTCACACGCTGGACGAGTGGCGCGGGATCATCGGCGACGTGCTCGACACCATGCTGGACAGCGGCCCCGAGAACGCTTGGCAGCATCAACGCGTCCGCCAGGCCCTCTCCGAGCTCGGCGAAGCCGCGCGAACGGCGAAGTTTCATGACCCGGTGCATCTCGATGTCGTTCGCGAGTTGCTCGACGAGCAAATCGACGACTCGCATCCGGCGCGCGGTTTCCTCGCTGGTGGCGTCACGTTCTGCGCGATGGTGCCGATGCGGGCGATCCCCTTCCGCGTCGTCTGTCTACTCGGCATGAACGACGGAGCTTTCCCTCGTTCACATCGACCGATCGACTTCGACTTAATCTCGAGCCGTCCATCTCGCCTCGGTGATCGGTCGCGGCGTCACGACGATCGGTATCTGTTCCTCGAAACTCTTCTCAGCGCGCGGGAGCGCCTGCTCGTGACCTACACGGGGCAGAGCATTCGAGACAACCAGGCGGTCCCTCCCTCGGTGTTGATCACCGAACTCGTCGACGTCGTGGCGGACGCGTTCGATCCTCCCGGTGGCGCCGGCGCCGACTCCGAGGAGCAACGGAGCGCCGCCGTTCGAAGCCACTTGACCGTGCACCACCCGTTGCAGGGATTCAGTCGGAGCTACTTCGACGGTGAGCGCCCACGGCTGTTTTCGTACGCGCGCTCCTACCTCGACGGCGCGGCAAGCCTGAAGCCCGTGCGCCAACCGTCGAAGCCGCTATTCGACGGTCCGTTACCCCCGACCGACGATCAGAACTCGCCGGTCGCGCTGGCAGATCTCACGCGGTTCTTCGAAAACCCCGCGGCGCACCTTCTCAACCGTAGAGTCGGCATCTACCTCCGTGAGGAGGCCCTCGACATTCCGGACCGTGAGCCGATCGAGCTCGACAAGCTCGCAGAGTACGGAATCGGGGCATTGATATTCGAGCATCGCCTCGAAGATATCGACCCGGCCGTTTCGCTCGCGGTAGCACGAGCCGGCGGTGCGCTACCGCCGGGTGCGCTCGGCGACTGCACACACTCGGACCTCGACGCCAAGAGTCGGCGAATTGCGAGCGTGGTGCGCGGATACCGCGAGGGCGGTCGTCGTGAAAATGTGCTCGTCAACCACACGCTGCCGAACGGTGAACGCATCACCGGCGAGCTCGGTGGACTCTGGGCGAGCGGGCAGCTGTCCTACCGCTACGCTCGCCTGCACGCGAAGCATCAACTCGGGATGTGGGTTCGACACCTCGTGTTGAACTGGGTCGCCCCCGCAGGATACACGTCGTCGAGTATCGTCGTCGGGCGCCCACCGACGAGCAAAAAAAACGCGGCGGTGCGCTGCCACGTTTTTTCACCCGTCGAGGATCCGGCCCCGCTCTTGATCGAGCTCATGCGGATCTACCGGTTGGGGCTGCGTGCCCCATCGCTGCTGGTGCCCGATGCCTCGCGAGCGTACGCCGAACGGTTGCGCCAGCGAGGAGATCCCGATTCGGCGCTCCAGGCAAGCCGAGGGGCCTGGCCCGACGCCATCCGGTTCGACAATCACGTACGACGCACGTTCGGCGCCAGCCAGCCGCCGTTTGCCGACGTAGCGACCGTCGGTCCCTCGTTCGCCGAGCTCGCCACGACGGTTTTCGACCCGTTGCTCGAGCACGAACAGGTGTTCGATGCATAGCTTCGAGGCGACAACAGTCGAGCTGAGCGGCACGCACCTCGTCGAAGCCAGCGCTGGCACGGGGAAGACCTACGCGATCACGACGTTGTTCGTGCGGCTCATCGTCACTCGCTCGCTCGGAATCGAGCAAATCCTGGTCGTCACGTTCACCGAAGCGGCCACCACCGAGCTTCGTGACCGGATTCGGCGACGCCTCCGAGAGGCGGTGCATGCCTTCGACTTGCGTGCGCGCGGCGAACGCAGCCGGGACACCGACCTCGCCACAATAGCGGCCGCGAGTGACTCGCCGAAGCGTGACCGCCAGCGGCTGGTCCTGGCGCTCCGGGACGTCGACGAAGCAGCGATCTACACCATCCACGGCTTCTGCCATCGCATGCTGCAGGACCGGGCGTTCGAGAGTCGAGTCCCGTTCGACGCCGAAGTCGTGCCCGACCACACGGCCCTGCGCGACGAAATCACCGCGGACTACTGGACCTCGCGGATCACTCGCGCGACGCCGACGCTGGTTCGTCTGCTCGACGATGCAGGGGTGAGTCCCAGTAGTTGTCGCGCCCTGGTCGACCTCGCCATCCGCCATCCGGACATGCCGGTCCTGCCCACGGACACCGGCGAGGTCGTGGAGCCGGATCGCTCTGAGTTCGACGCTGCGTTCGAGCACGCTCGCGGTCTCTGGGACGAGGAGGCCGTCGGCGAAACACTCATCCACCGGCGCCTTCACAACGGCTGGTACAAACCAGCGCTCGTGCCCGGATGGTGCCGGGAAATGACCGAGTACCTCGAGGCGGGACCCGACGTCGTACCCGCGCTCTTTCCGCGCTTCGACAAGTTCAAGGCAACCTCGGTCGCCAGAGCTTGGAACAAAGGGTTTCGAGGGATCACTCTGCCGTTCTTCTCGGCGTGCGAGGAGCTCGGCGCCGCTCACGAGCGCTATCGCGAGGCGCAAGAAGCCACGGTCAGGGCGTTCAAGAAGGACCTGGTCGCCTACGTTCGCACCGAGATGAGGCAGCGCAAGCACGAGCGAGGGGTGATGACCTTCGACGACTTGCTGCATCGACTCCGAAACGCCATCGCGTCGAGCGACACGCTGTGTCGCGGGATACTCCAGCGCTTCCCGGTGGCGCTCATCGACGAGTTTCAGGACACCGATCCGATCCAGTACGACATTTTCGAGCGGGTATACGTTGGCTCGGAGGGAACGTTGTTTCTCATCGGTGACCCAAAGCAGGCCATCTACGCATTCCGCGGCGCCGACGTTCATGCCTACCTCCGCGCCGCGCGCGAAGCGCAAGAGCGGCACACCATGACCGTCAATTGGCGTTCGGACCCAGCGCTCGTTACCGCCGTCAGCCGGCTCTTCGAATCGACGCCCAGACCGTTCCTTCTCGAGCAAATTGAGTTTCCCGTGGTGTCACCCAGCCCCGGAGCCGTCGATCTACTCCGACCGCGGCCACCCATAGACGGCGCGCCGCTCGAAGTGTTGTTCGTCGAGCGGGAGCCCAAGGAGAAGCGGATCCCAAAGGGCTGGGCGGATTCGCGTCTGCTCGATCTGATCGCCGCGGAGATTTCGACCCTGATTCGAAGCGGCACCACGATAGGCGATCGGCACGTCGGACCCGGTGACATCGCGATTCTGACGAGGACCAACCAACAGGCTTTTGCCGCTCAAGTCGCGCTGCGAAAGTTGCAAATTACTTCCGTCGTGCTCGGCGACGAAAGCGTGCTCGAGTCCGAGGAAGCCGCCGAGCTTCGGTGGTTGCTCCGGGCGGTGCTGGAACCCACGAGTGCTACGGCAATCCGTGCCGCACTGACGAGTCAGCTGCTCGGCGTCACCGCGAACGAACTCGTGGAAATCGAGGCAGGCGAAACACAATGGGACCAGTGGATCAACGACTTTCGGGAGTGGCACGCCATCTGGGTGGAAAAGGGATTCGTCCAGATGATGCGCGCTTTGATGCAGCGTCGGGGGCTGCAGCGTCGTTTGTTGGAGCTCGACGACGGCGAGCGCCGCATGACCAACCTGCTGCACTTGACCGAAATCCTGCACACCGCGTCGACCACCGCCCATCTGGGCCCGACGGCGCTCCTCCACTGGTATTCGCTCCAACAATCAGATGCCAAGGAGCTCAAGCGGCGCCCCGAAGCGTCGCAGATCCGGCTCGAGAGCGACGAGCACGCGGTAAAGATCACCACCGTGCACAAGTCCAAGGGGCTCGAGTACCCGATCGTCTACGCCCCCTACCTGTACGACGGCTCTCTCGTCTTCCGGCAAGAGGAGAAGAACCTCGTCTTCCACAACCCAGAGCACGGTGACCGGCTCGAGGTCGACATCGGTTCCCGAGAGCACGCCGAACATCTCGCTCTGGCGAGGCGGGAACGCTTCGCGGAAAACACCCGACTTCTCTACGTCGCCCTGACGCGCGCCAAGCATCGGTGCACCGTGGTTTGGGGCGCATTCAAGGACTTCGAAACTTCCTCGCTCGGGTATGTGTTTTACCCCAATCAGCTCAACCAAACCTCCCCGCCCGCGGAGCTCGAGGGCACCTACGTCAACTTGAGCGACGTGGAGCTCCGAGAAAGACTGGCGAGGCGCGCGGCGGGATGCGAGGGCACCATCGGCGTGCGCACGCTCGACAAAAACGCCGTCGGCAAAGTCGTGCCCCGGCAGGAGGAGATGGATCACCGGCTGCAGTGTCGTGTGGTTCCCGACGAGCAACGAATCGACTCTTGGTGGCGCTTGACGAGCTTCTCTGGACTGACCGCCAGCTCCGACCAAGCGCTCTTCGACCAAACCGAAGGCCTAGATCGCGACGAAGCAGAAGAAGCGCCGGACGACCGGCGAGCCACGGCCGTGGAAGAAGGCGAAATCGTGCTCAGCGGCTTCCCACGAGGCGCCAAGGCCGGAAATTTTTTCCACGAGGTGTTCGAGGTTCTCGACTTTCAGAAGGCGAACCCGTTGCTCATCGAAGAGAAGCTGGCCGCCTACGGGTACGAAGCGACCTGGCGCGAAACCGTCGCCAAGTCGATACGCGACGTGTTGCACACCCCGCTGCTCGAAAACGAGGCGCTGCGTCTGCGAGATCTCGCTCCGACGGACCGACTAAACGAGCTGGAATTCTGCTTGCCGGTGTCGACGAGCGCTGGCAGTGAGCGGCTGACCAACCGTAGGCTCGCGCGGGTGTTTGGCGAGCACCCGAGCGCTCTCGTGCCGAGCAGCTACGCTGACGACGTCGCTCGACTGAAATTTCTCCCGGTGCAGGGGTACCTCAAGGGTTTCATCGACCTCGTCTTCCGCTACCAGGGTCGTTGGTTCGTCGTCGACTACAAGACGAACCACCTCGGCGACGACGTTCGTGCCTACTCGGGGGACCGGCTGCCGGCTGCCATGGCGCGCGGCCACTACTACTTGCAGTACCACTTGTACTCTCTGGCCCTGCACCGATATCTGTGCCGCCGCTGCCCGGGCTACGACTACGACCGCAACTTCGGCGGCGCGCTCTACCTGTTTCTCAAAGGGATGAGCCCCGAGAGCGCTCAGAACAGCGGCGTGTTCCACGAACGCCCGCCGAGGGCACGAATCGACGCGCTGAGCCGCGCGCTACTCGACACGGGAGAGGCAGCGTCGTGAGCGCATTCGAGCAGCTGTCGGACCGCGGCGTATTTTCTGCGCTCGACCGACACTTCGCGAGAGCCATGGCGCGGCTCGTCGGCACGGCGAGCCCCGAGGTTCTGCTCGGAGCCGCGCTGGCGAGTCGAGCGGTACAGCATGGCCACGTCTGTGCCGATCTTCGGCGCTTGCACGCGGAGCCACTGCTCGACCACGAGGAGAACGCGGTCGAAGACGTGGAGCTACCGAGCACCGAGCGGTGGTGCGACGAGCTCGCCAAGAGCTCGCTCGTCGGCGACGGATCTCGCGCAACGCCGCTCGTGCTCGATTCAGAGCGACTTTATTTGTTTCGCTACGCGGACTACGAAAAGCGTCTCGCCAAGGCGATCCGGTCGAGGCTCGGTGGGGCGGTCGATCTCGACGCCCCTACCCTGCTCGACAGCCTCGCGCGTCTGTTTCCCGACCATGACGAACAGCGGCAGGCGGCGGTCGTCAGCGCACTTTCACGCTTCACCGTAATCTCCGGGGGTCCGGGCACCGGGAAGACGACCACAGTGCTCCGGCTGATTGCGCTCTTGCAGGAGCAGGCGCGCACCCGCAAGCGATTCGAGCGCATCATCCTGGTGGCGCCCACGGGGAAGGCCGCGCAGCGGCTCGGCGAATCGATCTCAGCGAGCCTCGAGGCTCTGAAGACCGACGACGACGTCAAGTCATCGATTCCGACTTCGGCCGCCACGATCCACCGCACCCTCGGTTACCAGCCGAGGAGCCCGACCAGGTTCAGGCACGACGCGCAGAATCCGCTGCCGGCGGACGTCGTCATCGCGGACGAAGCTTCGATGATCGATCTCGCCTTGATGAGCAAGCTCGTCGAAGCCGCGCCACCGCACGCACGCCTCGTCCTGCTCGGTGACAAGGATCAACTCGCCAGCGTCGAAGCTGGGGCAATCCTGGGCGACATCTACGGTGGGGCGGTCGGCGAGGGTTACTCGCGCGACTTCGTCGATCGAGCTCGTCGTCTCACCGGTGACACTCTGCCCGTGCAGTCGGGCAACGCCGCGGGCATCGGCGATCACTGCATTCACCTCGTCAAGAGTTATCGCTACGAGGCGGCTCTCGGGGTCGGTGTCTTGGCACGCGCCATCAACGATGGCGACGTCTCGGCGGCCTTCGAAGCTCTCGACGCAGACGCGGTGCGTGAGGTCGAACTCGCACAGATCGAGTCCTCGACGAACCTCGAAGAGTTGCTTGCCCCCGCGATCCGGGAGCACTTCGCCGCCCTCGGCAGAGGTTCGCCCGCCGACCGGCTGCGAGCTCTCGACGAGTTTCGAATTCTCTGCTCGCACCGCCGGGGCCCGTTCGGCGTCGAAGCCGCGAACGCGGTCGTCGAGCGGCGACTCGCTGCCGACGGCGTGCTCCGAGTGGATCGCGAACACTATGATGGGCGGCCGATCCTGATCACCAAAAACGACTATCAGCTCGAGTTGTTCAACGGCGACGTCGGTGTGGTCGTCGGAGACGCTCGACGCGGCTTCCGTGCGCATTTTCCGGGCAAGGACGGAAACCTGAGGAGCATCCCGCCGAGCCGGCTACCGACCCACGAGACGGTGTTTGCGATGACCGTTCACAAGAGCCAAGGCTCGGAGCTCGGAAGAGTGCTCGTGCTTCTGCCGCCGGTGGGCTCACCGCTATTGACACGCGAGCTCGTCTACACGGCGGTCACCCGCGCGAAGCACAGAGCCGTCATCGCGAGCCGCCGCGACGTGCTCGCCGAAGCGATCGGTCGCCGAGTAGAGCGCGCCTCGGGTTTGCGCGACGCGCTGATGCGCCCGTGAGACACCGTGTCGGCCACGGGCGGCGGAATCAAGGCAGGCCGGCTCGCGGGACGTCGACCTCGACGATTCGAATGCGCCCGTTGCCCGGCTTGACCTTCGTGGGCTCGGAGCCGCGAGCCTCGAGCAGAAAAAGCGTCTTTCCTTCGGGGCCCCCGAGCATGCAGGCGTATCCACCACGATCTTCCAGCACGATGCGCTCGATCACCTCTCCACCCTCGGCGACTCGCACGAACGCCCCCGGATCCAGCGGCACGGCGAACCAAATGCATCCTTCAGCGTCCAAGCAGATGCCATCCGGCGGAGCATCTAGCTGTGCCCAGACCCGTCGATTCGAAAGCGAGCCGTCGTCGGCAACCTCGAAGGCGGTGAGCCGTAGACCTCCGGTTTCGGCGATGATGAGCGTTTTTCCGTCCGGGGTAATCACC
Organism: Polyangiaceae bacterium; assembly: GCA_029261965.1. Taxonomy (GTDB): domain Bacteria; phylum Myxococcota_A; class Polyangia; order Polyangiales; family Polyangiaceae; genus JAJDAH01. Next base: position 8,580 of record JAJDAH010000345.1, read on the forward strand.
GTGCCGTTCGGGAACATGAGGTCCTCCGCAACGACTGTCGCGACGCCTTGGGGCGTGATCATGGCGAGCTTGGCCAACGCCGGGGCCTGACCCGTGTAGAAGTCGAATCCGAAATTCCCGATGTACGCGCGTCCCATCGAGTCCACGACCATGTCGTTGCAGTGGAAGGTGGCGATGTCAGCGAGATCGGCGACTTCGACCAAGCCGCTCGCCTCGAGCCGCATGAGCTTTCGGTCGTTCATCGACACCACCAAAAGACGCCCGTCGGGTAGCCACCCGAGACCGGAGGGGTTGTTCGGCACCTCGACAATCGTTTCAGACTTACCCAGAGTGTCGACCGCCATCACTCGCTGGGAGTGCATGTCGCTGAACCACAACCGCCCGTCGCGCCAACGAGGCCCCTCGGGAAAGACCAGCCCGTCGAGCAGAACTTTGGGTTCTCGGTCGTTCATTCGCGCTCTCCTTCCGCTACCCGATCCACCCGCTCGTCCGACCACTCGAGCACGCCCAAAATGCTCCGGACCACCAGCCACCGGAGCGGCTCTGGGGGCATGATCCGACGAGGCTTGAGCCACAGTACACGACCCAGTCCGTCACGCTCGTTCAACAAGTCGACGATGATCTGACCGGCATAGCTCGCTTGTGCCAGCCCGTGGCCCGCGTAGCCGACTGCGTAGAGAATGTTGTGGTGCGGACCGGCCCTTCCGACCTGGGGGAGGAAGTCGATGGCAAAACCAATGGGACCGCCCCAATGACGCGCTATCGGAACCTGGTCGAGCTCGGGAAATCGCGCACGAAACGCCGTCTCCACCTTCGACGCGATTTTCTGATCGACATCCGACAACGGCCGGTTGTCGTACCCGTAGCGAACGTACTTGGTTCCGCCCAGGACGCGATTGTCCGCCGTCAGGCGGTAGTTTTCGAGCACCTCGTGCGCACTGTAGACTCCGGCCCGAGCTCGCCAGTCGACGGCGCCCAGCTGGTCGTCGGTGAGAGGTTCTGTCCAGAAGAGCTGCACCTGAAGCCGGGCGAGCTTCGGAACCGGGGCTTCGAAACCTTCGGTAAGAATGGCCGAGGGATAGGCATTCGTGCCGACGACCACGTGGTTCGCCCTCACCTCGCCCCCGGGGGTCGTCAGAGTCACGATTCTGCCCGGGTCCATCGCCGTCACCGGAGTTTTTTCGAACAGCTGGACGCCAGAGGCGAGCGCCGCGCGACGTAGTCCCCGGGCGAGCTTGGCCGGGTTCAAGACGCCGCCTCTCGGCTCGAAGACCCCTCGTTTGATGACTCGAGGGAAGCCGCGCTCGCGCAGCTGGTTTTCGTCGAGCAGCTCGGCGTGCATCCCTACACGCTCGCAGGCGCGTGCAGCCTTCTCGACTCCGGCAAACTGCTTCTCGTGTATCGCGCCGAAGACGTTGCCCACCGCCTCGTAGTCGCACGAGATGTCGTACTTCCTGATGAGCGCTTCGGTGTGCTCGATGGAACCTTCGGCAAAATCGAGCAACTCCTTCGTTCGCTCCTGACCGAACATGAGCTCGAGAGTTGGAATGTCTTTGCCAATGGTCGGCGTCAGGTGACCGGCGTTTCTTCCACTCGCACCGAACGCCGCCACTTCCGCTTCGAGCACCGCGACACGGTGGCCCTCTTCCGCCAGCGCCAGTGCGGACGAAAGGCCGGTATACCCCGCGCCGATGACCGCGATGTCGACGTCGATGGAGTCGTCGAGCGACGGCGCCGGGTCGTCGATCTCGGCGAGCCAAGGGCTGACCGTCCAATGCACGAACAGCGATACTAACCGCCTGGCCTCGAGCATCGCCAGGCCATATGCTCCGCCCCCCGATGGAGCTCGACCACATCCGAATCAAAGGGGCTCGCGAGCACAACCTGAAGTCCATCGAAGTCGAGATCCCCAAGAAGAAGCTCGTCGTTTTCACGGGCGTCTCGGGCTCCGGCAAGAGCTCGCTCGCGTTCGACACGCTGTACGCCGAAGGACAGCGCCGATACGTCGAATCGCTGTCAGCCTACGCCCGGCAGTTTCTCGGGCGCATGGAAAAGCCGCGCTACGACACGATTCGCGGCCTGTCGCCGACGATATCGATCGAACAGAAGACCACCGGCAGCAACCCGCGCTCGACCGTCGGCACGATCACCGAGCTCTCGGACTACCTCCGAGTGCTCTATGCACGCGTCGGCACGCAACACTGCCACCACTGCGGTCGGCAGGTCTCGGGTCAGAGCGCCGAGCAAATCGCTCACGACCTCCGTGACAAGTCGGGCACGAAGCTGCTCTTGCTGGCGCCGCTGCTCGTCAACCGCAAGGGCGAGCATCGGGAGATGCTCGAAGACGCGCGCCAGGCGGGCTTCGTGCGACTCCGCGTCGATGGGGAAGTGGTCAGAAGCGACGAAATCGAAGCGCTGGACAAGAGGAAGAAGCACACCGTCGAAGCCGTGGTCGATCGGATCGTCGTCGGCTCGGCGAGCGCCGACAGAATCACCGAATCGGTGGAAAACGCGCTGCGCGTCGGCGAAGGCACGCTCATCGCCTCCGTCGAAGGCCGGTCGGATCGCACGTTTTCGCAGTCGATGGCGTGTCATCGGTGTGGCGTTTCGTTCCCAGGCCTCACTCCGCAATCGTTCTCGTTCAACAGCCCTCAGGGCATGTGCGGTGACTGCAATGGCCTGGGTTCGAGAGTAGAAATCGACCCCGACCGCATCGTCCCCGACTCCGCGCTCTCCATCGACGGCGGCGCGATCGCACCGTGGGGAGAAAACGTTTCCAAGAAGCGCACCGGATGGTCCGGCGCCTTCCGCTACCAGATCCTCAAACACCTCGGCATCGACATGAGCGCGCCGTGGAAGCGCTTGCCAAAAAAACAACGTCGAGTCTTGCTCTACGGCACGGGCGAGAAGCGCTATCGGGTCGTTTGGAAAGGCAAGACGGGGAAAGGTTCGTTCGAGGTCCGGTGGGAGGGGCTCGTGCATCGGTTGATGCGGCGTTTCAAAGCGACCAAGAGCGAACGCGCGAAACGCTGGTACCAACAATACATGGGCGACGCCGAGTGCTCGACCTGCAACGGCTCTCGCCTGCGCTGCGAGAGCGCCGCGGTGCGCGTCGGCGGAAAGAGCATCGTTGAAGTCAGCGCGCTCACGGTCGACGAGGCTCGCTCGTTCTTCGGTAAGCTCCGACTCGCCGGCGCCGCGAAGCAGATCTCCGAGGAGGTCCTCAAGGAGGTGAAGAGCCGGCTCGATTTCCTGACGGCCGTCGGCCTCGGCTATCTGTCCCTCGATCGCGCAGGCCCCTCGTTGTCCGGAGGGGAGTCCCAACGCATTCGACTGGCGAGCCAAGTCGGCTCGGATCTGACCGGGGTCATCTACGTGCTCGATGAACCGTCGATTGGTCTGCACCAACGCGACAATCGTCGCCTGCTAGACACCCTCGAGAGGATGCGGGACATCGGAAACACCGTCGTCGTCGTCGAACACGACGAAGAAACGATTCGATGCGCCGACCACGTCATCGACTTTGGACCGGGCGCCGGGGTGGAGGGTGGCCGGGTGGTTCATGCCGGCACCCCCAAGACCCTCGAGAAGAGCCGGAGCTCCATCACCGGCGCGTACCTCGCCGGTCGGCGAACCATCGAGATTCCAAACCGGAGACGCGTCGCGAAACACTCACTCGAGATCCGGGGCGCGGGCGAAAACAACCTTCGCGACATCGACGTCAAGATCCCCCTTGGCGTGCTGACGGCCATCACCGGGGTTTCCGGCGCCGGAAAATCGAGCCTGGTGAACGAGATTCTTCACCCAGCGCTCGCGCGGCGGTTCCACGACTCGACCCGTCGAGTGGGCAAACACGATCGCATCGTCGGCGAGGAGAAGCTGGACAAGGTAATCAACATCGATCAACGACCCATCGGCCGAACGCCTCGGAGCAATCCTGCGACCTACATCAAGGTGTTCGACGAGATCCGCGGCTTCTTCGCCGAGCTCCCGGAAGCCAAGGTCCACGGGTACAAGCCTGGCCGCTTCTCGTTCAACGTCAAAGGTGGACGGTGCGAAGGGTGCGAGGGCGACGGTGTTCGAAAAATCGAGATGCACTTCCTCCCAGATGTCTATGTCCGGTGTGACGAGTGCAAAGGACGACGCTTCAACGAAGCCACGCTTCGAGTTCGGTACAAGGGGCGCTCAATCGCCGACGTGCTCGACCTCACCGTGACCGAAGCGCTCGAGCTCTTCAGCGCCCATCCCAAGGTCTCGGGTCCGCTCGCACTGCTCGAAAGAGTCGGCGTGGACTACCTGCACCTCGGACAACCCTCCCCAACGCTCTCCGGTGGAGAGGCGCAGCGGATCAAGCTCGCTCGCGAGCTATCGAAAAGAGCCACTGGCCGCACGCTCTACATCTTGGACGAGCCTACGACCGGGCTGCACTTCGAAGACGTCAAGAAGCTGCTTTCAGTCCTCCACGAGCTGGTAGACGCCGGAAACACGGTCATCGTCATCGAGCACAACCTCGACGTCGTGAAAACGGCGGATTGGATCATCGATCTGGGCCCCGAAGGCGGGCCCGCGGGAGGGCGAGTCGTGGCATCCGGCACTCCGGAGAACGTCGCCAAAAAGAGCCGGTCACACACCGGACGGTACTTGAAGCAAGTCCTCGCGGCCGCGCGCGCCGCCTGAACGCCGGCGAGAAGCGCCCGGCGCGTTTCTGGGCCGAATCGAGCCCGGCAGCGGACAATTTGCGCTTCGGGCGCTATCCGCCCGGGCTTATCGAAGGAGCAACATGAGCGCGCGAATCGCAACCCCCCAGCAGCATCCCGATTGGTTCGTGACCGACGGCGCGCGCGTCGTCGGCCCCGTGGACACCAGCCTACTTCTCAAGGGCGTGAGCTACGGCCGAGTTCCGGACGGGTGCTGGATCGCTCAACCCGGCTGGGGCGCTTGGCGCAATATGGACTCGATTCGCGAGGTGCGGGCCCTCAAGAAGATCGGCATGTACGAGGTGGATGGCCTCGAACCATGGGAACGAGTCGCCCGTTCCACGCCATTGGTGGACGCCGGGACCGAGAAGCTCCTGTCTGCTGCCAGCGACCCCGGCGAGCTCGTGCTGTTCGGCATGCACGAGATGCTCCAGCGAACGCGCGCGTCGGTCGGCCTCGTGCACCGAATGCGAGCACCCTACGTCGGCCTGGTGACCTCGTGTGCAACGGGCCCGAATGTTCGTGCCTCTCTCGGGGCGATGATCCCGGCACGGGACCCTGCGCGCGACGTCGCCAGGCTCGGCACGTTCATCGCGGGCCGACCGTGGTCCAGCCCCGCCCGATCGGCGATCGCCGACCGCCTCGCGGGTGGGTTCGAGCGCCTGCGGGGTGTGGCGATGGTGCCGCTTCGCTGCAATCACCGTCTCTACGCGATGATCGAGCTCGGCCGCACCGACCACGAGTTTCGAGGCGTGGACCAAAAAGCGATCCGCGCCATCGCCGGAGCCGTGGTTCGTCGACTCGAAACCGTCACGCGTTCGGCATGACACCGGACGCGCGTCAGTAGACCCGCGTTCCGCCATCGCCAAAAACCGCCTCGATTTTCGCCTCCCGCTCTCGGGTTGGGGGTGTAACATCGCCCGCCTGCCCGGACCTTCTCGGTACGCGGGAAACACTCATGAAAGCGGTTGTGCGATGAAAGCGGTTCTCTGCAAAGAATACGGCCCTCCGGAAAGCCTCGTCGTGGAGGACGTCGAGTCACCGAAGTGCGGCAGCGGACAAGTGAAGATCGCCGTTCATGCCTGCGGCGTGAACTTTCCGGACGTTCTCTTGATCAAGAACGAATACCAATTCAAGCCGTCGTTGCCATTCGCACCCGGGGCCGAGGTGGCGGGCGAAGTCGTCGAGGTCGGTGCAGGGGTCGAAAAGTTCAAGACGGGAGACCGCGTCGCTGCGATGACCGGCTGGGACGGATTCCGCGAGGAGGTGTGCTGCGAGGAGGTGAAGTGCCTGCCGCTTCCGGAATCGATGGACTACGCCACCGGTGCGGGGTTCACCATGACTTACGGAACGAGCTACCACGCACTCGTGGACCGGGCGAAAATCCAAGCAGGCGAATGGCTGCTCGTCCACGGAGGCGCAGGCGGTGTGGGCACCGCGGCCATCGACATTGGACGCGCCCTCGGAGCTCGGACCATCGCGACCGGCGGCGATGACAAGAAGCTCGAGAAGCTAAAGGGCCTGTACTCGGTGGATCACGTCATCAACTACAAGACGACGAACCCATTCAAAGATCGAGTCAAGGAACTCACGGATGGCGGCGCGGACGTGATCTACGATCCGGTCGGCGGCGACGTGTTCGACCAGTCGCTGCGGTGCATCAACTGGGAGGGTCGGCTGCTTGTCGTCGGTTTTGCCAGCGGCACGATCCCCGCGGCCAAAGCCAACCTCTTGTTACTCAAGGGGTGCGCCGCGATGGGCGTTTTCTGGGGCCGATTCGCAGTGATGGAGCCCGAAAAGTGCCGCAGGAATTTCGAGACACTGTTCGAGATGCACGATCAGGGCAAGCTCACTCCCCATATCTCGCATCGCTTTCCCCTCGAAAAGGCGGCAGACGCGCTCTACGCCGTCATCAATCGAGAGGTCGTCGGCAAATGTGTGTTGACGGTCCATCGCTGAACGACGTCCCAGAACCCCCCGCGACAAAGGCAAAAAGGCATGTTTCTCGAGCTCTCTCCCAAAGCCCAAGACTACCTCGAGCGCGTCAAGGCGTTCATGAAGCAGCACTCGTTTCCGAACGAAAAACGCTTCTACGACGAAATCGCCGAGGGGGATCGGTGGCAACCGACGGCGATCGTCGAAGAGCTCAAAAAGAAAGCCAAAAAAGAAGGTCTCTGGAACCTGTTCCTGCCAGAGAGCGAACTCGGAGCGGGTCTGACCAACTACGAATACGCACACCTCTGCGAGGAGATGGGTAAGTCCTCGCTCGGGCCGGAGTCCTTCAACTGTTCCGCACCGGACACGGGCAACATGGAAGTCCTGGTGCGCTACGGAACACCGGAACAGAAGGAGAAGTGGCTGGCGCCTCTGCTCGGCGGAGAAATCCGAAGCGCATTTTGCATGACGGAGCCTGCCGTAGCTTCGAGCGACGCCACGAACATCGAATCCCGCATCGAACGAGACGGCGACGAATGCGTCATCAATGGTCGCAAATGGTGGTCGAGCGGCGCCGGCGATCCTCGATGCAAGATCTTCATCTTCATGGGCAAGACGGATCCGAGCGCGTCGAGGCATCGGCAACAATCGATGATCCTCGTTCCACGAGACACGCCCGGCGTGAACATCGAGCGCATGCTGCACGTGTTCGGCTACGACGACGCGCCCCACGGCCACGCGGAGATCGAGTTCAAGGACGTTCGTGTCCCGGCGGAGAACATCTTGTTGGGCGAAGGCCGAGGCTTCGAGATCGCCCAAGGGCGTCTAGGGCCCGGTCGAATTCATCACTGCATGCGCACGATTGGTGTCGCCGAGCGTGCGCTCGAAACCATGTGTCAGCGAGGCATCGATCGACTCAATTTCGGCAGTCGCATCATCGACAAGGGGGCCGCGCGAATGGACATCGCCAAGTCCCGCATGGAGATCGACCAGGCGCGACTGCTCACTCTGTGGGCAGCCCACAAGATGGACACGTCGGGCAACAAGGAAGCCCGCCGAGAAATCGCGATGATCAAGGCCATTGCGCCCCAGATGGCGCTCGACGTCATCGACCGGGCCATCCAGGTCCACGGCGGCATGGGCGTTTGTCAGGACACGTTCCTCGCGAAGGCCTGGGCGGGCACCAGAACGCTCCGATTGGCTGACGGCCCGGACGAGGTCCACATGGAGCAAATCGCACGGATGGAGCTCAAGAAGTACACCGAAAACCCCGGGCGCGCCTGAGGCGGGACTTTGAAAGCCGTCATCTTCGACCTCGGCGGGGTCGTGCTCGAGTCGCCGCTGCACTTCATCACCGAGTTCGAGAAGGCCCGCGGCCTTCCGGAGAACTTCGTTGCACGAGTCGTGGGTGGCTATGCGTCGCGGCCCGACGGACCCTGGCAGAAGCTCGAGCGAGGGGAGCTCGGACTCGAAGAATTCTGCCAAGCGTTCGACCGCGAGATCGTCGCGATGGGCCACCGGATGTCCACCGCCGAGATGATGAACGAAATGTCCGAACGCACGTTCGTCCGACCGGTGATGCTCGAAGCCATTCGACGCCTTCGAGCGTCGCAGAGAAAAGTCGCCGCCCTCACGAACAACTGGGAAACCAACGACGAGCAAAACGAACGGCTGAATGGGCTTCGGGCCGAGTTCGACGTTTTCGTCGAATCCTGCAAGGTCGGCATGCGAAAGCCGGACCCTCGAATTTACGAGATGACGCTCGCCGAGCTGACGCTGGAAGCGCGGGACGCCGTTTTTCTCGACGACATCGGCAAGAACTTGAAAGCCGCCAAGACCCTGGGCATGGCCACGATCAAAGTCGTGGAGCCCGTTGCCGCGCTGCGCGAACTCGGCAAGCTCTTGTCACTCGAGCTCGTCGACTGAGAGTTTCTAGCCTTCGGAGCTAGCTCTCGATGAACGCCTTGAGCTGCTTCGAACGGCTCGGGTGCTGGAGCTTGCGCAAGGCCTTCGCCTCAATCTGTCGGATGCGCTCGCGAGTCACCTCGAAGTCCTGACCCACCTCTTCGAGGGTGTGGTCGCTCTTCTCGCCGATACCGAAACGGAGCCGAACCACCTTTTCCTCGCGCGGAGTCAGCGTCTTGAGGACTTTGCGGGTTTGCTCCGCGAGATTCGCGCTGATCGCGGCGTCAGCCGGGCTGAGCGCGTTCTTGTCCTCGATGAAATCTCCGAGGCTGCTGTCGCCATCGTCGCCAATGGGCGTTTCGAGGCTGAGCGGCTCCTTGGCGATCTTCAGAACTTTGCGGACCTGCTCGATGGGTAGCTCCATCTTCTTGGCGATTTCTTCCGGCGTCGGCTCTCGCCCGAGCTCCTGCACGAGGTATCGCGACGTGCGGATGAGCTTGTTCGTCGTCTCGATCATGTGAACCGGAATGCGAATGGTGCGCGCCTGGTCCGCGATCGCCCGAGTGATCGCCTGTCGAATCCACCACGTGCCGTAGGTGCTGAACTTGTACCCACGACGGTACTCGAACTTGTCCACCGCCTTCATCAGACCGATGTTCCCTTCCTGAATCAGGTCGAGGAACTGCAGGCCACGGTTGGTGTACTTCTTCGCGATCGACACGACGAGACGCAAGTTGGCTTCGACGAGCTCGGCTTTTGCACGTTCGGCCTTGCGTTGGCCCTTTCGGATGGCGTCGTAGGTCTTCATCATGTCGTTGATGTCGACGTTGAGCTCCTGACCGACTTTCTTGGCCTCACGTTCGCTCGTGCGCATGTCGCGCTCGACATCCGGGAGCCGCTCGCGGCGAACCATCAACCGGCGGCAGAGATCTTCTGACGCTCGCGGATCGGTCTTCGCGTCTCGCAGCGCTTTCTTGAGCTTGGCGCGAGTCAATCCCGATCTTTTTTCGAGCTCGACCGCCAGGCCGTCGGCATGCTTGACCTTCTCGACCATCGCTTTGAACTTGTTGACGATTTTTTCGATGGTCTTCTTGTTGAGCCGCATCTCTTGAAGCGTCTTGACGAGCTCCTTGCGGTTCGTACGCATCAACTCATCGGTGGCCTTGCGTCGCGCTTCATCCGCGGTACGACGCTCGATACGGAGAGAAGCGTCCTTCTTTTCCAGTCGCTTGACGCGATCCATGAGCCGTAGCACGCGACGATCGGCTTCCTCCTCGTCGAACTCTTGTTCTTCGTCGTCGGCGTCGCGCACGAGGTCGCGCACTCGGACCTTGTGATTCTTGAGCGCTTCGCCGAGCAGGACGATTTCTCGAGCTGCCAAGGGGCTGTCCAGCAGAGCGTCGAGCATCTCGAGCTCGCCCTCTTCGATGCGCTTGGCGAGCGCCACTTCGCCTTCGCGAGTGAGTAGCGCAACGCTGCCCATCTTGCGCAGGTACATGCGAACGGGATCGGTGCTTCGACCGAAAAACGCGTCGTCGTCGTCCTTGACTCCCGTCGGAATGTCGGTTTTGGGCCGACGAGGAGTTCCCGCGGCCTCTTCCGCCTGGGGTTTCACCGCGGCAGAAGCGAGGAACTCGGCTTCCATACCGGCTTTGGGCGCCGCGTCGCTGGCGTCGCTCACCACCGCAATGGGATCGTCGTCGAGCGCGCCGAGTGATTCGCGATCGTCAGATCCTTCCGCCGGCATCGCCTCGTTGACCTGCTTGTAGGTCAAAAAGCCCTTTCCGGCGGCCGCCGCCTGCTTGGCAGTCGGTTTCGCTCCGTTCGACTTCTTCTTGGCGGCTTCTTTCGGAGCCGCCTCCTTTTTGGCCGCCTTGGGGGCTTCCTTCTTCACGGCCTTGGCAGGCGGCGCCTTCACGGCTTTGGCTGCCGGCTTCTTCGCCACAGCTTTCTCCACCTTCTTCGGCTTCGCCTTGGGCACGGCTGCCTTCGCCTTGGGGGCGGCCGCTTTGGCCTTGGGCGCAGGCTTCGCCTTCGGCGCTGTAGCCTTTGCCTTCGGTTTCGCGCGGCTCGTCGACTTCGCGCTCGCGGCGCTGCCACTGCGTTTCGGTGACCGACCAGACTTCTTCACTCCCACCTTCGACCTCTCATCGCTGAAGCCGAACCACAATCTGTCCTCATGATCGTTTCTTCGCTCTCATCAAGGTGCGGAGACGCCAACAATGAAACGCTGTTTTCATGGCGTTTTGTGAGCGCCTACGGAAACGGCGACGTCGCAATGCGTCCGCCGCAGGACAGCCGGGCCGGCAGGGGGTCCTCATGTAGCGCATGCCCCCCCGAAAGTCCCGCTAAGGCGTCGGTTTTTTTCGAACCGGCGATGCCAAAAAAACGAGTCGACGCCGAGGTTTGGGAGTTTTGCGCGGGGGTGACCACGCATCGATCGAGCTGTGGGGTTGCGGGGCAGCCCCGGTATTAGCCTGAAATTTCAGAGGAAATGGCCGCGTTTAGGCGACTAATCCGCTCATTTGCAAGGTTTGGGCCTCAGAGGCCAGGACCCACCGAGCGGCCGCCATCCACCATCAGAACCTGGCCGGTGACCAAGTCCGAGCCGGTGATGAACGCGACGACTGCCGCGGCGACGTCTTCGGGATCGCAGACCTTTCCGAGGGCGGCGCGGTCCTCCTGCATCGATTTGACCGTTTCGTAAGCGGCACCCAACCCGGCTTCCAACCAACGGCCGGTGATGAAGCCGGGCGCCACGGCGTTGACCCTCACCCGGGGGGCCAAGACACGAGCCAAGGCGATAGTCATGTTGTTGAGGGCCGCTTTCGAAGCGCAATAGGGGATCGAGCTTCCAGTGCCCGAGATGCCGGCGATGCTCGAGACGTTGACGACCTCCGCGTCGCCGCTTTCCGTGAGCGCGTGGCGAGCAGCCCGAGTGACCTGAAACGGACCCTTCACGTTCACATCCATGATCTTCGTCCAATGTTCGTCGTTCACCGCATCGAGATCGGCGTGGGCGATGAAGCTCGTCGTCCCAGCATTGTTGACCAGCACGTCGAGGCGCCCAAGCTCACGAGTGGCCATTTCGACGAGCGCGCGGCAATCCTCGTCGGAGGACACGTCGGCGCGTACGGCGATGCCTTTGACGCCGCGCGCGGAGATGTCGGCGGCGGTCTTTTCTGCCTCATCCTTCGATTTGCTGTAGTTGATCACGACTGAGCAACCGAGCGATGCCAAGTCGAGGGCGGTCGCGCGCCCGACACCTGTCCCGCCGCCAGTCACGATTGCTGCTTTGCCATCGACTTTCATCCCATCTCCTTTCCGAGAAACTCTCTGACGTGCTCGTGCAACACGTCGGGCATTTCGAACTGCGGCACGTGGCCACAATCTTCGAGCACCACCGATGTCGCCTTCGGCACCGCGTAACGCACGTGCTTGCCGAACTTCGCCGGCACGAGAACGTCACGATCGCCCCAAACGAATAGCGCTGGACGTGTGAGCCAGCGAAGGCGACTCCAAAATCCTTGCTGACCCCACGGGGTGTCCAAATAGATCTGCTGGGCCGCAGAATAGAAGGCGTGACGCGCTCTTGGCTGCGCGAAGACGCGGAAATATTCATCCACCGCCGCGTCGTACCAGCTCGGCGGCACGCGGTCAGGTTGCGAAAATATCATCTTGAGGGTGGCCATGACCGTGGCGCGCGGCACGTAGTGCGGCACCATGCCGAGCTCCGGACGAAGAACGCGCACGAGTGGCACGAAGTTGCGAAACTTTCGAAACGCCATCGCCGGCGCGTAGAGGCACACGCGGTCGACGCGTTCGGGGTGCCTCAGCGCCACTTCGAGCGCCACACGCCCGCCCATCGAATTGCCGATGAGCACGGGACGCTCGAGCCCCAGAGCATCGAGAAAGGATTTGGCCCACTTCGCGAAGAACGCGGCGTCGTACTTTCTAATCGGCTTCGAGGATTCGCCGAATCCCGGTAGATCCACCGCGATCACGCGACGCTCTCTGGAGAACTCCTGAAGCGTCGTCAGCATGGAGGCACAGGTCGCCCCGAGACCGTGGAAGAGCACCATCGGACTGCCTTCGCCAGCCTCGAGGTAGAAGGTGTCGATGTCACCCACCCGCAGGCGCTTCGGCCGCGGGAAATGGCTCGGGCGAGGCGATTGGATGAGGCCTTCGAGCGTCATCGCCAGAGCGATGCTGCCGCGTACTCGAAGATATCCCTTCAGCCAGACCTCGAGCCCCGACCGCTTGCCCTCGAGGATCTCAGCGAGGGTTTCGGCATCGGTGTAGACCACCGCCGTCGGGTGGAGGGACGAGCCCTCCACCACCGTGACCTGGTTGCCGCGGGCGCGCACCGTCCAAGTGCCCGCCGAGCCGGCCTCGAGCACGAGATCAGCGCGAGCATCCTCGTCGAACGGCCAATGCTGCTGGATCCCGACGTCGAGAGCGGACTGAACCCGCTGCCGCGCATCGCTTCGAGGAGAACTCGACATCAGTCGCGATGCTTCTCTCCTGAGCCCTCGGGGGAGTCGTGGCGCAACGGGTGCTCGTCCGCCAGAGTCGGCATTACCTGACGGGGCTCGTCCACGACATCGTGCCTGAGCGGGTCGTCGTCATGAAGCGTGGGGATGGAGTCCCGCGGCAGATCCGGCGGTCGGGTCGGCCTTTGAGACGGCGGTACCGAGCTTGGCTCTTTCGGTCGGGAAGACCCTGCGGTCTTTACGCCTCGCTTCGGCGATCGTCCGCGCGTCAGCTCGGGCCAGTCAGGGTCGGGCTCGAGGTCGATTTCTTCGAGTGACGGGTCACTGCTGGGCTTTTCGTTCGACGACATGACCCCGAACTCTCTTTAGCGCGCCCCAGCCCAGCAACCAATGCTATTTCCGCTGGCGCACCCGGGGGGCGACGTCATGACAACGGCACCAGAAGAAGTTTCGAGACGGCGGACCTTCGCCATCATCTCGCATCCGGACGCCGGCAAGACCACGCTCACTGAGAAGCTGCTGCTTTTCGGCGGCGCCATCCAGTTGGCCGGCGCGGTGAAAGCGAGGGGTGAGCGCCGACGAGCGCGAAGCGACTGGATGAAGGTCGAGCGCGAGCGCGGTATCAGCGTGTCGGCGTCGGCAATGACCTACGAGTTCGACGGCAAGATCTTCAATCTTCTCGACACACCCGGCCACGAAGATTTCAGCGAGGACACCTACCGAACGCTTACGGCTGTCGACTCGGCAGTCATGGTGCTCGATGCAGCAAAGGGCATCGAAACTCAGACCCGCAAGCTCTTCGAAGTCTGCAGGCTCCGCGACGTGCCCATCGTCACCTTCGTCAACAAGCTGGACCGCGAAGGGCGTGACCCCTTCGAGCTACTCGACGAAGTCGAGCAGACCCTCCAGCTCGAGGTGACACCGGCGAGCTGGCCCATCGGGATGGGTCGACGCTTTCTCGGCGCCTACGATCTGTTCCACGACCGATTGCACCTGGCGAGTCGAAGCGCCGGCGACAAGATCGGCCAAGCGGAAGAATGCCGCGGTCTCGACGACCCCAAGCTCGACGAGCTTTTGCCGGAAGACGCCGTCGCCGAGCTGAGGGAGCAGGTCGAAATGGCCCGCGGCCTGTGTCCAGCGTTCGATCTCGAGAGCTATCGCGCGGGGAACATGACGCCTGTTTTTTTCGGCAGCGCGCTGAACAACTTCGGCGTGAGAGAGCTACTCGAGGGCCTCGCCGAGTTGGCTCCACCACCGCGCAGTCAAAAGGCCGTCGAACGAATCGTCGAGGCCTCCGACCGAAAAGTCACGGGGTTCGTCTTCAAGATCCAGGCGAACATGGATCCGAAGCATCGAGATCGGATCGCCTTCGTACGCCTTTGCTCGGGGAAGTTTCGTCGCGGGATGAAGTTGCACCACGTGCGGAGCGGCACCGTTCTGACGGTGCACAACCCCGTGCTCTTCTTCGCCGGAGATCGCGAGCTCGCCGAAGAAGCCTGGGCCGGCGACATCATCGGCATCCCCAACCACGGAAAGTTGCGGCTCGGCGACGCGATCACCGAGGGGGAACAGCTCCATTTCGCCGGGATCCCCAGCTTCGCCCCGGAGCTCCTGCAGCGCGTGCGACCGAAAGATCCCATGCGTGCCAAACATCTCGGCAAAGCCCTCCAGCAGATCGCCGAGGAGGGCGGAGCGCGCGTATTTCGACCGCACATGGGCTCCGACTGGGTCGTGGGTGTCGTCGGCTCGCTCCAGTTCGACGTGCTCGCGGACCGAATTCGCACCGAATACGACATTCCTGTCGTGCTCGAGGGCACGCCGTACACGACGGCTCGATGGGTCGAGTGTGACGACGACAACACGCTCAAGAAGTTCGCCCACGCCAGCATCGAAAGCGTTGCCGACGACCACTCCGGCGCGCTCGTATTTCTCGCGCGCAGTGCCTACCAGCTCGAATACACCGCCGAGGACTGGCCGGACCTGCGTTTTCTCAAGACCAAAGAGCAGTCATGAGGACGCTTTGGCGATCACTCGAGCATCGATCGCCACGAGCCCCCGTTCGGTGATCACCAACGGGTTGAGGTCGAGCTCTTCGATGGCCGGGACGGCTTCGACGAGGTTCGAGACCCGCAACAGCACCTCGGCGAGCTCGTCCCGATCGAGCTTCGGACGCTCTCTTGCACCGTCGAGCAACGGCTGTGCTTCGATCTCGCCGATCACGTCGTGAGCGTCACGACGCGAAAGCGGGACCAGGCGAAAGCTCACGTCCTTGTAGACTTCGACGAAGATCCCGCCCATTCCGACCATCAAGAGTGGTCCGAAGTCGGGATCTCGAGACATGCCAACGATGATTTCGGTCCCCTTGACCTGCTGCTCGACCGTGAACCCGTCGATGCGCGCACCCGGCTGCCGTTCGGCGATCTTGCGACGAATCTCTCCGCACGCCGCCCTGACTCCGTCCGCGTCCACGACGTCGAGCACGACCCCGCCGACGTCGCTCTTGTGAAGCACGTCGGGGCTGACCACCTTGACGACGACCGGGAACGCAATTTTCTCCGCGATGAGCACGGCCTCGTCGTCGTCCTTCGCCGTGCCGCTACCGTTGTACTTGATGCCGGCGCAGGCCAACACGTCGCGCGCTCGAGACAGGTCGAGGTTTTTTTGCCCGGCGTCGACCGCGTCCGCCACGAGCTTTCCCGCGCGATCGAGGTCGACGGGGGGCAGCTCCAGATGAGTCGGCTCCGGGGCGTCCCGCCTTCGGAGCCAAGCACCGCGTTTCATGAGCGCCCCCATCGCGCTGACGGCGCGCTCCGGAAAGTTGAACTCCGGCACGCCTCTCTCGTCCAAGTAGTGCCCAACGTCGGTGCCTTCGAGCCCAATGAAGCTGGCGGTCATGGGCTTGGTCCACGCGGGATTTTCGTGTGCTTTGGCGATCGCTTCGGCCACCGCCGCGGGATCGGTCATCGCTTGCACGGTCATGATGACGACGACGCCGTCGATCTCCGGGGCCTTTCCCAACACTTCAAGAGCCTTGGTGTACCGCTCGGGCGTCGCGTCGCCGATCACGTCGACCGGGTTGTTGTGTGACCACACCGCTGGCAAGACCTCGTTCAACGCGGCCATCGTTTGATCGCTCAGCGTGGCGAGCTCGATACCGTGCAGAGCGGACGCGTCGGCGGCGAGCACGCCGGGACCACCCGCGTTGGTCACGATGGCGAGCCGAGGGCCTTCGGCCGCGGGTTGGCAAGCGAGCGCCCGAGACCAGGCCAAAAAATCGCCGATCGTCGACGCCTGCAAGACCCCAGCTTGTGAAAATGATGCTCGGTACGCCGCCATCGAGCCCGCGAGACTCCCGGTATGACTCGAAGCCGCCTTCGCGCCCGCGGCGGTAGCGCCGCCCTTGATCGCGACGATGGGTTTTTTCGCACTGACCTGGCTTGCCACCTGGAAGAAGTGTCGAGGCTCCTGGAAAGACTCGAGGTAGATCGCCAGTGCCTTGGTCTTATCGTCGTCCGCCAACCAGCTGATGACGTCCTCGTCTTCCACGTCGGCTTTCGCACCGAGCGAAACCGCGGCGCTCAATCCGAACTTCTCTTGCTCGGAATAGCTGATCACTCCCGTCACTAGCGCGCCGGACTGACTGAGCAGACCGATGGACCCGGGCGCGGGCGCTTTGGCGCCGAAGCTGGCATTCAGGCCCGCCGATGGGCGCATCACCCCGAGGCAATTGGGACCGACGACGCGCATTCCACGGGCCTTGGCGGCCTCGACCATCTGCGCTTGTAGCGCCTTTCCTTCGTCGCCCATTTCGGCGAATCCGGCCGAGATGACGATGACGCCTTTGACACCGGCATCGGCCGCTTCGCTCATGAGCGCCGTGATGTATTTGGGCGGGATCGCGACGCAGACGAGGTCGATGGTCTCGCCGATCGCCGCGAGGCTCTCGAACGCCTTTTCCCCCAGCACCTCTCCGCCCTTGGGATTGACCGCAAATACCTTGCCGGGGAAACCGCTGGAGCGTTCGCTACCACCAGTGAACCCGTAAAGCAGGTTCTCGAGCAGCGCGCGCCCGACGGATCCTGCGCGATTCGAGGCACCGACGACGGCGACGGACTTGGGATTGAAGAACGGATCGAGCGAGGGATCACGAGGCATGGCGCCCGCGAGTGTCACCGCACGCAATCACACCCGCAAGGGCGACAAAAAGACGACGGCCCGCCGCTTTCGCGGACGGGCCGAGGTCATTTTCGAACGGTTCGAGCCGGGATCAGCCGCCCGAGCCGCCCTGGCCGGAGCCGCTGGCTCCACCCTGGCCGGAGCCGCTGGCTCCGCCCTGGCCCGCGCCGGCCGCGCCGCCCTGAGCTGCTCCACCCTGGCCCGCGCCAGCCGCGCCGCCCTGAGCTGCTCCACCCTGGCCGGCTCCGCCCTGACCGCCGCCGCCGGCTCCGCCAGCGCCGCCTGGAGTGCAGGTCATCGGCGTCGGAGGAATGGGAACCGTTGGCCCACCGGGGATCGCCGACAAGAGGTCGTTGATCTCCTGCTCGTTGACACACATCGGCATCATGCCAACGAAAGACTGAACGAGGTCCGGAAGGCTCTCCGTGGTTCCGCCGCAGGTGCCGTCGGTACGACAGCAACCGAGCAGATTGATGGTCCCGACGATGGGCACCATGTCCACCTCGATGCCGTCACACGACGGGTCGGGGGGAGTCGTGATCCCGCCCATCATCAGGTCTGCGGGGTCGATGCACGTGATGCCCATGAGGTCGACGCCGAGCGTCGCCAGAATCGTGGCGTCGAGGCCGCAGATGTCGCCCGTGGCGCAGCAGGGATCCAGCATCACGCCTGCGATCCCGGTGTCGAGACCCATGCAGGTATCTCCACCGCAAACCGTCGGACCGGTCATGCCACCGGAGCCGCCGGTGCCACCGCCGCCCGTGCCGCCACCGCCGGTACCTGCACCGGCGCTGCCGCCAGTTCCGCCACCGCCGCTGCCGCCGGTGCTGCTACCGGCTGCACCCGCATCGCCATCCGCTGCCGTGCCGTCGCCGCCACCGCCGCCACAAGCGGCCACTGCCAGCGCGCTACCCAGAGCCACGATGGCTCCGAAAAATATTTTCTTCGTTTTTACATTCGCCATTTTAATTTCTCCGCAAGCTTTCGAAAGCACCTAGGAACTTGGGCTCCACCCACTCCGCCGAGCGCGGCGTAAAGATGCCCCCATGCGCCCCGAAGTGCAACATCCGCGTATGCGCCGCGGAGGAAAAACGACAGGCTTGTAGGGGATTTACGCGGGCGCCTGGTAGGCGCCGACTAGGGATTCAATCGTCTCGGAGCAGGCGGCGCAGACTTCTTCGATATCTGCCGCTCCGATACCCAGGCCCTCAGCCACCCCGGGGATGTACAAACAATCGCCCGGATCATCCGTCTCGCCGTAGCCGCGCTGGTGCGCCACGGCCGCGGCGATGTGCACGATGCCAACGAGGCCCGGGTCGGTGAACCACGGGGCGGAGGTGGGGTCGTGGTGCCAGCGCGTCGCCCAGCGGGTGGCGTAGGGCAGCCGCCATTTGCGCGCCAGCACCGCCCCGACCAGGCCGTGGTCCATCCCCAGCAGGTCGCGCTCGACGCAATACGAGGCTTCTCCCTGGGGGGCCCCCGCCGCATCGAGGCGGGCTTCGAGCATGGGTCCGATCAGCAGCTTGCCGCAATCATGAAGCAGCGCGGCGGTGAAGATGTCCGGCGCTTCGCGCCCGACGTGCGCGGCAAGGGCCGTGGCGATGACAGCGGTCGCCACGTTGTGGCGCCAGAATTCTTCAGCCCGAATCCCGTATCCTGGGATCTCGCTAGGAATCACTCGGGCGAAAGACGCGGTGATGACGACCTCGGTCATTTTCTGACGCCCGAGGAGCGAGACGGCCTGCTCGACCGTTCCAACGGCGCGGCGCAAGCCGAAGTAGGCAGAATTCGCCAACTTCAAGAGCGCGACGGTGAGCCCGACGTCGGTGCGAATGAGCTCGGCGAAGTCGCGGTGTGTGGAATTGGGATCGGCCTGCAGCTTCCCGAGACGCTTCATCACCGGAGAAAAAACCGGAAGCCCGGCCAGGTTTTCGTAGATCTCCTCGTTGGTGACGGCGGCGACGGTTCCCATCGGTTACCGAGTTGAGCGGCTCTTGCCCGAGAACCTTGAGCCGCGGGCTCGGCCGACGGGTCGGCGCCCGTGATACTGTCCCCGAGCGTGCGGAAAAAGAAGCCGACCCGCGACAAGGAGCGCAGCCGGCGCAAGTTCATCGATGCGACGATCGAAGTGCTTCGCCAGCAAGGGCCCTCGGGGCTGACGACCGGGCGGATCGCCAAAGCCGCCGGACTCTCTCAGCCGAGCTTCTATGTGCACTTCACGGATATGGATGACGCGCTCCGTGTCGTCTCCGAAGAAGTGGTGACCGGCATCCGCTCAGCGATTCAGGACGCCAGGCAAAAGGCGGCGCCGGGCGCGGACGCGGATGCGGTGCGAAACGGCTACGCCGTCGCGGTCAACGAATTCCTCGCGCAGCCCGATCTCACCGAGCTCTTTCTCCGGCACAAGAACGATTCGACGGCGTTCGGCGAACGGCTGCGCGAGCTCGTCCAAGCGTTTCACCAGGACTTGCTCGCCGACCTCGAGAAGATGGGCATGAGAGGTGTCGTCGGAGACCTGGAACTCTATGCGCACTTCGTGGTCGGCATGACACTGATGGTGGTCGAGGGCGTGCTCCTGGGGCGCCTCGAGGACAAGGAGCAAGCCATCGATGCGCTGGCCGCCGCATCGGTGTCGATGAGCGGCGCGTTTTCAGGAACGAACACGACGCCGTCGAGCTCCGCACGGTTACGCCGACGCGAACAGAGCCGGTGAGTGCCGCGGAGCCCATCGCCCGTCCGAAGCCCCAACCGGGACCGGCGAACACGGCTGGGCGTTGGCTCTCCGCGGTCAAACCCGCCAGTTGGCCCAAAATCCTCGTGCCAGCGCTGCTCGGGCAGGCCCTCGGAATCGCCGCTTCGATGCGCGTCTCCGCCCAAGGTGTCGCGTTCGGGCTCGGGTTCACGGTGTTCGACCTCATTTTTGTCGTCCTGATGAACGACTGGGGCGACCGCGAGGTCGACGCCATCAAGCGTCGACTGTTCCCGGATGGTTGCTCGCCCAAGACGATCCCCGACGGAATCATTCCAGCTCGCAGCGTGGCGCGCGTTGGGCTGAGTTTTGGAGTCATGGCCGTGCTGTCGTCGATCGCCGGCGCGTTCGCTCTAGGGTCACCGATTCTCTTCGGGCTCGGACTCGGCGGCGTATTCTTGTTCGTCGCGTACACGCTTCCTCCGCTCCGCCTCAACTACCGCGGCGGAGGGGAGCTGCTCGAGATGCTCGGCGTCGGTGTCCTGCTGCCGCTCTACAACGCGCACGCGCAGGCTCCGGAGCGCTGGTCCGACTGGTCGGGGCGCTTGTTCGAGGTTTGGCCCACCATGCTCGGCTTTGCCGCTCTCAGCCTCGCGAGCGCCATCGCCAGCGGCTTGAGCGACGAAACGAGCGACAGAGCCGGTGGCAAGAAGACGTTCGCGACGACTTTCGGAAACCGCGCCTCGCGCCGATTGGTCGAGGTGCTGGTCCCCACGGGCGCGGTGCTTTGGCTCGTCGCGCCACTCGTCACCGGCGCCACCGTGACGACTACGATGCCGGCGGCGGTGATTGTAGGGCTGCACTACCTCCGTATGCTCCGAGCGAGTGGCGCCGCTGGCACGGACGCTTTCGCCGCCCACGGGGTTTACAAGCAGCACTTGCATCGAGCCATTTGGTACGGCGCCAGCGTCCACGCCGTGCTACTCGCGGCCCAGGCTCTGTCATGACGCATGCCGCCTCGCTCGAGCAACTACGCGAAATCGACACCGAGATCCGCTCAGCGGGAGAGCCCCGTTCGCTCGCGCCCAATCGACCGGCACCCAGCAAGCTCGAGTCCATCGGTCGCACGCTCTTGACGGAACACGTCCCTCGGGCAACCGGAGCGACCTTCGTCGCTCAGGTTGCCCGCGTCGCCCGGGCCCAGCTCGAGTCTTTTCCCGAGAACATCTTCTGGGACTTCGAACTGATGGCAAAAACGATGCTGGAGGCCGCCGTGCGCGGCTCGCTGCAAGAGCTGGCGGACACTATCGGCGGCCTGCACGAGCGTTTCGGGCAACCGCCGATTTCGTTTCGATACGCCCACGACTTCGTCTACGGCTTCGACTGGGCGAAGTGGGTGGCCCGCAAGCCCGCCGAACGACGTGACGTCGGACCGTTCAGCCTCGAGTTCCTCCGCGCACTGCACCATCGAGGCGACGAGATGCTCGAAATGATCGCCAACGACGATCCGAAGTACGGACGTCTGCCGCCGAAAGCCCCTCGGAACCCGTTTCCATTCTCTCGCGAGCCGGAGCACGAGCTGGCGCTACACCTCGAGCTCGCCCGGCAGGGATGGATACCCGTGGAAGCCTGGCGATTCGACGCACCCGTGCTCTGGGATCGCCCCTTCGCGAGACACCGCGAAGAGCGCGCCACCGAGATCGGGATCCCCCAGAACCCCCAAGAGCACTGCTGACGGTGTTCGAGTAGCCGCTGGTCGCGGCGAGCCGCCAATCAAGGCAAACCGCCCGTCAGGGCGAAGCCCAGATCCACGCCGCCGCCGAGAGCACGAATGCGCTGGAGATAGCCGCGCCGCCGAAGATGACGAACCAACGGCAAGCTGCTCGTCGGTCAGCGTCCGCGAAGGTCACGAGCACCGACGCCGCCGCCACGAAACCCATCGGCGCGATGAAAACAGCGGCCCGGAGGATCGGATTGGCGTCCGGCACCACGAGCGAGCTGCCCAAGACCGCGAGACCGATGACGAGGAGCGCGACGACTCGCGCGGGGCGCTGACCCCAACGCACGGCGAAGGTGCGTTTGTTCGACCGCCGATCCGACGGGAAGTCCGGCAAGGCGGTGACGAGGTTGCCGGCGTAGCCGAGAAGAGCTGCAGGCAAGAGCGCCAGCCAGGGCAGCGAGAAGTGGCCGGCTTGCGTGTAGAAGCCCGCCACGGGCAAGACGACGCCGAGACCGGCTGCCTGCAAGAACTCGCCGTTTCCACGATACGACAACCGCAACGGGGAAAAACTGTAGGCCCACATCAAAGCCACCGAGAAAAAGGCGAAGAGCGGCATGGCCGGTCGCCCGAGCCCAAAAGCGAGCACGAGAGTCACCAGCGTCATGCCGAGCGCGGCGATCCGAGCGCCACTCGAAAGCTCGGCTCGGGTCAGCTTGCCTTCGACGAGCACGCGCGAGCCACCAGAAAAAGCGTTGTAAGTCGCATTTTGCCTGTCCGACTCGTAGTCGGCGACGTCGTTCGAATAGACAATGAACAGCTGGTCGAACACGCCGAAGCAATGCACGAGCAAGAGCGGTAACCACGAGAACTCGACACCAGAGCGCACCGCCAGGGCCTGACCGAAAAAAAGAGGAAGGGCGATGTTCGCTTGCGCGAGCGGCCGAGAGGCCTGAATCCACGCGCGTAGCTGCACGACGACACTCTAGTATCGAGGAACCGGCTTGGCGACGACGTGGGAGTGCACTACCCAGGTGTCCGAGTGACGTTCGACCCATTCCGACAGCCGCTCCAGCTCTTCACTGGGAAGGGCGGCGTCGGAAAGAGCACGGTCGTCGCGGCGATCGCGCGACGCGCGGCCCAACGAGGTCTCCGTCCGCTGCTCGTGGAGATGGGGCATCGCGCCTCGATGGAGACTGTGCTCGGCGGAGGAAACATCGGCTACGAGCCGCAGTCGATCGCCGGAGTGTCGGCGATGAACCTCGATTTCGACCAGGCCCTCGAGGACTACGTCGCCGAGAACTTCAGGAGCCGTCGGCTCGCCGGAGCCGTGCTCGGCAACTCCGCGGTGGCTCGGTTCGTGCGCGCCGCCCCGGCGGTGGCCGAGGTCGCCACGTTGAGCAAGCTCCGCGCGCTCGTGGCGAGTGACGAGTACCACCCAATCTATGTCGATCTCGACGCCACCGGGCACGCCCTGATGTTGCTCGAGCTGCCGCGGGTGCTCGACGGCCTCGTTGGCCGGGGTCCGCTCCGACGTCTATTGGCTGCACTCTCGACACTGCTCGGCGACCCAGAGACGACCGCGCTTCATCTGGTCACCCTCCCGAGCGAGCTTCCCGCTCAAGAAACGATCGAGCTCCATCAGGCACTGTCGAAACCGCCGGGGGCACCGCTCGGCGGGCTGTTCGTCAACAGAGTCCCGGGTGACCGGGCTGTGTCGACACCCCTGCTCGACGAGCTCGAATCTCGAGCAAGAAAGTCCAACTGCGCCGACATCGTCGAAGACGTGCACATCCTACGGCGACGCATCGACGAGTCGAGACGGGCCAGCGCCGTCGTGAAACGACTGCAACGAGAGATCCCACTACCACTGGTCCGAATACCCGACTTCGACGCCGACATCGGCCCGAAACACTTGGACGCGATCGGTGGCACGGTCGAGAAGCAAATCGCATGAGTTGGCTCGAGAAGAAGCGCCTGCTCTTGTGCGTCGGACCGGGCGGAGTCGGCAAGACGACGGTTGCCGCCGCCGTCGCACTCGACGAAGCGCGCACGGGCCGACGCGTCGCTCTGCTCACGATCGATCCCGCCAAGCGCCTCGCGGACGCGCTCGGCCTCGATGGTCTCAGCGACGAGCTCACCCGCGTCGAGCTATCGAGCGACGCCCGCGGCGAGCTCTACGCCGCCATGCTCGACACCCAAGCGAGCTACGACTCGCTGATGGCCCGGCTCAGTGGAGACACCGAGACGACTGCTCGAATTCTCTCGAACCCAGTCTATCGCGCTTTTTCGAGGACACTTGCCCGCTCGCACGCCTACATCGCGATGGAGCGACTGCACGCGATCATGGGCTCGGGTGAGTTCGACCTCGTGATCGTCGACACTCCGCCGACCAGAAGCGCCCTCGACATCCTCGACGCCCCGGACAACTTGGCACGGTTCCTCGACGACGATGTCGTGCGATGGTTTCTCGCGCCGCGGGCTCGCGGCCCTCTGGCCAAGCTTCTGCCGCGCGGCGGCCGAGCGGTGACACGCGTGCTCGGGATGCTGGCGAGCCAGCGACTCGTCGAGCAGCTCGCGGGGTTTTTCCAGGTGCTGCTCGACCTTCGCGACGGATTTCGTGCTCGCGCCGAGGAAACGCGCCGCATCCTGCGTGAGCCGTCGAGCGCGTTCGTGCTCGTGGGCGCCCCGACGCGAACTAGCCTGGACGACGCGGTGTACCTCCGAGACGGTCTCACACAGCGCGACGTCACGGTAGACGCGATCGTGTGCAACCGCGCGTTCGTCGCGTGTTCGACCGATGCCACCCGACCGCTCGCCGAACGAGGCGATCGGCCGCGGCCGGAATCGACGGAGTTCGCCTCGAGCCAGCTGGGCCGCCTCGGCTACTCACCGGCGGAGCGCTCGCCGGAGCTCGTCGCCTTGCTTCGGGAGCTCGACCGCGAACGGCGAAGCGTGGTCCGCTCGAATCGGGCCGGCGCGGAAGCTGCGCGCGAGCTCCGGTCGAAGCTCGCGGGCGACTGCCACATTGCGCTCCTCCCCGAGCTGTCGGGCGTCGTGGCGAGCCTCGACAGCGTGGACGAGCTGAGCCGGGCCATTTGCTGGGAATTTTCGCCCGGCTCGCGCTTGCCCTATGGTATTTGAATTCTCGCGGCGAACCATCGGAGTGCAGCGATTCGCGACGTGGCCTTTCGTTATCCCGACCCGCGGATCCTCCTCACGGCGCTGACGTCGGCCGTAGCGCTTTGTTCACCGCCGGCCTTCGGGTCGAGCGCCTTCGAGCTCGCCGGCGCGCAAACGAGCCGAAACGGACTGAACTCCCGCATCATGGCGACCGGCGCCGAAGCGACCTACTACAACCCTGCTCTTCTACCGCGCGCAGGTGCGCAGACCGAGGTCGGGGCGTACTTTCTGGTCACTCGGGGCGACATCCACCTCGACCCACGACCGGACAACGTGGATGTGCCGGTCTCCATCTACGACGCTCGCCTGCGCAATCCCGACGGATCGAGCTCGCGGCTCGAGCTTCGGCCGTTCCCGACCACAGAGATCCCCGAGCCGCGGGAGGACACGCTCGTGCGGAGCACGAGCTCCTACGCGACCCTCGGTGTGGCGTTCCCGCTGTTGAACGAAAAACTCGTGTTCGGGTTCTACGGCCTGTTGCCGATTCGTAACGTTCAACGTCAATCGTCCTTCTTCTCGGACGAGCGCGAGCAGTACTTCGACAACCGGCTCGAGTTCGAGCTTCTCGGGGATCGATTCGAGATTTCGAGCTTTGCCATCGCGCTCGGCAGCCAGGTGACCCGCTGGCTCGCTCTGGGAGCCGGCGTCGACCTGACCATCCGCAACACGGCGGTGACCGGGGTCTATGTTCCGGACGCGAGCGATCAACGTCGAATTTTCTTGAACCCCGACATCCGCGTGGAAACCGCCATCTCTCCCTATTTCGGAATCGCGACCCAGCCCACGCCGGAGCTCGGTCTCGCCGCCACCGTGCACTTCCCGATTCGCAGCGATACCGACGGCATCAACGAGGTGCGCTTCTTCAACTTCGAATACCCGGACGACGAGGACGCCGTCGTCCAGACCTTCAAGTCTACCCAGGGCTACGAGCCGCTCCGCGCGAGCACCGGGGCTTCTTACAAGTCACTCGACGAAAAAGGCCAGACCGAGTGGGGGCTCGGCAGCCACGTTTTACTCGAACGATGGACGACCTATCGCGACAGGCACGGTGAAGCTCCACTCGACGGGTGGCGCAACACGTTTTCCGTGGCGGTCGGCGGCGTCGTCGGGTTCAAGCCGGGCTCGCTCGCACTCGACGCGGAGTACAAACCTTCGCCGGTTCCCGACCAAACCGGGCGCACCAACTACGTGGACAACGCGCGCATTCTCACGAGCGCGGGGTTCGAGACCCCCGTCAAGGTATTCGGCCTCGGATTTCGGTTCGGGGTGTACCTGCACGGCCAATACTTGGTTCCCCGAAGCGTCGAGAAGGACCCCAACGCGGTGCACCCGGTGCTCGACGAATTCCCGGACGGTTCCACCGATTTGGTCAACGATGAGGTCATCACCGAATCCACGGGCCTTCAGACGAACAATCCCGGCTATCCTGGATACTCGAGCGAGGGGTTCATCATGGGTGTCGGCGTGGCTTTCAAGTTTCCTGCGATTCGGAGAGAGCGATGAGACAATGGCTAGTCCTGGCAGCGCTCTTTGGTGCTTTCGGGTGTGGGTCGGGCGGCGCTGACGACCAGGCCGGCACTGGTGGGGCGGGCGGAACCGGCGGCGGAGGGACCGGCGGCGGCGCGGGCACGCCGGTCATCGGAGAATGTCCGCCTGTGGCGTCACCGGGCGCCCTCGACAATGTCACCGGTAAGTGGGCGTACCTCGAACGATTCGCCCAGTTGGCGCAGGCCCCGGCGTTTCCCGATCCCC
This sequence comes from Polyangiaceae bacterium, assembly GCA_029261965.1. GTDB lineage: Bacteria > Myxococcota_A > Polyangia > Polyangiales > Polyangiaceae > JAJDAH01. The sequence continues at coordinate 35,127 of JAJDAH010000345.1, forward strand.
TTCCCCAGACCATCGTGTTCGTCGAGCTGCTCGACATTTCGGGCGCGCCGAATGCGCTCGTGGTCGAAGGCGAGTATTGCCGTCACCTGGTCCAAGATCGTCAGTCGCTGGTGACGACTGTGATCCCGCAGGCGTACATCGACTCGCTACCGGACTTCACGCGACCGGCGACGTTCACCGTCGGCTCGGACGGGGTCGGGACGCTCAGCTTTCCGACATTTTTCGAGGTGTTCGGTGCGACGCTCACCGATCTCGAGAACGAGGCGCTTCCGACGGAGCCCGCCGATCCAAGGGTGGTCGATCAGGACAACGACATGCAGCCTGGAGTCACGATTCGGCTGACCGGTCTCGTGGACGGCGAAATCTACGTGACGAGCCGAAAAACGACTGGATTCGACGCCATCGCGGTCAGCGCCGACCGGTTCGAAGGTCTTTCCCAGTCCGGACAGATGCAAACCATCCTCGCCACCGATCCGCCGTCGATCAAGGACCTCTCACCCACTTCGGTCCGGGACCCGGACGAGTGCGAGACGACGGCGACGCTGGTCCGGGTGGACGCGAACGCCGACTGCGACATGATCAACGCCCAGTTCGATTCACTTTTCTGAAGCCAGCTCGAGCCACCTGGCCAAACGGCGACTGAAAGATGACCGCGCCAGTCTTCGAATGCCGCGACGTCGCGGCGGGCCACCGTACGGAGGGTGGCGGCAGCAAGACGGTGCTCGAATCGGTCAACTTCGTGGTCGACGAAGCCGAGGCGGTTGCCATCGTTGGAGCCTCCGGATCCGGCAAGTCCACGCTCGTGCGGCTGCTGAACCGGTTCGACGATCCGGTGCGAGGCACGGTGTCGTTCCGGGGTCGACCCATCCAGGACTACGACCCGCTCGAAATCCGGCGCAAGGTCGCGCTCGTGCTCCAGACCCCCGTCATGTTCGATGGCACCGTTCGGGACAACCTCTCGATGGGCCCCGCTGGCGTCACGCCGCCCACCGAAGCGGCGATGCGAGAGCTGCTCGAAGAGGTCGGACTCGCAACGTCGCTGCTGGATCACAGCGCCGAACAACTCAGCGGCGGAGAGAAGCAACGCATCGCCATCGCGAGGGCGTTGGCGGGTGAGCCCGACGCCATCGTTCTCGACGAGCCGACGAGCGCCCTCGATCCGAAAACGGCGGCGCTCGTCGCGAAGATCCTGAACGACCTTCGCTCCTCCCGTCAGCTGACCCTGGTGTTCATCACTCACGCACGAGAGTTGCTCGCCCTCGTGGCCGGGCGAAGATTCCTAGTGCACGACGGCCGAGTAGACGTCGACGTGTCCCCCGAACGAATCGAAAAATTCCTCGAGGCGGGCGAATGAAAGAAATCGTCGACATCGAGTGGTGGCGCCTCGGCCTGTCGGCGCTGGCCGTCGTCGTCCTGATTGCGCTTTCCCGGATCATTCGGCTGAATCTCGAACGAAGCCTCGCCATATCGGCACTTCGCGGAACGGTGCAGCTACTCGCCATCGGGTACGTGCTGACGGCGATTTTCTCGATAAAACACCCGGGCCTGGTCCTCGGCACGCTTTTGATCATGCTGACCGTGGCTGCGTGGACCGCGGCGAGCCGACTGCCTCGCCGACTGCCTGGGATGACGTTTTTTGCCTCGGGGGCGCTCGTCGTCGGCATGTCCATCAGTCTGTTTTTCATGACGGAAGTCGTCATCGGGGTCGAGCCCTGGTGGGATCCGCAGCACCTCATCCCACTCGGCGGCATGCTGCTCGGCAACGCGATGAACGCCGCTTCGCTCGGGGGGGATCGATTTCAAGAAGAGCTTCGCAGCCGACGAGGAGAAATCGAAACCATGCTCGCGCTCGGGTTCAGTGGCCCAGCCGCTCTGCACCCCCCGCTGAGCCGTAGCTTGCGCGCCGCCATGATCCCCACCATCAACGCGTTCATGGTCGCGGGTCTCGTGCAGCTTCCGGGCATGATGACGGGACAGATCTTGAGCGGTGTCGACCCCCTCATCGCGGTGAAATATCAGATTCTGATTTTCATCATGCTCATGCTCTCCACGACCACGAGCACCTGGCTTTTTCTGTTGTTGGTGCGAGGACGCTACATCACGCCGGCCCACCAATTCAGAACCGAGCTGACGATGGGTACCTACTCGCCTAGTAGACGTCGCAAGTAGTCGTTGAGGAAAATCCCCGTCGGATCGAGCTCACGACGAAGCGCAACGAAGTCTCCGAACCTCGGATACAGATCGGCGAGATCTTCGGGGCCGAGCGTATGAAGCTTGGCCCAATGGGGACGCCCGGCGTGATTCCGGAACACGGCTTCGACGTCTGCAAAAAACGGTCGGTACTCGACGTCCGCGTCCTGATGGGCGCTGATGGCCACCACGTCGCATTCGAACGCCGGGCTCAGCCAGATGTCATCGGCGGCGACCGTGCGATATTCGATCGGCCATCCGACGTCGGGGTGCTTCTTCTGCATGCAGGCGCGGAGCTCGGAGAAGCATTCGGGGCCCTTCTCTGCTTCGACGGCGTACTCGATTTCGTTGAAGACGAGCTCGCGCTCGGTAGGGAAAATCACGTGACTGTGATCGATACGCTCGCCCCCGACGTTCTCGAGGGGATCGGGATCGACCTCGGTCGGATCGAGCGCCTTGAGCTCGACCCGATCCCGTCCTGGCCACCAAAAAAATTCGAGATGACGATGTTTGGCGGTGAGATCGGCGAGATCGGCGAGCGCCTCGGCAACGCCGACCTTCCAGATCCGTTCGTGAAGCCGATAGGCCGGCACGACGCTCAGGGCGAGCTCGGTGAGCACCCCCAACGCCCCGAGCGACAGCTGTACGGCGCCGTGAATGTCAGGGGTATCCTGACGCGAGGATTCAAAAATTTCGCCCGAGGCGCCGACCAGACGAGCCGCCTGGAGCTGGGTCGACAGACTGCCGAGGGTACTGCCAGTCCCGTGGGTTCCCGTCGAAACGGCGCCACCGATCGCTTGCACGTCCACGTCGCCCTGGTTCTCGAGCGCGAGCCCCGCCGCGCGAAGAGGCTCTCCCATGTCGCGGATTCGTGTGCCTGCCAACACACGCGCCGACATCGACCTTGCATCGGCGTTGATCACGCCGGAGAGACCTTCCAGGGACAAAAGCACCCCCTCCGTGCTCACCAGAGGCGTGAAGGAGTGTCCGGCACCGACCGGGCGAACGCAGCCACCCGCGGCTCGAACATCGCGAACTATCGTCACGATCTCGGCCTCGCTAGACGGCGCTCGAACCGTCGCGCGAGGGGCGCTGACGGTGCCCGACCAATTCTTCCAGCCCACGGCGCCCATTCTAACCCGACCCACCGCTCACACTTGCGCACCGAAGTGGATGTAACTTCGGCGAAACCCGCGCGTATTCGCACGGGGAGGATGGAAATGCGGAATGGGGACGGAACTGGGGCCTCCGCGGCCCGAGAACTCGAGCCGTGCCGCCCTCCGTCGGGCTAAAACACGCATCGAGGGATACTGCCATGTCGACGATCAAGTCTGGGAATACACCGCCCGGGGAGGCGCGGCGCCCGCCGCCGGGCATGACGCCACCGGTCCCCACCCATGCCTCGGCGCCCACCATCGAGGCCGAGCATTACCAGACTCTCGCTCACGCACCGAAGTCCGAAGGCTTGGTCGATGCCACACCAGCCTCGCTCCGCCATACCGACTTCAACGCGCGATACGAGCACCGCGGAGTGCTCGGCGAGGGGGGGATGGGAGAGGTCCGGCTCTGCAAAGACCACGTCATCGGGCGCGAGATCGCGCTGAAGGTTTCTCTCCCGGGCATCGGCTCGCGCTCGGACATGGGGGCGCGCTTCATCCGCGAGGCTCGGGTCCAGGGTCAGCTCGAGCACCCCAGCATCGTTCCCGTGCACGATCTCGGCGTCGCTCCCGACGGCTCGCAGTACTTCACGATGAAACGAATCGCCGGGCTCACGCTCGAGCAGATCATCGAAATCCGCAAGGACGACAACAACGCCCTACACGAAGAGTACTCTCGGCGGAGGCTTTTGACCGCGTTCAGTCAGGCCTGTCTCGCCATCGCTTTCGCACACAAAAAAGGCGTCGTTCACCGCGACCTGAAACCCGCAAACATCATGCTCGGAGAGTTCGGCGAAGTGAACGTTCTCGACTGGGGCGTCGCCAGGGTGCGTGGGGCGGACGACCCGAATGCCAGCATCGACATGAACCTGCCCGACGACACCGCGCAGGCGAAGACCATGGACGGCTCGATCATGGGCACGCCGGGATACATTGCGCCCGAGCAAGCGAGGGGGGATCTCGCCGACGTCGACGACCGGAGCGACGTTTACGCTCTCGGTGCGATTCTGTTCGAGCTCTTGACCCTCGAGCCCCTGATCGCGCGGGACAAAGTACAGGCTATGCTCTTGTCCGCGATTTCCGGCGCCGACGCCCGGCCATCGGTCAGATGCCCAAAGCTCGAAGTCCCCGTCGAGCTCGAGGAAATCTGCGTTCGGGCCACCGCCACGGACAAGGCGGACCGCTACGAAACGCCCCGCGAGCTGCACGAGGCCATCGAACGATTCCTCGACGGCGATCGTGACCTGGCCCGGCGCCGCGAGCTCGCCGAACAACACACGAAAAATGCCGAAGCGGCGGCTGAGTACATCTCGGGTCCCGGTGGAGACCTGGCTCGAGCACGCGCCATCCACGAGCTCCAATCGGCCTTGGCGCTCGACCCGGGCAACCAAAAGGCCGTTCAAACGATGATGAAGGTGCTCGGCGAGACACTCCAAGAGATCCCACCCGAAGCGGAAAAGGAGCTCGACGACGCCCTCGTCCGTCGCCGAAGGATCAACTCGCGACTGGCAACCGGCGCGTACATCAGCTGCCTGGTCGTGTTCCCCTACGTATTCTGGGCTGGGCTCAAGAGCCCGCTGGCCGCCGTGTCCTTTGCCATGCTCATCGCGGTAGCGGGGGGCTACACCGCTTGGACGGGCTTCGGCAACACGAGATTCAACCGGTCGGTGCAGCTCGGCGCCGCGTTCGTCGCATTCGCCGTCGTGCTCATGGCCGGTACGTTGTTCGGGCCTCTGATCTTCACGCCAGCCTTCGCGACCGCGACCGTACTGGTGTTCATCGTGCAAATGCGCGCTGATCGCTTCCTGCAGTTGGTGGCCCTATGCGCCGGGATTCTCGTCGTCGTCGTCCCCGCGCTGCTGCAGGTCACGGGCGTTCTCCCGGCACCTTACGCCTTCCAGAACGGCAACATGATCGTGCTACCCGGAGTGACGAACCTTGCCGAGGCGCCGGCTCTCACGTTTTTGATTCTGACGAGCGCGCAAACGCTCATCATTCCGGCGTTCATGGTCGGCCGCGCGGTCACCTCCCTCACCGAAGCGGAGCGCCGTCTATTCCTCCACGCCTACAACATGCGCCACCTCGTGCCCGACGAAGCCACCACGGGCAGCGTTTCGCTTCCACCAGCGGCTCTCACGAGCAGGAACTGACGGCTCTCACGATGAATCTGCACGATCTTCAAACTCCGGCGTTGCTCATCGACGCCGGTGCGCTCGAGCACAACCTGAAGACGATGAGCGCTGCGCTTCCGGGCCCGAAGCTCCGGCCCCACGTCAAAGCGCACAAGTGCACCGAGCTGGCGAAACGGCAGGCGGCCCGAGGTCACCGGGGTTTCACGTGCGCCACACCGCTCGAGGTCGTCGGCATGGCAAAAGCCGGCCTCGGCGACGACCTGCTACTCGCGAACGAGTCTCTCGACCCCCGCCGACTCGAAGCCATGGCCGAGTGCGAAGGGCGCGTCACCGTCGCCGTCGACTCGGAGGCCACCATCGAAGCCGCAGCGAGATGCGGCATCCACGAAGTGCTCGTCGACGTGAACGTGGGGCTGCCACGGTGCGGTTGCCCGCCAACGGACGCCGGCCGCCTCGCCGAGTCGGCGCGCCGTCAAGGGCTCCGGGTGCGTGGGGTGATGGGTTACGAGGGGCACCTGATGGCTGTCGCCGACCGAGAGACCCGTCAGGCCGGGGTGGAAGCGTCGATGAAGCAGCTCCTCGAAGCACACGCCCTGACTGGCGGCGACATCGTTTCCGCGGGCGGCACGGGGTCGTACGACATCAACCCGTGGGCGAACGAGATCCAGGCGGGGTCCTACGCGCTCATGGACACCGAGTACCAAAAGCTCGGCCTACCCTTCGAGCAAGCGCTCTTCGTCTACGCCACCGTGATCTCGAAGTGCCCGGGCTTCGCGGTCGGCGACTCTGGCCTGAAAGCCCTCGGCATGGACCACGGAAACCCCGACATGCTCGGCGCGACCGTGCTCTTCTGTTCGGACGAGCACATCACCTTCGTTCCAGAGGGGGATCTCGCGGTCGGCGACAGGGTCAGGGTAGTTCCTGGGCACGTGGATCCGACCATGGCGAAGCACGAGCGAGTGCACGTCGTCGAGGGTGAAACCGTGCTCGAAACGTGGCCTGTGGATCTGCGCGGCTGGTGATCGGCGCGCAAGTGCGCCGGAAGCCTGACGCCCACCACCCACAGTGCTATTTGCTCCAGCATGAGCCTCGTCGCTCGAAACGTGGTGCCCGCCGCCGTGCTCTTCGCATCCCTCGCGTTTTTTGCGTCGTGCGGCAGCTCGGAGTTCGTCGTCGTCGACGCCGGCGCTGGCGGCACTGGCGGCAGCAGCGACGCCTCTTCGACCGGCGGCACCGGTGGGCAGTCCGGATCGGGCGGTACCGGGGCTTCCGGGGGATCCGGCGGCACCGGCGGCTCGCCGGGCTGCGTGGGGCTCGCCGCCTCTTGCGCGGTCGACGGCGTGCCGTGTTGCGGCGACTTCGTCTGCACCGACGGCACGTGTGAAACCCCCTTCTGCGGCGGAGAAGGGCTCGGGTGCTCTAGGGACCTTCCGTGCTGCTCGCAGTTTTTCTGCGAAGGAAACGCGTGCCGCTGCGGCGAAAACAACGATTCTTGCGACGAAGAGACACCGTGCTGCGCGGGGCTCTCGTGCCGCGCCGGTCGTTGCTCCCAGTAGCCGTGGACGGCGAGCGCTATCTACGGTTCCGCTGCACGCAGTGCGGCGATTGCTGCCGCCAACACCGGGCACCCATCACCGACGCCGACGTACGCCGCCTCGCCGAGCACACCGGTCGCCCCCCCCAGAGCTTTCTCGAATGGCTCGGCCCTGACGACATCGACATGACGGGCGAGCCCGAATCGTTCGTGACCCTGCGCGAAGGACGACGACTCATGACGCTCGCGTTCGAACGCGAAGGGTGCGTCTTCTTGCAAAACGACACATGCAGCGTGCACTCGGCGCGCCCCTCGGGCTGTCGAGCCTTCCCTTTCATGCCCGAGCTGGACGATCAGAAGAAGATCCGCCGCCTGTCGCTCCTTCACGAGAGCACGTGTCGCTACGAGCTCGACGGTTCCGTCGAACCGAGCGCCGTCGTGGATTCCTACACCACGCAGACCACCGAGCTCGTCGCTTATGTGCAACGAGTCGGCGTGTGGAACCGTCGTCAGCGCCTGAGAAGGCATCTCAGACGCCTACCCGAGTCACAACAGGCGTACCTGAGGTTCTTGGGTCTCGAAAGGACCGCCTGAGCCCAACGCGCCTTCGCGTAAGGCTCAGGCTCTCGAAACGTTTGCTTTTCGAGCAGCGCTCGATCGGCGCGTGGCCGGTCCAGGCGCCTGTGATAAACTGGCGCCAAGGGGGTATCTGATGCGGCCAGCGACCATGGAGATACCGATGGGCCGACTCGTTTCTTGTCTGGCACTCCTTGTGGGCGCCACGGCGTGCGGGCAGCAGGAAGCACCGCCGCGGGTCGAATCGGTCACCGCGAGCCTTTCTGCAGAATTTGGGGTCGACGACCCGGCCTACGAGGCGTCCTGGGGCGTGCAGCGGGGCACGGCCTCGGCGTCGAACGGCACGAATACCTTGGTGGTGTGGGTCGATGAACGCGTCGCCTGGGTAGCGCCGCACCTAGCACTGAGCGCCGAGACCCGCGGGTTCATCGTCGCTGCTCGAGTCTCCCCGACGGGTCAGATTCTGGATCCGGGCGGGATCCCGCTAGCCGAGGTCGATTTCGACTTCTCCCAGTCGGTCCGTGTCGGGTCCGACGGCGCGGGTTGGCTCGTCGCCTGGGCCGACGATGGCGCGGCCGAGGCTCGCCGCGTAGCGGCCAACGGCTCGCTGCTTGATTCGAGACCCATCGCGTTGGCCAGCGCGTCGGTCGTCACCATCGACGACGTCGAGTTCGACGGAACCAACTATTGGACCGTATGGACGCACGACGGCGACCGCAACGACATTCTAGCCAAGCGCGTCGCTCCCACTGGCGCGGCGGTAGACCTGACTCCTATCGCGATTTCCAACGTCGCTCAGCATCAGCAAGACGCGGAAATGGCTTGCACCGCCTCCCAGTGTTTGATCGCGTGGAGCGACACTCGCGAAGGGGCGAGCGCCCAGCGGATTTTCGCGACTCGCGTCGACTCCTCCGGCGGCGTTCTCGATGCTCCACCAATTCGCACCAACGCAGCGACGGGCCAGCAGGTGAAGCCTTCGGTGGCGAGCGACGGCACGGACTTTCTCATCGTCTGGGCCGATCAGTCGGTCGTCAACTCTCGAGCTCAAGCGGCGATTGTCGACGCAGCAGGCACACCGACGACGCCTGCGGCCATCGACCTGGCCCCCGCGTCAGATGATCCTAGCGTCGCGTTCGGGAGTGGGCAGTACGTCGTGGCTCTCACGGGACCGGAAGGGCTGGGAGAACAGGGCATCTACGGCGTTCGCGTGACACCCACCGGCACGGTGCTCGACGGCAGCCCCGTAGTTTTGGTTACAGGCGAGGACCCCCACTCTGCATTCGGTCCGAGCCTCGTGGCCGAGGGAGCGAACTTTCGCGTTTCGTACGATTTCGCAGCCCACGGCGCCAACTCCGCTCAAGAGATGGACGTCCGATCCCGTAGCTTCACTTCCGCTCTGCTCACGACTGGACCGCATGTTTACGTCAGCAACGAACCTTCCGGTCAGCACGTCCCCGCGATCGGCTTCAACGGCAGCTCCTACCTCGTGGCCTGGATCGATTCGAGACCCGGAATCAATCGCCTCGGCGGGTTCCGCGCCGCTCGCGTGGACCAAAATTTCGCCAAGCTCGACCCGAACGGAATTCAGCTGACCAACGAGTCGTTCGCATTGTTCGACGATGTTTTCTCCAGTCCCAACTATTTCTACGAAGAAACACGAATAGAGATCGCTTCGGACGGCACGGACTTCGCCGTTCTCGCGGTACCCGACGGGGCGTGGCGCATTTCGGGATCCGGTACCCTACTCGGCTCGTTGAGCATTCCTGGCACGAGCGCTGGCCTCGACTTCGACGGGACCAACTACTTCGTGGTGTGGCAGAGCACGCTCTTCGACGCTGGCGATATCATGGGCTCACGCATGGCGCCGGACGGTACATTGCTCGATCCGGCGGGCATCACGATCTCAGCCAACGTCGATCTCCAGATGCAACCCGCCGTCGTGTGGAGCGGCTCGCAGCACTTCGTCGTGTGGGTGGACGATCTGGTCGGCGTACGGGGCGCCCGGGTGGCCCAAGACGGGACCGTGCTCGATCCGGCCGGGATCACCCTCGGCAACAACGGCCAGTTCGTCGACGTCGCCTCGGACGGGTCCGGATTCATGGTCGTGTGGAACGACGGTTTTGGGGGCTCGGCACAATCGGCTGCCGTAAACGCCGCCGGGGTGGCCAGCCCCGCCAGCGTGACCGTGTCGACCGGAGCTCGATTTCGGCCAAGCGTTGCGTGGGCGGGAACGAGCTATTGGAGCGCGACCCAAGTGGGCACGTCGATCACTCTGCTGCCCGGTTTTGGAGAAGCGCTCGAACCCGGTCGAGTCTTCGTCGAACCAGCACTATTGGCGGGACCCGCGGGTCAACTGGTGCTCGCGTACTCCAGTCTCGTCACGACGCCTCCGGAGTTCGGTCGG
>JAJDAH010000346.1 GCA_029261965.1 Polyangiaceae bacterium
CGTACCCCTATCCCAAGCTCGACATCGTCGCCGTGCCGAACTTCGCTGCGGGCGCGATGGAAAACGTCGGCTTCGTCACGTTTCGTGAGGAGCTCGTGCTGCTCGACGAAACTCACGCTTCGATTCGCGCTCGCCGTTCGATGGCGCACGTCATGGCGCACGAGCTCGCCCACATGTGGTTCGGCAACCTCGTCACGATGCAGTGGTGGGACGATCTTTGGCTCAACGAAGGTTTCGCGACCTGGATGGCGGCGAAGGTCGTCGACGAATGGCAGCCGACCTTCGGCGCGCGGGAGTCGTCGATTGGGCGCAAGGTCGACGTGATGGCCCAGGACGTCTTGCAGAGCGCCCGAAGGATCCGCCAGCCGGTGCGCAGCACGAGCGAAGCGCTCGAGGCTTTCGACGGCATCACCTACGTCAAGGGAATGGCCGTACTGTCGATGAACGAGCAATGGCTCGGCCCCGAGAAGTTTCGAGCGGGGGTGCAGAGCTACATCCGCGCCCACGAGTGGGGCAATGCGACGTCGAAGAGTCTGTTTGACGCCATCGGCAAGGCCGGCGGCGCCGACGTCGCGGCGGTGATGGATACCTTCACCGGGCAGACCGGCGTTCCCCTCGTCGAAGCGAAGGTTGTGTGCGAGGCCGGCAAGGCAACGGTCGAGCTCTCGCAGCGCGAGCACCTTCCGCTCGGCCGAGGCGCGGCGACGGGGAAGCTCTGGCGGGTGCCGGTATGCATTCGCTACCAGACGGGGGCAAAGAGCGCGACCAAGTGCACCCTCTTGGCCGAAGCGAAGGGCTCGCTCGAGCTCGAAACGCCCCGCTGCCCGAAGTGGATCTATCCGAACGCGAATGAGGCTGGCTACTATCGATGGAAGCTGCCCGAAACTTCACTCGAGGCTCTCGGACGAGCTTCGACTGCGCTCGACAACCTCGAGCGTGTAGGTCTCGTGGCCAATTCGTGGGCGCTCGTGACCAGCGGTGACCTGCCTGCGGACAAACACCTCGCCCAGCTCGAGCAGCTGGCTCACAACGAGAGGTCGCGCGTCGTTTGGGAACGCATCGTCGAGTCGCTGCGGAGAATCGACGTCGGGTTGGTGAGCGACGAGCAGCGAGAGAGCTTCGAGCGGTATGCGACGAAGCTGCTCACCCCGGCGATAGACAAGCTGGGGTGGGAGCCGAAGAAAAAGGGCGAGGCGGACACCGACGGTCTCCGGCGCCAAACGCTCGTCTCGGCGTTGGGTGATCTGGGCACATCGAAGCCGCTCCACGCTCTGGCGAAGACGCGCGCCGACGAGTGGATGGCGGATCCCGATTCGGTTTCGTCGGATACCGCGGCGACCCTGGTGCCGATCGCTGCGCGGCACGCGGACGACGCTTTCGTTCAGAAGCTCGTCGAGCGCGTCGGCAACGCGCGGACCCCGGAGCATCGAATCATCGCGCTTCGAGGATTGACGGGGGTCTCCCCGGAGCGCCTTCCGCGTGTGCTCGATTCGACGCTCGACGGCACGATTCGAATGGGGGATCTCCGCTACGTTTTTCGTCCACTGTTCTCCCGGAGGGAAACCAGGACCCAGACTTACGAGTGGGTCACGCACAACTTCGATAAGCTGTCGGGGCGTCTTCCGTCGTTCGTGACTGGCAGGTTTGTGTGGGTGGCGGCGAATTTGTGCAACTCCGAGCGCGTCGGTGAGGCGGAGGCGTTTTTCCGGCCAAGGCTCCAGAACATCGAAGGCACGGAGAAACACTTGCGTCAGGCGATCGAGGCGGGAAGGCTGTGCGCTGCCGTAGCGGACGCCCAGCGTCCGAATGCCGAACGCTTTTTCGGAGGTCGAAAGTGAGCCCCCAACGAGTAAAGTTTCCGGTTCGAATCGCGCTGCTCGGATGCGGCACGGTCGGTGGCGGCGTGATTCAACTGATCCGAGACAACGCCGAGTACCTCGCCTCTCGGGTGGGCGCGCCGCTTGAAGTCACGAAGGTCCTCGTTCGCGACATCACGAAGGATCGGGTACCGGAATGTCGACCCGAATGGCTGACGACCGATCCTGACGCGGTGTTCGGCGAGGAAACCGATCTCGTGGTCGAGGTGATGGGCGGAGAGGACCCGGCCAACGAGTACCTCGAGCGAGCGATCCGCGAAGGCAAGGGCGTGGTGACGGCGAACAAGCTTTTGCTCGCGCTGCACGGTCCCGCTCTCGTCGAGAAATCCATCAACGCCGGAGTCGACCTCGCGTTCGAAGCTTCGGTCGGGGGTGGGATCCCGATCATTCGCACACTCCGCGAAGCGCTGACCAGCGACTGGGTCGAGAGCGTTCACGCGATCCTCAACGGGACGTGCAACTACATCCTGACGAAAATGCGCGAGGAAGGCGCGAGCTTCGAGGATGCGCTCGCGAAGGCTCAGGAGCTGGGTTATGCCGAGGCGGAGCCGAGTCTCGATGTCGACGGTCACGATGCCGCTCAAAAGCTCGTCGTCATGAGCATGCTCGCCTTCGGCGCCAAGGTGAACATCGCCGACGTCCCAGTCGAAGGCATCCGTTCGATCGACGAGCTCGACTTTCGATTCGCCGAGCGGTTCGACATGACGATCAAGCATCTCGCGATCGGTTACGACCGAGGCGAACGAATCGAGCTCCGCGTGCACCCGGCGATGGTGTCGAAGGGGAGCGTGTTGGCGAACATCTCCGACGTGTTGAACGGGGCTCTCATCCACGGGCGCGCGCTCGGTCCGTGTTTGACCGTCGGGCCGGGGGCCGGCGCGATGCCCACGGCCGTCAGCGTGGTGGCCGACATCGTCGACGTCGCGCGAAGCAAGCGCGAGGGTGAGCCGGGGCTCGCCACCCGCGGAATTCAGATGCAGTCACGGCCCCTGGTGCCCATCGACGAGGTCGACTCACGGTACTACCTGCGCTTCGATGTGGCGGACGAGCCGGGTGCCCTCGCAACGATCGCCACGGCCCTCGGCGACCAGGGAGTGAGCATCGAGCAGATGGTTCAAGAGGGCAGGGCCCGTGCTGCGGGAGGGGCCGTTCCGGTCGTGATCATCACGCACACGGGTCGCGAGGGCGCTGTCCGACGCGCCATCGAGTCATTCGCCGAGGCTGGGTTCATGCGTGGGGCGGCGAAGTTGATCCGCATCGAAGACGTGCAGGGGAACTGAGCCGAACCCGCGTCCCGGCCGATGAGCGCACCCATCGGAGTTTTCGATTCTGGCTTGGGCGGTCTCACCGTCGTGGCGAAGCTCCGCGAGCTCGCTCCGAACGAAAACATCGTCTATCTCGGTGACACTGCTCGGGTTCCCTACGGCACGAGGTCGGCTTCGACGGTGATCCGCTACGCGCGGGGCTGCGCCCACCTGCTGACCGAGCGGGGGGTGAAAGCCGTGGTCGTCGCTTGCAACACCGTCAGCGCGGTCGCCCTCGACATGCTGCGGGCGGAGCTGGATTTGCCAGTCATCGGTGTGGTCGAGCCCGGCGCTCGAGCCGCGGTGACCGCGGCGAAAGGGCTAGAGGGGGAACCCTCTCGCCGCATCGGCGTGCTCGGCACCGCTGGGACGATCGCTTCGGGCGCCTATGCTCGTGCCGTCGCATCGGCATCGACGCGCCATGAAGTGATTGGGCAAGCTGCTCCGCTGCTCGTACCGCTGGTGGAGGAGGGGTGGCTCGACGGGGATGTCCCGGAGCTGGCCGTTCGGCGGTACCTCGAGCCGCTCACCGAGCAGCAGGTCGGGGTGATCGTGCTTGGCTGTACTCACTACCCATTGCTGAAAGAACCCATCGCGCGAGTCGCCGCCGACCTGTCGGGGCGCGTGGTGCCCATCGTCGACAGCGCTCGCGCCACGGCGCTTGCCGTGGCCGCGGTGCTGGCAGAGCGCGACCTCGAATCCGGGGCGGCCGCCGACCGTGGGGGGCTCGAGCTCTTGGTGACCGACCGACCCGCCAGCTTCGAGCTGGTGGCCGCTCGGTTCCTCGGCGGGGAACTACCCGCCGTCGAGCTCGTCGACATCCCGACGTCCCTGGGCTGATCCACTGACAGTGTAACTCACCGTCAGTGATTCGATGAGGGTGCGGAGCTCAACGGTTAAATCGCTAACGGCCCCGGCTGGCGCAGCGGAGTACAGGACCGTCTGCCCCAGGGATATCAGCCTGAGGCACCCGGGCAGGGTTGGCCCGGAAGTTGCGTATGCGCGTTCGGCTACTCTCGTGTCGATGTGCACAAGTGCACGGGGATGGGCCTCAAGGAGGTTTGGAATGAATTCTTTTTGGTCTTGGCAACTTCGCACCGGAGCCGTCGTCGCAGCGGCAGCTCTTCTCGGTGGCTGCGCTCAGGAGCGCGACCCCATCAACCGGGTGCAGGCCAACGCATTAAGCAAGTCGTTCTTCATCGGTGAGGACTTCTCGGACATCGCGGATGATCCGGAGTTCTATACGGCGGCGACCGTCATCGACGTTCCCTATGGCGCTGACAGCGCCCAGGCGTTTCCCGGCCTCACCGGCGGCCTCCGCCGGATCAAATGGGAAGTCACCGAATCGTTCCTGAACGCGCGCATGACCTACGAGTCCATCGACGGCGTCGACGGTCACGGGTCGCGCACGACGGACAACGGCCGCGTCATCGCGTCGTTCGCCATCTCGAAGCACTTCGACATCAAGCGGGCCTACAACAGCTCGACTGGTGAAGAGCTGAACGTCGTCGACGAGAACACGAGCGACGCGCCTTGGTACGAGCGCCGGTTCTTCCGAGTCGACTGGTCCCAGAACCACCAGACCTCTTCCTTCAACTGGGATCCGCTGTCGCTGTACATGTCGCTCGACGACGCCGACACCGAGCCGGTCTCGTACTACGTCGAGGACCCGAAGCACCCCGACGCCCCGCACTTCGACGTGGACGACGGCTACTTCGACGTCACCAACAAGATCTACTTCAGCCCGAAGAGCATCACGCTGTCGGGTCAGACCCTGCCCGCGTGTTTTTACCGCGGCAGCTTGGTCGTCGGCGCGACGGCGCCTTGGGGCAACTGCGAGAGCTCCGAGGTCACCGTGCGCATGAGCTTCAAGCGCATCGCACACGAGGGCGAGCCGGGTTTCACCGACTACCAGCCCATTCACTGGGACGGCGCTCGGATGAACGCCTTCGGTCTGTTCACGACGGATCGGCTCGGCTGGGACCGCCACTACGGCATCCTCGACGACCAGTGGAACCGCTTCGGACAGCGCTACAACATCTGGGCGCAAAGCCACGTCGACGTGCCCTGCGCCTCGCAGGACGAGTTCTACAACGGCGTGGACCCTCAGCGCGACTTCGATTCCAACGGCACCGCAGACGCCTGCGAGTCCGCTGGAGCTGGCTCGCAGTGCGACACGTTCGCCGGCAAGTGCACGATGCCGTACGCCGCTCGCGAGACGCGCCCGATTCGCTGGTACTACGTCGTGCCCGATCCGAACGGCGACGACACCATCTTCAACTCCACCAAGAAGGCCACCTGGCAGTGGGACACGGCGATTCGTATCGCGGTCCTCGCGGCACGTTTGGTCGAGTGCCGCCGCACGAACGGCGCGTCGCTGGGCGGGACGCCGTTCGCAGGCGCTGACAGCTGCGAGTCGGTGTTCGGCTGGGACCAGGCGGACGACGCCGAGGCACGCAACGTCGAGCGCTGGTGGCGCGCCTTCGAGAGCGGCGGGGACACCGCGCCGTTCAGCAACACCACGAACATGGAGCCGCTCGTCGTGCTGTGCCACAGCCCGGTAGAGGCGGGGGACCACTCGGCATGCGGCCAAGAGGGCCTCGTAACCCGCCCTGGGGACATTCGTTACCACCAGGTGGCGGTCTGGCCGACGCGGCACTCGCTGTCTCCATGGGGCTACGGCCCGTCGAACTCGGACCCGCTCACGGGAGAGATCATCAGCGCCGGCATCAACGTTTACGATGCCGTCACCGACAGCGCAGCCCAGTCGTACCTCGACCAGCTGCTCTGGTTGAACGGTGAGCTCAAGAGCGAGGACATCACCAGCGGCGACTACGTTCGCGGCTGGGGCGACACGCCGTCCGCTCGGACCCCGGGCTCCTCGTTCCAGCAAATGGACAAGGAAGAGCTCGATCGTCGTACCGACGGCCTGCGCGGCTCGCGCAAGACCATCCTCGACAAGGCTCGCTTGAAGAGCTTCAAGTCGCAAATCAACCTGCGCGACCTGAGCAAGTCGATCACCAACGAGCTCCACGCTCGCCGCGCGCCGCCGGACATTCTCGGCTCCAATCGCGGCGAGTTCGAGGCGCGAATCGACCTCGCCAAGAACAGCCCGATCGAGGGCCAGCTCATGAACCCGATGTGGTCCCAGATGGCTGGACTGACGCAGGAAGATCCGCTGAGCGGGGACAACCTGGATCTGGCGTCGCCGCTTCGTGGCATGCGCGGGTCGATCGTGCTCGAGGGACAGAACAAGCTCTCGCGGCAGCTTGCCCGAGTCGGCCAGTGCATCCTGCAGGCGCCGCAGCCCACGGGTCTTCCCGGTTTCGCGAAGATCATGGCGGAGAAGTTTCCGCCCGTGGATCCCGCGACTTCCTCACCTGGTGAGCAGAAGGACCGCGTAGTCCGAATGCAGAACTACCTCCGTGATCGAATGAACTACTCCGTCATTCTCCACGAGATGGGCCACACGGTTGGGCTTCGGCACAACTTCACTGGTTCGTACGACAAGTTCAACTACCGCCCGCAGTACTGGCAGCTCCGCACCCGCGGCGGCACCGTGACTGAGCCTTGCAACGGCCCGGTAGCGGACGGCGCCGATTGTCTGGGACCGCGGTACTACGACCCGCTGACCCCCGAAGAGAGCGATAACGCGATCTGGATGTGGCAGCACACGACGGTCATGGACTACCCAGGCGACCTCACGCAGGACATGCTGGGTCTCGGTGTCTACGACTACGCCGCGATGCGCTTCTTTTACGCCGACGTGATCGACGTCCGAAACGACGGCGTCTTTCTCGATACCACCCTTGAGGGCGAAGAAATCGTGGGCCTCGTCGACCGAGCGGGAGGCGTCACGGGTCAATGGGTATTCAAGGACGCCAATACCTTCCTCCACTACTCGGAGTGGAACAACTTCTTCGGGCTGCTCTGGAACTGCCGCGAGGCACCCGCAGAGCTGACCTCGCCGCCGCCGTGGTGGAACGAAGAGGTCCAAGGCCGCTGGCATCCCGTCTTCGACGGCATGGTCGTGCGAAACGAGATCTGCGACCGCGCGCCGGTGGACTTCGTGGGCTGGCGCGAGCTTCGCCCCGACACTTTCGAAGACGATTTGAACGTCGATCCGAAGTACTTCACGCCTTCGCGGCGCCGGGACTTCAACGGTCGACCGCGCATGCCTTACGCCTTCGAGTCCGACGAGTACGCCGACGGCTGGTCGCCTTCGACTTACCGTCACGACAACGGCGCGGACATGTACGAAGAGGTTCTTTTCCACTCGAACCTCTACGAAGATCGTCACGTCTTCGACAACTTCCGAAATGGCCGCGTGAACTTCACGATCTACGGCGCGTATCTCCGAGCTCTCGGCCGGTACCACGCGAAGATCGCGAACCTGGGCCAGGGCATGGCGTTCATGCACGACTTCTACTGGAAGGAAATCGCCAAGAACCAAGGCTTCAGCGTCCAAGACCTCACAGACGCCTACGAGGGCGAGGGCGGCCCGATGCGCGACCATGCGATTGCCGCCACGATGGCGTTCGATCACTTCGTTCGCGTCATCACCCGTCCCCACACGGGTCCGCACTACCGGCTGACGCTGGATCCGCTGTTCCAGGACTCGCTAGTTCGTCCTCGCGAGGACGTGATTGGCGCGAGCTCGCAGTGGTCGACGGTCATCAACATCCCGTCGGGCTCGGCGGTCACGACCGGGGGAGACCGCATGCTCGGTGGCCGACCGATCAACAACGAGTTCCAGTTCGGCGAAGGCTACTGGTCGAGCGACTACCTCAATCAGGCCGGCTCGTACTACGAGAAGACCTACGCGATTCAGTCGCTCATGGAAGCGTCCTACCGAGCCATCAACTTCTTCCGATTCGATGGCCTGGACGCGCGCTTCCGCCACGTGAACTACACGAACCTGTTCCCGGGCGGGATGCGACGACTCGTCGGACTCCTCCTCACGGAGGACTACGAGGTCTTCGCGCCGCGGCTCCAGACTCAGGGTGGCGCGATCATGAAGGAGCAGTCGAGCGACGGTGTCGAGTACCCGAGCATGCCGATGGGCTGGGTTTCGTTCGTCGGCGCGGATGACGCGTCGCTGTGCTTCCCGGGTGCCGGCAAGCTGACTTGCTCGGACACGCAGGGCATGGACCTCTCGGTGGGCGGTAACTCCGGCGAATCGGTGCCGGTCGACCCGCAAATTGGCTACGAGGTGCAGAAGTTCGTCGCCTTCTGGGCGTACGTCTACATGCCGGGTCGCGAGCAGCTCGACTGGGTCGACATGATGCGCATCTACCAGATCGGTGGCGACAACGATCCGAGCTACCTGCCGGGGCAGCGCATCGAGTGGCGCGACGCCGACAGCGGGAAGCGCTACGTCGCTCGTCGGTTCGGTGACGAGAACATCATGGGTCACACCTACGACAAGGGCATCGCAGCGAAGATGCTTCAGTGGGCGAACAAGCTCGCCGCTCGGGCCTACAAGCTCGATCCGGTGGAGCCGTTCGATCCGGCGACGGGCGCTGCGAACTACCTGCTCGACGCCGATGGTCAGGTTCAAATCAACGACGAGAACCCAGGCATGACGCCGAGCGACCCGAACAACCTCACGTGTGACGACAACGTGTACTGCCAGCAGCTCCGGAAGTACCGTGGTCTCATCGACTTCATGCGTGACACGGCGAGCCAGCTCGGGTTCCCGGAGCCGTCCTTGCAGGTCATCGAGCCCGACTGATCCGCTCGGAAAGCTCGCACAAAGAGCGCAGACCGCCGTCCCTCTGGGGCGGCGGTTCTGTTTTTGTCGTAGGAATCGAGGCGTCGCGCGCGGGCCTCGATGCCCGCCGCGCTTCAGTCGCTGTTGACGCCTTCGCCGTCGGACGCGCAGCGGTAGAGCACCGCCATGCGCACGGCAACGCCGGCCTCGACCTGGTCGAGGATCACGCTCCGAGGGCCGTCAGCGACTTCCTCAGCGATTTCGACCCCACGATTGAGCGGCCCCGGGTGGAGCACGATGGCGTCCTGATGGGCGTTCTCCAGTCGCTCGGGGGTCAGGCCCCAAACGCGCGAATACTCACGAAGGGTCGGGAAGAAGGTTCCGCCGAGACGCTCCTTTTGGATGCGGAGCATCATGATGGCGTCGGCGCCTTCGACGGCCGGCTCGATTCGGTCGTAGAGCTCGCAGCCGAGCGCCTCGGCGTGGGTCGGCAGCATCGTGCGCGGGCCAGCCAGTCGGACCCGGGCGCCGAGCATGCCGAGCAGGAGCACGTTCGAGCGAACCACTCGGCTGTGAAGGATGTCCCCGCAGATTGCGATGGTCAGGCCGTCGAGCGCCTTCTTGTGTTCTCGGAGGGTGAACGCGTCGAGCAGCGCCTGGGTCGGGTGCTCGTGCGTCCCGTCGCCGGCGTTGACCACGGCTGCGCGTGTGTGGGCGGCGACGTAG
>JAJDAH010000347.1 GCA_029261965.1 Polyangiaceae bacterium
CTCCACCTGGAGGTGCTCCACCTGGAGGCGCTCCACCTGGGGGTCCGTATCCACCGGGCGGCGCGCCACCTGGAGGGGGTCCATATCCGCCTGGCGGTGCTCCGCCAGGGGGGGGTCCATATCCACCACCACCTGCCATCATGCGCCTCCCTTCAAGAATTTCAGCGCTGGGGGAGGGAACCAACCACACCCGCGCGCAAACTGGAAGCCCTACCTTCACGTTCCGTAGTGCGCCGGAGTCGTCGCGGACCGGCCGCTAGGCCCGACTCCCGTCGTCCAAACCCCGGCGAACCCGACGAGCCGGCCTGCTACCAACGGCGTTCCGGCTTTTTTTCTACTCTGCGGGCGTGGGGGGACTCAGTTGCCCGGGTACAGCCGGGCGAGCGTCCCCGCGGCAGGTCGGCCCGTGTTTTTGGTAGGCCTCGCCGCCGAGGCGCTTGAGCGCGGTGACTCCCCGCCACTTCACGTAGTTCTTGACGAAGTCGCGATTGCTGCCGGGGTCGGTGTACGGGTTGTGTGTCCCGCCGAGCTCGGCGAGGAAAAGTACTTGCTCGGCAACGCTCACGGGGCAGCCCGTGAAGCGGATGATCTGCACGCCTTGGTGCTGCTTGATCTGCTTCTTCACCGACGCGAGCTTCAGGAAAATATCGTCGTGCTTCGCTGTGTAGGGGTCTTTGGTCTTGCGATCCTTGTAGAGGCTCTTGATCGATACGGTGTCGCCGTTGATCTCACCGTCGTAGTTCACGCAGTCACCGATGAAGACGACCTTCTCCCCTTCTTTGGCGTCGATGGGGCCTCGGTAGGCCCCGAAGACGACGTGTAGCCTGGCCATCTTCTCGTCGCACTGCTCGTCGTACAGGCGCAGAACCTCGACGGCTTCCTCGATCGCCCCCGGACACCCGCCCCAGCAGTAGTCGGTCTTTTCGGCGTCGGGCGGCGAGCCGGCGTACGCGGTGATGTTGGTTCCTTCGAAGTACTTCTCGACGCGGATGAGCCCGTGGCGGAACGTCGAACCCCGCTTCTTCGCGTCGTCGAAGCTCACGTCCCCAGTGATCTCGATCTCGTCGAGGTTCGTCGTGCCGAACCCGCGCTCCTTGGCGAATCGGATGTGATCGACCGTGTCGGCGTCGATGCCGATGAGCGCACAGCAGACCGCGTCGAAGGCGACCTGGTTGTTGCCCATGATGATGAGGTTCATGTCGAAGGGGATGGGCGTGAGCATGCGCCCCTCACCGGCGATGATCGCGTCGATGGCGATGAATTCTGGCTGGATGATGTACTGAAGATCCGCGATCTTCTCGTTGAGCCGGTGGTCGTGATCGATGAGACGGTGCCGGTCGTCCTGAATGCCGATGTAGTTCTTGTTGGAGAAGGTCACCGTGGTCCACGGGTGCGCCTTGAACTTCGGGCAGTTCACGAAAAAGTCGGCGCGCGCGATCGGTTCGGGGGTAAACAGGTAGTCGCGAAGTCGTCCCTCGTGCGTCAGCGGGATCTCGACCTGTTGCTCTTCCTCGAAGAAGTACTGCTTGACTCCGACGCGCTTGATCATCGGGTTGTAGTCCGCTCCCTCGAAGGCGGCGCGCGTCGGGACCGTGATGCCGCATCGTTCGCCGATGGCCAATTCCTCCATCTCGCCATCGTCGCGGTCTTGCAGCGCGCGCAGCACGCCCTCGGCAAACTCGGGCCGGGTGTAGGCGTTCTCGAAGAGGGGTCCGGACGCGACGATGTTTGGCTTGACCAGCGTTCGGCCGCGCGGCCGCAGGTCGAGCTCTTCGAGACCCTCCCGAATGATCTCGCGAATCCGCTCGGGATCGTACTCGTCGCAGTGGCGGATGATGACTTTGGGCTTCTGGGCGATGGGGTCCATGGGTCATTGATCATGGGCTCATGACCCCTCCTTCCGCAACCCGTGCTCGCCGGCCGAGTCAGTCTGCCGACCCGATCTTGGTGCAATTCAATAGCCTTCGACCTTAGGTTGCACGTCGCGGCGCACCGCCGTCGTTGACGCATTCAATAACGGGTGTACCGTCCCTGCCGTGGCGCGCGGTGAGACAGCCTTGTTCGTGCTCACGCTCGCTGTCGCACTCGGCTGCCAGCCCGACGAGGCGCCTCGTCAAGGGCGTGCCCCGCGGTCGGCGCCGAAAGCCCCGGAAGCGCCGGCTGTCGAGCCGGACCGTGCGCTGCCGGCAGTCGCCGACGCCCAAGCGCCGAGGAAGCATTCGGGAAGCGCGAGCGAAATGCCGCTCGAATTTCCCGTCGTGAAGACCTCTGCAGCGAAAGGCGACGTCGTTCTCGCCCCGGCCCGCGCTTGGATCGACAACGCGGCCGAACGCGGCGTCGAGAACCAGGCGTTCATCTTCGATCCGGCGCGCATGATGGAGCCGGGCGCGAATGCTTCGGTGGTGGAGACGCGACATCGACAGAAGTCGCTCGTTCCCAACGGGCTGATCGTCGCGATTCGCCCCGCCCAATCGGCCGATCCGGGAGACGTCGTCTTGACTCATTGGCATTCCCGATCGGGCTTGCAGCGCGCCATCATCGTCGAAGGGGGCGAGCCGGCCGAGCCTCTGGCGCTCTACCTGGACGTTGCCTACGAGAACCCCCCGGGGTGGGGGCAAAAAAAGGAGAAGCTCGCGCCAGGTTCCTTCCACGTCCTGAAGAAGGTGGGGGAGGTCGGTACGACCGTCGCGTGCACGGATGGCCAGAAGAAGCGCCGCGGAGTCGTCATCTCTCGTGCCCCGGAACGACTGCTCGTGGTCGGTTACGCTGGCCTTCTGACCAGTCGAGATCCCGCCGAGTGCCAACCCATCCCCATCTCGCCGAAAGTGGCCGAAGGGGACCAAGTTTGGGTGCCTCGTCTCGGCACGTTCGTCCGCGCCGCCGTCACCAAAGTCGACGCCGGGAGCGGTCGCGTTTTCGCCACCGCTCCCGGAGAAAAGACTCCGACGGCGACCGGCTACTCGAACGTCGCCAGCAAGCTCGAGTAGTGCGTCAGCGGAGCTCGGTCGCGTCGTCGCGCGGGCCCAGATCGAGCAGCTCGTCGAGCAAGACCTCGTCGCGCCGCAGGATGGCGATCCGTAGCAGACGCGCGCGCGGATCGTTTTGCGCCGCTTGACTCATGACGACCTTCGCCAACTGCACCTTCAAGTTCAGGCGCGCGTTGCGCTCGACGTAGGCACCTTCGCTCAGGCCGGTCGGCGTCCGCCGCCGAGCGCGCACCCCCGATCGCTCTTCCTGCTCCTCCGAGTAGGGCGGCAGGGGGCGCGTCTTGTGGGCGTAGCGGGACATGGTGTTTCTCGTTCGAGCGGGGTTTGGCGGGCTCCACCATCAAACGGTGCAGGAACCGTTCCGCTTTCACCCCTTGGACGCACGGGAGGATGGAATCGTTTGAAATGGGGAAAACTTTGTCAAAACGGCGAGAAACGCCTCCTCAGGCCGGGGCATCGGTGCGCACGTCGCGACGCCCGGGTGACAATCTTTGTCACCCGCGTTGCGGGTTGGACACTTGTCGCAGGTGCCCTGACACCGCTGTCAGAGGGGCTCGATCCACTGCGGCGCTGGAGCCCGTGTGGTGACGTGTGGGTGCGAACGCGGCTTCGCACGAGTCCCAATCACTTACAGATGCGCGTAATCGCTCCCGGTTTGGCGGTCTTGCAAACCGCGACGCCACGTTCTTAAGCTACTCGCCGCGTACCCCTCGGGGGTCGGCCGAGATCCATGAAATTGTTCGTGACCAAGCCGACGGAGGATTCGCCTCGCGTGTTCGAGAGCGATTTCTTCGACTCGATGAGTCGGACTCATCCGGTGCTAGTGGCGATCGTGTTCGTTCCCTTGATCGTCGGTTGTCTGGCGATCAGCGCGCGCGCGGGCGTCGGATTGTTGGCGAACGTGGGGCTGTTCGTGACGGGGCTGACGGCTTGGACGCTGACGGAGTACTGGCTCCATCGCGAGTTCTTCCACTGGAAGCCCCCCGGACGCCTCGGCGAGCGCATGCATTTTCTCGTGCACGGTGTTCATCACGCGTGGCCGAAGGACAAGTATCGACTCGTCATGCCCCCTTTGGTGAGCATCGGGCTCTTCTTTCTTTTTCTGGGCCTATTCCGACTCGTGTTCGGGTCGGCCTACTGCTGGGGGTGGCACGCGGGTTTTGTCAGTGGCTACCTCTTCTACGACCTTTGCCACTACTACATCCATCACGCCCATCCACGATTCAAGTGGCTGCAGCAGCTGAAGAAGAACCACATGCTGCACCACTTCGACGATCCGTCGACGGGGTTCGGAGTGTCGACTCGATTTTGGGATCGAGTGTTCGGCACGCAGACTCGACGTTCGGCCCCTGCGGCCGAATGAACCTCAGCCGGTGAACAAGCCGCCGTTGGGCGAGATCTGTTGTCCGGTGACGAAAGAAGCGTCGTCGCTCGCGAGAAATGCCGCCACGGCTGCGACCTCCTCGGGTCGGCCACTCCGGCCAACGGGGGTTCTCGCTTCGACCAGCGCCGTCATCTTTCGCGAGAGCTTGTTGCTCATCGGGGTGTCGACGAAGCCAGGACAGATGGCGTTCACGCGGATCCCCTGAGAGCCGACTTCGCGAGCCACCGACCGCGTGAACCCCAGGATTCCTGCCTTCGCCGCGCTGTAATGGGGCGAGCCACCGAGCCCTTCGAGTCCCGCCACGCTCGAGATGTTGATGATGCAACCGCGACCCCGCGGGGCCATCACCTGCAGGGCAGCGCGCGTGCAATAGAACGTTCCATCGAGGTGTACCGCGAGCATTGTCCGCCAGGCTTCGTCGGACATGGTCCGGGTGAAGTCGAGGTGCGTTTCGACTCGCCCGGCCGCACCTTCTTCGAGTTGGGTTTCGGCGGTGGCGTTCCAACGGTCGAGCTCGTCGCCGGTGGCGTCCGCAATACCGGCGTTGTTGACGAGAATGTCGAGCGGGCCGATCTCGGCGGCGCGCAAGAACATTTCCCCGACGGCGCCGCTGTCCGCGACGTCGCCGCCGACGGCGATTCCCCGGCCGCCGATGGCGACGAGGCACGCTCGGGCGCTACTCTCGTTCAAGTCGTTGACTACGACGCGAGCGCCTTCCTTGGCAAAACGCTCGGCGATGGCTCGGCCGATGCCCGAGCCGGCGCCCGTCACCAGAGCTATCCTGTCGTCGAGCGTCATCCTCGCCTCGTCTACGATGCTTCCGCCCGAGCGGCACTTCGGCTCAAAACGGCGCTTCGGCCCAAAACGGCGCCCAGTCGCGACTCGCGAGAACGCGCAGAGGCCGCAGTCAGTCCTCGACGTTCTCGGGCAGCAGGCGCGGTCCTGCAGGTTCGACGTCGAGCAGTTGGGTCAGAATTCTGCGGGTTTCGTCGAAGTCCTCGCGCTTGGTGCGCTCGAGGTCCATCGCAGCGTCCAGGGCCTCTTTCGCGCTCCGGACCTTCGCCACCACGTCCTCGAGCTCCTTGCGGATGCGCCAGTACTCCTTCCAGCGTCGCTCGACCTCGGTCCCCGCCTTTTTCCGAGTCCCCTTCGCCGCCGACTTCTGGGCCGTCGAGGCTGCCTTGGCTCGGGGTTTCGACTTGGGCTTGGCTCTCGCCTTCGTTTTCTTCTTCGCGCGTGCCACGGCGCATTAGTACCAGGGCAACGCCGCGGCCGACAAGCGCCGCGCATGGGGAAGTAGACTAGAAACCTGTGCCTCGGATGCCCACAGCCAGATCCGCGCGGATAGCGCTGGGTGCCGCTTTGACCGTCATGGCTCCGGTGGTGCTCGCCGTGCTCCTGTTCGCGCTCGACCGCTTTTTCAGTCGTGGCGAGGTGCTGCGCGGAGTGTCCGTTGGCAGCGTGTCCCTCTCGGGTCTCGACCCCGACGGTGCCAGGGCCGCCCTCGACCGCATGAGCGATCGCCGACCCAGCGAGACGTTGACCGTGTCCGTGCGAGAGCAGGTCTTCCGGCTCGAGCCCGATGAAATCGGCCTCGCCGTCGACCTGGACCGATCGGTCGAGCGGGCGATGGGCGCGGGGCGCGACGCCGGCGTGTGGAGAGGATTCACTTGGTGGCTTTCGCGTCTACGCTCCGGAGTCGATCTGCCTCTCGAGCTGTCCATCGACGACGATGCGTTTCTGGAACAGCTCGATGCGTGGGAGAAAACAGCCATCGACGATCTGCCTTCGCCCGGAGCGATTCGGTACGTCGACGAAAAGATCGAGCCCGAGTACCCGCGTGATGGCTGGGTCGTCGATCGCGTGGCGACGGTCGGTGCCCTGCGCGACACGCGCGGTCGGGGTCGGCGCGCCGCCGTCCGAGCGCGCCTCGGTAGGCGAGAGGCGCCACTCGGTCGCGACGCCGTCGATGCGGCTCTCGCCAAGGCGCGCGCCCTGGTGGCCAAGCCCGTGCTTCTGGTCAACGGCGAGCACGAGGTCGACTTCAGCGTTGGCGACCTCGGTCGCGCGCTCGGGACTCGACTCGTCACCGAACCCGCACCGGCGCTAGAAGTCTACTTCGACGAAAAGGCCGTGAGCGAAAAGCTCGGCCCACTTCGCAGCGAAATCGAGCTAGAGCCACGCGACGCGAAATTCGAGATCGACGACCGGGACGAGGTGACGTTGGTGCCGAGTAGAATCGGTACGGTCATCGATGCCAAAAAAGTCAGCGTCGAGCTTCTCGCTGCGGCGACGGGCTCACGCCGGGGCAAGCTCCCCATCGAGCGCAGCGTTCGGCCGAAGCTCGAAACCCCGGAAGCTGAGCAGCTCGGCATCCTGTGGCTCGTTTCGAAGTTCACGACCTTTCACAACTGTTGCGAAGCAAGGGTCAAGAACATTCATCGCATAGCCGACCTGCTCGACAGGAGGATCGTGCGACCCGGCGAAACCTTCTCGGTGAACGACGAGATCGGCCCTCGCACGAAGGCGAAAGGTTTCGTGATGGCGCCGAGCATCGCGCGGGGAGAAATGGTCAAGACCGTCGGCGGAGGAATCAGTCAGTTCGCTACGACGATGTTCAACGCCATTTTCGATGGCGGCTACGCTGTCATCCAGCGCCAACCTCACAGCTACTACTTCCCGCGCTATCCGGTCGCCCACGAGGCCACGCTTTCGTTCCCATCGCCAGACCTGATTTTCAAGAATGACAGCAGCGCGGGTGTCCTGATCCGCACGTTCCACGGCCCCACCCACATCACGGTCAAGCTGTTCGGCGACAACGGGGGACGCAAGACCAAGAGGATCGTCAGCCGAAAGTTCGACATCGCCGACCCCCCAATCGTCTACGAGGCGGACGACACGCTCGAGCCCGACGAGGAGAAGGTCACCTACTCCGGCCTCGCGGGGTGGTCGGTGATCGCTACCAGGGTCGTCACGATGCCGGATGGAACCAAGCAAGAGGAAAAGCGGAAAGTCGTCTACCAGCCGCGGGCGCGAGAGGTGCGGGTTCACTCGTGCAAGATCCCCGAAGGCGAAGAGGGGCACACCGGCGACGAATGCCCCGAACCCGAAGAAGATCCCGACGCAGGCGTCGAAGCGATTGCTGACGACCCTGGCGCCGAGCCGACTCGATGATAACGAGAGGAGAACCGAATGAGCTTCGACAATCTGAAATACGTCACCGTGCAAGTGGAGGAGGGTGTCGCGACGATCACCCTCAATCGCCCCGATCGATTCAACGCCTACACTTCCGACGTGGGGATCGAGTTGTTCGGCGCGATCAAGACGCTCGACGCGGACGACGGCGTGCGTGCGATCATCATTACCGGAGCGGGCAAACATTTCTGCGCGGGAGCGGACCTCGAGTCGGGGGGTGACACCTTCGCGCGCAACGCGTTTGCCGAAGCCACCGAGCTCGAGCATCAGATCCGCCCGTGGAAGCTCGTGACGCCGATCATCGTGGCCATCAACGGCGCCGCCGTCGGGATAGGTGCGACGCTTCCGCTCCAGTGGGACATCCGTATCGCGAGTGAAGACGCCAAGATAGGTTTCGTTTTCACGCGGAGAGGGATTGTTCCCGAAGCGAACAGCACTTGGTACCTGTCGCGCCTCGTCGGTCTTTCGAAGGCGATGGACTTTCTTCTCACTGGACGCTTCATCCAGGCAGAGGAAGCGCTCGCGTGTGGTCTGGTGAGTCGAGTGGTCCCCCGCGACAAACTGCTCGATACGGCTCGAGAGGTCGCGCAGGACCTCGCCACCAACACGGCCCCGGTGTCGATCGCCATCACGAAGCGTTTGCTCTGGCGCCAACTCTCCGAAACGGATCCGGCTCGCGGCAAGGAGCTCGAGGACGAGTTGTTTCAGTGGGCTGGCGCGCAGCCCGATGCCGCCGAGGGGGTCAAAGCGTTTCTCGAGAAGCGCGACGCGAAGTGGAGCATGAGCGCGACCAGAGATTTGCCCAAAGTGCTCGACGAAACGTGAGCGTGCCGCTCTACCAGGTCGATGCGTTCACCGATGCGGCGTTCGCAGGCAACCCAGCCGCGGTCGTGTTGCTGGAGGCACCGGCGAGCGAACGCTGGATGCAGGCGGTCGCTCGTGAGATGAACCTGTCGGAGACGGCCTTCGTGGTGACGCGAGACGAGGGGTTCGACCTTCGTTGGTTCACACCGTCGGTCGAGGTCGAGCTCTGCGGGCACGCCACCTTGGCGAGCGCTCACGTGCTCTGGGAAATCGGCAGAATCTCACCGACCGACGCCGCTCGATTCCACACCGCGAGCGGCATCCTCACGGCGAGGAAAGAGGGTGACGGCATCAACCTCGATTTTCCGTCGACTCCGCCGACCGAGACCCGAGCGCCGCCGGGTTTAGCCGAGGCGTTGGGAGTGGACTCGCGATGGGTTGGCAAGACCCGGTTCGACCTGTTGGTGCTCGTCGACGGCGAGTCGAGCGTTCGAGAGCTCGCTCCCGACATCCCCAAGCTCGCGCGGCTACCGGTTCGCGGCGTGATGGTGACCGCCCGTGCGGACGAGTCGAGCCCGTCGGACTTCGTTTCACGTTTTTTCGCTCCCGCCGCCGGGGTCGACGAGGATCCGGTCACCGGCTCGGCACATTGTGCGCTCGCGCCGTTCTGGGCCGGCCGATTGAGTCGCACGGAACTCATCGGGTATCAGGCGTCTCCGAGAGGTGGATTCGTTCGCGTTCGTGTCTCGGCAGATCGCGTGGAGCTCGGCGGTCGTTGCGTCACGGTGCTCCGTGGTGAGCTGTTGGCTGCGAGTTGAATGCCGCTTTCCTCGGGACGCGTGCCAGTACCGCTCGATTCCTGCCTTTCGGTGAGCGGCTGCTATACTTACCGTCAGGAGGAGCATGCGCTCTCTTACTCGGATTCTTTTCTTCACGATGATGCTCGTCCCCGCCGGTCTGGCGGCGGAAGGCTGCGGCGGCTCGGCATTCGAGTCGACCGCGGACGGCGGAAACCCCGATTCGGGTGTCGGCACCGGCGGAGCGAGCGGCAGTGGCGGAGCCGGCGGTAGTGCGGGCGCCGCCGACTGTACGGGCCCGGAGCAGTGCGATGACGACGACCCGTGCACCATCGATCGGTGCACCGACGATCTGGTGTGTGAGCACGCGGCGAAGTGCGCTGACGGCCAGCAGTGCTGCGCCGGCGCCTGCGGCGAGTGCTGCATCGATGACGATTGCTCCGACGGCGTCGACTGTACCGCCGACGAGTGTTTTGCCGGCTTTTGCACCCACTCGCCCGACGACGGCCAGTGCAACTCGGGGAAATACTGCGCGCCGGGCACCGGGTGCTTGGACCGTGAAGCGTGCGACCGGGATGAAGATTGCGACGACGGGCAAGCCTGCTCGGAGGACTCCTGCTCCAGCGGACTGTGCGACCACGAGCACTGCCCGGACAGCGGCACGATCTGCTGCGAAAGCGCCGGCTGCGGCGAGTGTTGCGAAGACTTCCAGTGCGAGGACGGGGACCCGTGCACCGTCGACGTCTGCGCCGGCGGTGAGTGCCAGCAATCTCCTCGGTGCAGCGGACCGTCGAACTGCTGCGGTGACGGAACCTGCGGGTCCTGCTGTTCGGCGTCGGACTGCGACGACGGCATCCCCTGCACCGATGACATCTGCGCCGGGGGTGGCTGCACGAACACTCCCAAGAATTCGCGGTGCTCGAACGGGGAGATTTGCGACCCGTCCGCCGGAGGATGTACCCGGGTAGTCGAATGCACCGACGCGTCCGAGTGCGAAGACGGCGATCCGTGCAGGACCTGGTCCTGCATCGGTGGGTCGTGCTCGTTTCAGTCGTGCGGCGCGTCGCAGAACTGCTGTTCTGAGGGTTGCAAGGCTTGTTGCGACGCCGGGGACTGCGAGGACAGCATTCCCTGCACGACGAACGTTTGCACCAACGGGGTTTGCAACTTCATTCCCGACGACAACCAGTGCCTCAGCGGCACGTGCGAGCCGAACCTCGGGGGTTGTGTCGAGTGCACGGGGAACAATCCCGGAGAATGTGACGACCAAAACCCCTGCACCAACGACGTCTGCGTGCAGAACAATTGCCAGAACGCCGCGATATGCAACATGGGTTCACGGTGTTGCGTCGATCCGACCTTCGGCGATGTCAGTTGCCAACAGTGCTGCGACGACTCCCACTGCGTCGGAGGGTTCTGCGTTCAGGGCACCTGCGTCGGCTGTCGCACCGACGGGGATTGCGGCCCCGGTGGACCCGTCGGAACGTGCTCGACCAACACGTGCGTAGCGGGCCAGTGCTTGATGGTGCAAATGTGTCCGCCCGGAGAAATGTGCTGTCCGCCTTTCGGCTGCCAGGTGGCGTGTACCGGCTAGTCTCGATCTGTGATCGCTTGCGAATTCGACGGCCGCTATTTGGTGAGGCTAGCGGGGGGTGAATCTCCGGCGCTCAGCCATGCCAACGCTTCGACGTGGTGGGTGTGGGGGAACATGTCGAAGCCGATGATTTCGTCGAGCCGGTAGCCGGCTTTTCCGAGCCGAGCGAGATCTCGCGCGAGCGTTGGCGGATCGCACGAGCACATGGCGATGAACGAGGGTTTCAGCTCGCGAACCTGTTTTGCGACCGTCGCGGCCCCGGCGCGCGGGGGGTCGATGACGACGAGGTCGAAGCGCCGGCGTGCTCGGGCGAGCGCGTGGACCCGTCGCGCGACGTCACCACCGGAAATCGCGTTCTGGTCGAGCCCGGCTAGTCGTGCGGTACGCTTGGCGGCATCGACCGCCGCCGAGTTTCGTTCTATCCCGACCCCGCTGAGTCCCCCGGCGAGCAGCGGCAACGTGAAATTGCCGGCTCCGGCGTAAAGATCGCAAAACGTCTTCACCTCTCGTTTTTTCGCGCCCTGCACCACCGCGTCCACGAGAGCTTCGTTAACGTGCCAATTGACTTGGACGAACACCCCCGGAGGCACCGAGAGTGTCACGCCGCAGCTGAGCGGCCAGTTTTGAGGCTGTCCTGGTGAGTGCTTGGCTACGGACACATCCACGTGTTCGGAAAGCTCGGCGAGCACGGCCTCGGCCACGTCGCCGAGCTCCACTCGGGGTCTATGGTCGTCCGAAGGCAGCGAGAGGTCCCTCGGAAAGAACCGGCACGACACGCGGTCGACACTCGGCGCAGCGCGGACCTCGACATCACTAAACGCAGCGAACGCGCCGGGGTGATTCCGACTCGTCTCTCGGAGCCTCGTGACGGTTCGATTGATTTCGTCAGCGCTGACCGGGCACTGCTCGATTTCGACGAGGCTGTGCGAGCCGCGGGCAAAGAGGCCGAACCGGCCGGACGCGTCGATGTGGAGGCGTAGTCGCCTTCGGTAGCCGAGATCGGGTCCTGCTTCGACGATTGGTATGTCCCGAGGCAAGTCGCGAAGTCCGCCCACGCGGGTCAATGCGTCGCGAAGCAAATCGGCCTTCGCTGCCACCTGCGCCTTTCGCTCGAGGAACATCCAGTCGCATCCGCCGCAGCGATCGGCGACCGCGCACGGCGCGGAGACCCGGTTGGGGCCCGGTTCGACGAGCTTCCACTCGAGCGCACGCACGAAACTTTTCTTTTCTTCGAGCTTCGTGGGCTGGATGCGATCGCCGGGAAACGCGCCGGGCGCGAACGCCACGCGACCGTCCGCGGTTCGAGTGAAGCCTTCGCCGCCCGGGACGAGCCGTTCGATGAGCCACGTGGTGGGTTTCGGAGTCAAGGGAGCTTTTTCAATCGACCACTCGCGCGCACGTTCTTCAAGGCTTCGCGCTTGCTCGCGGGGTGAGGCGGTCGGCGTGCTGTCGGACGTATCGCACGGCTTCGCCCAGATCCGTCCATGCAAGCTGACGGATCGCCCACCCGATGGCCTTTCGAAGGCAAAACTCCGGGGAGTCCCAGCTCGGCTCGATGCAATCGTAGAAGTCCGCGTCGGTCTGCTCCTCGAAACGAGTTCTACATTCCCAACGAAACTTTGCACTGCCAGCACCCGGAATTTTCACGTCTACCGCGGTGATTCCGCCTGCCCGCGAATCGCTTCTGCCGGCGGTCGAATCGTGTCCCACATGCGCCCACCGTTCCTTACTTTGACTGCGGCTCGCGAAGTGATGCCCGCACCTGTCAGCGGGCTCGGAGGGAACTGTCATGCACCGTTGGTTTTCACTCGCCGTGGTCGGCTCGATGCTTCTCGGCTGCTCGTCAGCCGGACCGGAGCAGCAAGCAGGACAGAACGCGCGTTGCACTCCGGGCGAACAGAATCCGTGTCCGTGTGCCTACGGCGGCTTCGGCGTGCACGTTTGCTCCGATGACGGTTCCGCCTACGGTCTCTGTCTCGGTTGTCCGTCGGGCGCGGCTCCGGGTGCGGGCGGCGGCCCGCCGGCCACTGGCGGAGCGAGCGGAGTTGGCGGGGCTCCTCCGCCACCACCTGCCGCCGGCGGCGCGGCAGGCGCTGGTGGAGTTGGCGGAGTTGGTGGTGCACCCCCACCGCCGCCGGGGACCGGCGGAAACGCAGGGGTCGGTGGGGCGCCTCCGCCGCCTCCTCCCGCAACGGGCGGCACCGGTGGTGCCGTCGGCGCAGGCGGCTCGGGTTCGGTCGGTGGGTTCGGTGGAGTGGGCGGCGGCATGCCCCCGCCTCCACCGCCCGACGGGAGTTTCGCCGCCGAGCTTCGCATTCAGGAGGTCGCGTTCTTCCAGGGCACGAAGGTGTCCGTGGCTCGAGATGGCGCGGCCGTCGCGGACCGAAATGCTCCGATCGTCGAGGGCCGGCCAGCGCTCGTGCGTGTCTATGTCGAGCCACAGGCCGGTTGGCAGCCGCGTGAAGTGACGGCGCGGCTCGACTTGGTCTCATCGGATCCGGCAGTGCAGCCCCAGGGCAGCGCCAACAAGACGATCACGTCGGCGTCGAGCAACGGTGACATGTTCAGCACGTTCAACTTCAGCATTCCCGGAGACCAGGTCACTTCCGACTTGCAGTTCCAGGTTTCGGTTCGAGAAATTCCAGCGAACGAAACCGGCGCTTTCGGCGTCGTGCACCCCGACGCGGTGTTTCCACCGGATCAGAGCGTTTCGGACGTCGGCGCCCAGTTTAGCGGTCCTGTTCGCGTGACCATCGTTCCGTTTCGGTATCACGCCGACGGATCCGGTCGTTTGCCGGACACCAGCCAGGCGCAGATGCAGGTGTACTTCGACGCGCTCTGGGCGAACTACCCTACCAACGAGGTACAGCTCGAGTTGCGCGAGACGGTCGACTACTTCGACTATGTCGGGCCGAGCAGCGGATGGTCGAGCTGGCTCGACACGCTGTGCAACATCCGCACGAACGACAACGTCGACATCCGCACCTATTACTACGGCGTCATTGCGCCGGCGGACGGGTGGAGAAGCTACGGTGGTGGGGTTGCCGGGTTGGGTAACGTGCCGAGCGCCAACTGGACCCAGGGCCGCTGCTCGGTCGGGCTCGGCTTCCCCGGGGCGGACAATCGGGGCGAGCTCATGATCCACGAAGTGGGCCACACGTTCGGCCGCCCGCACGCACCTTGTGGAACCGACGGCGCGGCGTTCCCGCACGCTGGCGCGAAGATCGGTGTCTGGGGATACGACATGGTCCACGACCGTCTGAAGGATCCGAACGACTACCGGGACTTCATGAGCTACTGCGATCCCCAGTGGATCAGCGACCATTCGTTTTCGCGCATCTTCGACCGGGTGCAGTTCGTGAACCAAAACTTCAGCATCCAGAAGATTCCGCCAGTCACCTATCGCAAGATGCTCATCGACGTCGACGGCAGCGTCGCGTGGGGCCACACCGTGACGCTCGACGTTTACCCCTACGGCCAGGGAAGCAAAGAGGTGACGCTGTACGACCATAACGGAACCGCTGTCGGCTCGATCGAGGGGCACTGGTTCGAATACGGCGAAGATCCGGCAGGAGAAATCCTGATTGCGGAACCCGCCTCGGCTGTCACGTACGTCCAGGCTCAGGGTTTTCCGCGGCTCGAGCTGAAGTAGCGAGGCGCAGTCGATGGCCACGCGCCCAACAATTCGGCACACTTCGACCATGCGGCGCATTTTGGGCTTCGTTTTCGTGACGGCCGTCGCGGTGAGCTGCAGCTCGGGTTCGAGCTCGGATGGCGGTGGCACCGGGCCGTGCGAGCCGAACCGGGGACGCGCCTGCCCGTGTGCCGACGGCACCCAGAGCACCCAGTTTTGCCGCGCGGATGGTTCCGGTTTCGATCCTTGCATGTGCTCGGGCAACGTCGGGCAACCGGGCTGCACGATCACGCCCGACTGCGGCTCGTGTAGCGCTTGCTTCGACGCATGCATCTGTATGGGTCAGGGCCCCAACGAGTGCTTCGCCCAGTGCACGTCCGGCGTGGGTGGTATGGGCGCCGGAGGCATGGGCGCGGGCGGCGCGGCTGGCGATCCGGGGGTCGGAGGCGCCGGCGGCGCACCAGCAACTGGCGGCGCACCGGCAACGGGCGGCTCACCAGCGACCGGCGGCGCACCATCAACCGGCGGCGCACCATCGACCGGAGGCATGCCGGGAACCGGAGGCATGCCGGGAACCGGAGGCACCCCAGCAACGGGTGGAACCGCCGGCGTGGGCGGAGCAGGTGGTGGAGTCGGCGGGGTTGGTGGCGCTCCCGATCCGAACGCCGGAGTCGCCAACTGCGGATTCGGCGACAACGCACAGCGCTGCGATGTGGTTGGCGGAGGCAAGTGCTGTGTGCTCGATCCGGGCCTCGACTATTGCGCGCCGGCCGCCGAGCTCTGCGCGTGCACCCAACCGGGATGCACGCTCACTGACTTGTTCTGTGACGGACCCGAAGACTGCCCGGGTGCAATATGTTGCGGGCTTTTCGACGGCCAACAGTTCACGCGGCTTCAGTGTCAGCCGAGCTGCGGCATGGGCGAGTTCGAGGTGTGCCACCAAGGCAACGCGTGTTCGGGGCCGGGCAGTTGCTCGCCGGTGCAAGAGCTCCCGACGTTCCTCCAGGTCTGCTTGTAGCCGTGTTACGACGCGCTCCGGATGACGGAGCAAGCGGAGCGCGACGCAGCGGGGCATAGAACCTCCCCAGATCACGAGAATACCGGCTGGCCGCCGGGTGTGCCGTACATCATCGGCAACGAGGGGTGCGAGCGCTTCAGCTACTACGGGATGAGGTCGATCCTCACCCTGTTCATGGCTGAGGTGCTCTACGTGGGCCACCCGGCCTTCTCGTCCGATCCCGAAGGCTTCGCGAAAAGCCACTATCACATCTTCGTTGCCGCCGTTTACGCCCTGCCGATGGTTGGCGCGATCGTGGCCGATCGCCTGCTCGGCAAGTACCGAACCATCATCGCGCTGTCCCTCGTTTATTGCGCCGGTCACGCCGTCTTGGCGCTCTTCGAGACGGACGTTTGGGGGCTCTGGATCGGACTCGGTCTCATCGCCGTCGGCTCGGGTGGGATCAAGCCGTGTGTCTCGGCCCATGTCGGCGACCAGTTTGGAAAGTCCAATTGGTTCCGCGTGAGGTCCATCTTCCAGGGCTTCTACTTCATCATCAATTTCGGAAGCACATTCTCGACCCTGCTCATCCCGTGGGTTTGGCGGAGCTATGGCGCCAGCATCGCGTTTGCGATCCCCGGCGTGCTCATGTTCATTGCGACAATCGCTTTCTGGATGGGTCGTAAGGTTTTCGTGCACGTGCCGGGTAAACCGGCGGGGCGACTCGGACTTCTCGATGCCGTGAGCTCGATCGCGCTGTTCTTGATGTTCGGCCATTTGTTCTTCAGCACGGCGCTTCCGTGGTGGGGCCAGCTGGGGCTCTCGGCGGCGTTTCTCGCGACTGGCCTCGGGCTATTCGTGGCTCGCCAGCGCATCGAGCAGGACGACGGCTTCCTGGCGGTGATGCTGTGGTCCATCTGGAATTATTTTTCATCGAGCAAGATCGTGCCGGAGCCCGCGGTTCTCGCAGCGGCGGGCGCTGGTGGACCGAGCGTCCTCGTCGGTGCAGCTGACGACGACGCCAACGCCGCCCTCGTGAAGATCGAAGGCGACGTGGACGCCCGACGCGAGGCCATCGGTCGAAGCGCGCTCTTCGGCCCGGCGGTCGAGAAGTTCGGTCTCGTGGCCGCTGAAGGCCCCATCGCGGTGCTCAAGATCATCAGCGTGTTTTTTCTGGTCAGCGTTTTCTGGGCGCTGTTCGACCAGCACGGCTCGAGTTGGATCATTCAAGCCAAGAGCATGAACCTGACTCTCTGGGGCGAGTTTGCCCCAGGAGAGGACGTGTCTTGCGGCATCGCTCGCTGCGCGGTGTTCCCGTCTCAGGTGCCGAGCGTGAATCCAATTTTGGTCATGATGCTCATTCCCATCGCCAACAATCTCATCTATCCGTCGGTGGAGAAGCTCGGTTTCAAAGCGACGCCGCTCCGTCGAATGACGGCGGGCATGATCATCGCCTCGACGTCGTTCGTGGCGGTGGCACTCATCCAGACCGCCATCGACGAGCGTGGTCCCGGCACGGTGCACATCGGCTGGCAGCTGGTGCCCTATGTGCTCATCACACTCGCCGAGGTTTTCGTTTCGATCACCGGCTTGGAATTCGCGTATACGCAGGCGCCCAAGCGCATGAAGTCCACCATCATGGGCTTTTGGCTCTTGACGGTTTCGCTGGGCAACGTACTCGTCGCGCTTCTCTCGGGGTTCAAGGACCTACCGGCGGTCACCTTCTTCTGGGTGTTCGCCGGCTTGATGCTCGGCGCCGGCATCCTCTTCGGGATCCGAGCGTACTTCTACAAGCTCCAAGACTTCGTTCAGGACTGAGCGGCGCCCGACCGATCGGGCGCGAGCGCCGGGCACGCGTCGCCGGCGCTCAGAAGCCCAAGTCGCGGGCCTTGCGTGGTCGCCGTTGGCGCTGCTCGCGCATTCTTGCGCGGACCTTCTTTTTCATTTGGTGAAGGGCGACCATCAGCCGTGCCAGCTGTTTGGGGTTCAGCTGCTTCGAGAGCGCTTCGAACTCCTGCTGTTCGAGTTCGTGCATCTTCACTTGCGCGCGCCGAATCTCGGTGAGGGCGCTCACGTAGGCGCGCTCGTCGTCGCTGTCGGCTTGAAGCAAGTGCATCACGATTTGCTGGTGGTGGTGGACGTGCTTCTTGAGCTTTTTGCGCTTCGGGGCGCTCTCGTCGAGGATGCGTTCGACGCGCTCGGCCTTTTTTTCGTCGAGCCCGACGTTCTGGCGGAGCACCCGCTTGCGGAGCTCCCGCAAGCGCTGCTGGATCTGTTGCTTTTTCGCCCGAGCGGACTTCTTTTTCTGGCGCTCGTCGCGCTCGGCCTGTTTGCCGCGCCGCGGTTGGTTTTCCTGCGCGAGGGCGGGCACGGCGAAGCTGAGCCCCAGGAGCAAGATCACGAAACGAATCCAGGTCTTCACGCTTCACCCATCCTCTCGTAGGAGCTCGTCGGTGACCGCCAACCACGCATCGAGATCGGCGTCGCCCGGGGGCTGCAACATGCCGAGGCCGAGGTCGCTTTCGAAGAGGCCGTCGTCGTCGTCGTCGTCGTCGAAGTCCAGCGACGTATCGGTCGACCAACTCGTCGCGACCTCGAACGGCTCGTCGTCGAGTTCCTCGTTCGACTCGAGCTCGAATGGGACGCTCAGCGCCGGCGCCGCACCCGAGGCCACCTCGGTCGGCGCGGACCCGCTCGTCGCAATGACCAACAAGAGGCCCGCGGCGGCGACCGTCGGCACGCCGAACCAAGCGAGCCAACGCCAGGGGCTCCGCGTAGCGACGGCGTCCACCGCTCGGGCGCTCATGCGAGTCAGCTGCACCAGCGAGGGGCCTGCCGCCGTCCGGTCGAACAGCTCCGTCAGCTCTCGTTCTTCAGGGATGTCGTCGTGGGGATTCATGGGGATCGTCTTTTTCACGCGGTGGTTTCGAGCACGCTCGCGAGCTTGCTCTTGAGCTCCTTGAGGGCGAGGTGCACTAAGACCCGGGTGGAGCCTTCGGTGCTTCCGAGGGCGGTGGCGATTTCGGCGTAGGACATGCCGGCGTCGAGGCGAAGGATCGCCGCCATTCGCCGTTTCTCCGGCATGTCGGCGAGCGCGTTGCGGACGAGCTCGGCCGTGCGTTGGGCTTCGACGAGCTCTGCCGGGTTTTCCCCGCCGGTCGGGGCGTCGCTGGCTTCCTCTCGGGCGTGGCGCCGTTGCTCACCGCGTCGTAATGTTTTGGCGCGCTGGACGGCGATGGCCGCCAAAAAGGCCTTGAGGTTCGTGCCCGGTTCGTACTTTTTCAGTCGCGAGTAGGCGATGACGAGCGCTTCTTGAACGGCGTCCTCGGCCAGAGCGGCGTTCCCCGACGCCCGCTCGGCCACGCGATAGAGAACTGCGAGGTGAGGTCGAACCAACGATTCGAACGCGCGCCCATCGCCGTCGAGGGCTGCCTTGATGAGCTCGTGTTCGACCGACACCGCTTGGCGGTTGTCGCTCCGCGCCGCGGGAAACGCCACATCAGGCTGGGTGAGCCAAGGGTCGGGGAGAGCGAGGGCTGCCTGCATCTTCTGCGAGCAAAATGCCGCCGCGCCGCTCACCGTTAATGGCGGCGTAATAATGCAGTCATTTCATGGGCTTGAGGATGTCGTGCCGCCAAGCTGGAACCCCCGAGTTCTGGGCCGTTTTTCGGTGGTCTTCCTACGATCGGCCCGTGGCTCAAGGTGGCTCGCGCTTGTTATTGAACGGCGCTTGTTTGGTGGTGGTTTTGGCCGGTCTCAAGTCGGCTGAAGCCTTCTTGGTGCCCTTGGTGTTCTCAGCGTTCCTGGGCGTACTGGCTGCACCTGCGGTGCTCTGGCTTCGAGAGCGCAAGGTGCCGACCTCGGCCGCAGTCCCGCTGGTCATGCTGCTGGTCATCGTCGTGCTCAGTCTCGTTGGCGGCATGGTCGGCGGCTCGGTGAATCGCTTCACCGAAGAGTTGCCGAAGTATCAGGCGCGTTCGGAAGGGATCATCGAAAGCATCTCTTCGTTGCTCGGCAGTCAGGGGATCGAGGTCAGCCAGAAGCGCGTGCTCGGTCTGGTCGATCCGGGGGCTAGCCTCAAGCTCGTAGGCAAGACGGTGTCCGGCCTCGCCGGTCTCCTGTCGAACACCCTGCTCGTCGTCCTGACGATGGTATTCATCTTGTTCGAAGCCGTCGCCGTACCCCAGAAGCTCCGCGCGGCCCTCGGGGATCCGACCGCCGACCTCGGCCGGTATTCTCGCGTCACCGGGGAGATCAAGCAGTACCTGGTCATCAAGACCTACTTGAGCCTCGCCACCGGTCTGTGCGTGGGTCTGTTGGTGTGGGTGCTCGGCGTGGACTTTCCGCTGCTCTGGGGATTGGTGGCGTTCCTGCTCAACTACGTGCCGAACCTCGGATCGATCATCGCGGGGCTCCCGCCGGTGCTGCTGGCGCTCATCCAGCACGGTCCAATGCGGGCGCTCATCGTGCTCGGCGGCATCGTTGCGATCAACCTCGTGTTCGGCAATGTCGTCGAGCCGAACCTCATGGGGCGGCGGCTCGGGATATCCACGCTCGTCGTGTTTCTCTCGTTGCTCTTTTGGGGTTGGCTGTGGGGTCCGGTCGGCATGCTCTTGAGCGTTCCGCTGACGATGATCGTGAAGATCTCGCTCGAAACGAGCCCCGAGTGGGGCTGGGTGTCGATTCTGATGGGCGGTGAACGCGACGCTGAGGAAGCCGTCAGCAGTCGCGCTCCGGGGTAGTCCTGCGCCTCGAAAATCGCGAAACTCTCCGCCATGAGTGACACGACATCGGCGAGACTCGAGGCCTGGCGTGGGCGCGTCGCGCTCGTCACCGGAGCGTCCGCCGGGATCGGAGCGGCGGTAGCGGAACGGCTCGCGCGCGACGGGATGAAGGTTGCAATGTGCGCTCGCCGGATCGACCGGCTCGAGACGCTCCGAAAAAGTATCGGGGGCTTGGACGTGCTCCCAATATCAGCCGATCTTCGTCAGGAGGCCGACATCGCGGCGATGTTCGAGCGTATCCGGGAAGAGTGGGGCGGGGTCGACGTCCTGGTCAACAACGCTGGCCTCGGTCACGATGCACCCCTGACGAGCGGGAAAACCGACGA
Organism: Polyangiaceae bacterium; assembly: GCA_029261965.1. GTDB lineage: Bacteria > Myxococcota_A > Polyangia > Polyangiales > Polyangiaceae > JAJDAH01. The sequence continues at coordinate 20,503 of JAJDAH010000347.1, forward strand.
CTGGCGAGAGATGCTGGACGTCAACGTGCTCGCGCTCCTCGTCTGCACTCGCGAGGCCGTTTCCGACATGCGCAGGCGCGGCGACGATGGCCACGTCATCCACATCTCGTCGATGGCAGCACATCGTGTGCCACCGGGCAGCGGCGTCTACTCGGCCACCAAGTACGCGGTGCGTTCGCTCACCGAGGGCCTGCGCCAGGAGCTCCGGGCGCTCGAGAGCCGGATCCGCGTCACGGCGATCAGCCCCGGGTTCGTCGAAACGGAATTCGCGGCGAAGTATCACAAGAGCGAGGATGTCGCGCTCGAAACCTACAGCCGATACAAGGTTCTCGAATCCGAAGACATCGCCGATGCCGTCAGCTGGAGCCTACTCGGGCCTCCGCACATGCAGGTACACGACATCCTGATTCGGCCACGCGATCAGAAGAGCTGAGCCCCGGGGCAGGTGCCAAACCGCCGTCGGGGCAATCTGCCGGGAAGGACGCGCGAGGATCGCGTAGGATGAGCGTTCGGGCGGTACGGATGGGGAAACGAAAGTCGACAAAAGTCACCGCGACCTCCCTTCGCGGGATCAAGGACCCGCGAGAACGGTTCATTGCGAGGCTGTTCGACCGCACCTTGAAACAGGGGTGGCGCGAGGCCGACGACCTCTTCGAGCTTTTTCCGCCGGCTTCGTTCATGGTCGCGCTCGAAGGCAACCGGCACCTGCGCGTGAAGATCTTGACCGACGCGGTCGGCATCCCGAAAAAGATCGCGACGCGGCGTTCGGTCGTAGCGGCGTGCGAAGACGTGCAGCTCGCGGTCGAGGAGGGGATCACCAACGCCGAGGCGTTGCTCGAAATCCTGCCGCTGTCCATCGTCGTCGGTACTCTCGACATCAATCGCCTCTGGATCTTCTCGGTCGAGGGCGACTGGGTCGCTCGCGCGTCGCGAAGCTCGTCCGCCCGCAAAGTCGCGGTCGAACGCATTCAGCTGATCATCGAGAGCGCTGTGGCAGAGGGGCTCGTTTCGATGCAGGACATCGCTCGTGGGATTTCGTTCGAACAGATGGCCCAGCAAGTTTCGATCGAGCAGCTGCAGGACGTTTTCGTTCACGCGATGAACGCCGCTTGTGAGGACGGGCAGCTCGATTCCGCGGCGCTGCTCGGCATGGTCGACGTCGACACGCTCTTGGCCGACATTCCGCTCGAACACACCTGGACCAACGTCGTCATGGACCTCGTCGCGTCGGCCGGAGAATTCCCTCAGTCGCCGGACGACCTGGCCGCGCTGCCGAAGCCGACGATCTATCGGCGGCATGCGAGCGTCTGGCCGGCGAGCGAAGACGTTGAAGACGACGCCATGGAAGTCACCGACGACGAACTCGATCTGTCTGGGGACGCCGAGGCCGAGACCAGCGCCGATTGGGTCCAGTCGCTGGCGGCCCAGTCAGGCACAGGCGTCAGCGAGCCGACGAGCGTCGAGTCGACTCGTCGCCGCTCCGTCACCAAAAAGCTCGAAGAGATGGGGCGATTGCCGCCGAGCCACGAGTATCTTTCGCTCGCGATTCTTCGTTCGATGGTGAAGGCGTACGACGAGATGAAACGTCGTCGCACGAAGGCGTCCCGCGCCCGCGGCGTGCGAGAGTGCTTCGACAACGACGCGCACCTCAAATCAGCGCTGCTCGCGCTGCTCGAGCTGTTGAACCCCGCTTTGGATGTCGACGACGCTTCGGACACCAGCTTCCTCGTCGACGTTTTCGTTCGAGAGGAATATACGCTCTGGAAGCAGTCGAAAAATGGGGGCGGGGGCTCCTCGAACGGTTCGTCGGACCGCCGCTCGTTGCACGTCGGACCGCACCCGCCGCCGCTGCCTCTCGGCGGTCGCTGAGCGAACGATTGCGGTTCCCAGGATGGCTGCGAGGGCATCGAGATGATCATCGTCACTGGCACCAAGCGGTCCGGGACGTCGATGTGGATGCAGGTCATTCAAGCAGCTGGCTTTTCGGTGATCGGCGAAGCCTTTCCGGGGAAGTGGCGTGACACGCTGCATGCGGCTAATCCCGACGGCTTCTACGAATCGATTCTCCGCCGTGGAATTTTCTGGCGGACAAATCCTCATCCGAAGACCGGTCGCTACCTCTTTGCGGAGGAAACGACTTGGCATGCGGTCAAGGTGTTCATCCCCGGGTTGATCCGTAGCGATATCGCGTTCGTCACCAAGGTGATCGCGACGATGAGGCATTGGCGTGACTACGACGCATCGATTCGCCGGCTATACGACATCGAGCACGAAGCGAGGGTCCAGCGCGAGGGACCCGACGCGAGAAAACCGCACAGGATCTCGCCGCTGCTCGAGTGGTGGGGCGAGAATTTTTCTCTCGTGAGCGATGCCGTTACTCGACGCTATCCGCTTCACCTGGTGGCCTACGACGAAGTCTTGAAGGAGCCCGAGCGAACGATTCGAGAGGCGATCGACTGGTTGGGCATTGGTGACTCGGACGCAGCGATCGCCGTCGTGAAGCCCGATAAGCGTACCCAGGACACCCGCGACACTTCCAACGACACGGTGCTCGGCGTGGAAATCACTGACGTGTTCGAAGCGCTCTATGAGGTGGTGCTCGAGCGCAAGCCCCTCGAACAGAGCTTCGTCGAAAAACTCAACGAAACCCAAGCGAAGCTCCTGCCGTTGTACGAAGAAGAGAGCAAGAAGGTCGAGGCCGACGCCAAAGAACGGCGCCGGCGGAACGAGGACTCGTCCGGCGGCTACGATGACGAGTCGGCTTCGCCCGGCTGACCGGATCTCAGTCGGTCGATCAAATCAACCAGATCCTGGGGCAACGGGGATTCGAAGCGCATCGGACGGCCGTGGCGGGGGTGGGGAAGTGCGAGGGCGGAAAGGTGCATGGCCGGGCGACCCAGATCTCGGGCAACGGGTCGCAGTCGCTCGTCGACTCTTCCCGGCGAGTAGCGGCGGTCGCGTAGAACTGGGCATCCTGCACGCTCAGCCAGATGGACACGGATGGGATTTCGCGAAGCGGCCCGGACGCGACATGAAACCAGAGCCGCTAAACCGTCGAGTAGCGGCTCGACGGTTTCGACCACGGTGACCACCTCGCGCCCTCGCCAGGCGGCCGACGTCAGGCGATGTTTGCCTTTGGGGTCCGGGGCGACTCTCGACCGAATTTCGCCGAGGGAGGGGCAACCGACGGTGACCGCGGTCACTTCGCGCTCGACCGCGAGGTCGAGGAACATGCGACGCAGACGCGCTCGCACCACTTCGCTGCGAGCGAGTGCGACGACGCCGCTTTGCGCGCCGCGGACGGCGTGCAGCACGAACAGACGAGGTTGTCCTGGCGCCGCGGCTTCGCCCAAGTACGCCAACACACCGTGATAGAGCGTCCCGCTTCGTTCTCGAGGGCCTGGTTTGAATCGTTGACCTGCCGGCTTGTCGACGACGATCAGGTCTTCGTCCTCATGAAGAACCGTGACTGAGACGTCGTCGTCGGGCTGAACGGGGCGGGAGATTCTTTCGGCAAGCTCGAGCTCGATGCGTGCTCCGGCCTTTCCGAGCGTGCGGAGTCGGCAAGGTTTGCCATTCATTCGAACTCGACCTTGATTCGCCCACATCCGTAGAGTTGCCCGAGTGAATTCTGGAAATCGTCGACAAAGCACGTCTCCGATGGTTGCCGGTTCGGCCTGGGGTCCGAGGGTGACTACACGGACCGGCATCCGGAGAGCATACGCCAAGCAAGCCACGCTATGCTCGCCCACCGAGGGCCAGTGAGACTCGAGCACGAGTTCTATCGACTGCCATTGCGCTTCGATGCCGACCGGCTGATGCGCGAGGTGGACGGATTCGACGAAGGCGATTGGCAGGCCCATCCTCAGGACTATCGCGGCAATAGTGCGATCGCACTCGTCAGCGACGAAGGTGGAGCGCGCATGACGGAGCAGGCCGCGCTCGAGCGGTGTGCTTACCTGCGGCAGGTGCTTGCGGCACTCGACACCGGCATCGGACGAGCCCGGCTCATGCGAATCGCCCCCGGCGAGCAGGTTCCGAGTCATACCGACAGCGGCTCCTACTGGCAGAGTCGCGTTCGCGTACACATCCCCGTCATCACCGACCCGCGAGTGATCTTCGAATGTAACGGCGTCGAGGCACACATGGGCGCAGGAGAAACGTGGACCTTCAGCAACTGGCGCCACCACTCGGTGCGCAATCCCACTGACATTCATCGCATCCACCTCGTGGTCGATACCTGCGGCACGGCGAGCTTTTGGCGAATGATGGGCGACTCGCGTTTCGATCCGACCCGATTGGATGCCGCACAGCCGCGACTGGTCATGCCCGACGATGCTCGCCCCGTTCGCGTTCCCACCGAATGGCTGCGAAAGAGCCGCCGCGCCGACCCCAACGACATGGACGCGCGGATCTTGGAGGTTCTGCTCGAAGTCGCTCGCTCGCCGGACAACGACCCCGACGACGTGGAAGAATTGACGAGAGCGGTGGATGCGTTTCGACACGTTTGGCGCGGCACGTGGGCTCGGCATGGGGACAGCCGCGAAGCAGCGGCTGACTTTTTCGGCGCCTACGAGCAGCTCCATGGCCGCCTCGAGCCGCTGGCGAGACACATTTTCCTCGTCTCGAACGGCGTCGACGCCGTGATGCTGCTTTCCCAGCGGATCGCCGAGGCGAGCGGGATCCCCGACGCCAAGCCACTTCGTTTGCCCGTCGAGCAGTCGACCGCTCTGTTGGTCAAGCGTGGGCAGGCCGCGGTTCGCTTCGACCGGCCGCTCATCATCGTCGCGGCGCCGCGGTCGGGTAGCACCCTGTTGTTCGAGACGCTGGCCGGATGTCGGGGACTCGTCACCATCGGCGGCGAGAGCCACCGAGTGATCGAAGGCATCTCGCCGCTCAGTCCACGGGACCGAGGTTTCGACTCGAACCGGCTCTTGGCCGTCGACGCCAGCGAGGCCATCGCGTGTCGCGTGCGTGAGCGCTTCGCCGCCGAGCTCTTGGATCACGCGGGAAAGTCGCTGGAAATCCGCGATGGAGAAGAGTGCACGGTTCGCTTTCTCGAGAAGACGCCGAAGAACGCCCTCAGGATCCCCTTTCTCTGTCGAGTGTTCCCCGACGCCCGGTTCGTCTTCTTGTTTCGGGCTCCGGAGCAGAACCTCAGCAGCATCATGGACGCCTGGCGGTCTGGTAGGTTCGTCACCTACCCGGGTTTGCCCGAATGGTCCGGCCCGAAATGGTCGCTCTTGTTGACCCCTGGCTGGCGGTCGCTCGCTGGACAGCCGCTCGAACGAATCGCGCTCGAGCAATGGTGTATCGCCAATCAGACGATCTTCGATGACCTTTCGCGGCTCGACCGTCGTCGGTGGATGTCGGTCGCATACGACGAGCTCGTGCGCGACCCGAAACGCGTCGTGCGCAATGTGTGCCGGCACGGCGATGTCGCCATCGACGAGCGAGATCTCGAGAGTTTTTCCGAAAAGCTACCGCTCTCGCGATTCACCCTCACCGCACCGGACGCCGACAAGTGGAGACGCCACAACGGCGACGCCGTCGAGCGGGTGCTTCCGGAAACCCAATTGCTGTTCGAGCGACTGCAGGGACTGACCAGGTGAAGCGCTACTCACGAGCGACGCTTTCGTTCAGCACCCTGTTCGGCGCATCGGTCGGCGCGCTTGCGGTCTGGTGGATGATGAGCGCCGACCAGGCCGACACGCCGAAGCGAGAACACCCCAACGACTCCTCTGCCGACCGCGCCGAGCGCGATCGGCTCGTCGGGGAAGTGTCGGATCTCGAAAACAAGGTGGTCGAGCTCGAGCGATGGCAGGCGAGCCGTCGATCCGGTGACGCGGTACGGGGCCGGGCGGGATCCGAAGATGGCGCTCTGCCGACGAGTTCGAATGATCCCGATGCGGCGTTGAGTGATGACGAGCGTGCCGACTTGCAACAGATCCGCGCCGAACGACGCGCGCGTTTTCTTCGGAGACGGCTCGCTCTTTCGGACGCCCAACAACCCGAGGTTCAGGCGATCTTGTTGGATGAAAGCCGGCGGCTTCGAGCCACACGCGCACAGCTAGACACGGCTCAAGCCCCGCGAGAGGCTCGTCGCGCCTCCGTGCGAGTCGTGCATGGCGAGACCGAGGCGGCGTTGGCCGAAGTGCTCGACCCGGACCAAATGGCGAAATTTCGGGCTCTTGACGAAGAAAGTGCGGGGAGCTGGCGCAGGAGGAATCGCGCGCGGGCGCGCTAGGCAACAAACACTTCCTGGTATCACCTCCGCGCGACGATTTTTGGTAACCTGAGCTGCGCTGTAAGCTGGGTCAAAAGCTAGAGGGTGGAATGGAACTTTTCAAACCAAAAAAAATCATCCCGCCGGTGGGGGTCGCTGTCCTGACGTTGGGGGCCTGCGGTGGCAACAGCGGTGGCGGCAGCATCGAAGGGGCGATCAAGAAGGTTTGTGAGAAGAACCGGCTGTGCAACCGAACGGAGTTCGAGTCGGAGTTCTCGAGCATTAGCGACTGCGTTGCTTACTACACGGACTACATCAACTCGTCGAACATCGAGCCGGACTGCCGAAAGGCTGCGATCGCTCTCATCAATTGCACCACCAGCAAGCTCACTTGCTCCGAGTGGTACTACGACTACGAAGCTGCCGAGTTGAAGTGCGGGCCCCAGACGCGGGCGGTATCCAACGCCTGTAGCTACGAATACACCTACGACTGAGAGTCGCGTTTCGAGAGGGCTGCTACCGCGGCTGGACAGAGCGCGCACGCGTTGTGAGGCCCGCGGCAAAGTCGAGAATGGGTTGGGGGTGATCCGAAAGCGACAAGACCATGTCGGTGCCCGAAATTCGGGCGGCAGGCGCGAGACCCTCGGACACGACCGAGAGCTGGGCATCGTCGAGCCCGCCGGCACAAAGTTGAAACTCCGACGGATGCATCAGGTTCCCGAACGTTTCGAGATGCGGAAGGCCGTAGGCATGACCCACCTCGTGCGCGACGAGCGAATCCGGATCCCCGAGCAGTCGGTTCGTCGTGTCCACGCCGACGAATGCGGTTGGCGTGAAATCCTGCGGAATGCCCGCATTCTCGAGGACGCCGAACAAGTCCTCGCTCTCCGGGGCGTCCTGCACGAGTCGTGGGGATAACCCGAGGCCTAGAATGAACCCCCCGAGAAGGTCTGCGGAGGCCATTTCGTCATCGACCATCCTCGGCAGGATCACGAAGTTGACCGCCGGCCTTGCGGGGACGGAGTAGGCCCCGATGAACTCAATCGCGTTGTGGAGGATTGCCCGAGCGGCCGCCCGTTCGAGAATGACGTCCTCCGCCGCGGTCGTCGGCCCGAGGGGGTTGATGCCGGTTTTCTTCTTTATCCGCCGAAGGAGGCGCGGCTCGTCGAGGATGAGCGCAAAGGACAGCGGCACATCGATGATCTCGTACCGCGTGAAGCAGTCGATCCCATAGTTCGACCAGTAGCGTTGGAGGCCTCCCAGGAAGCGCTGAACTTGCTCGTCGTCGACTCGCTTGCCACGAAAAATTCGGAGCTCACCCTCCAGACCCAGATCGCGAGCGTTCTCCAAGACGCATTGTGGTCGCTGCTCGAACTCGAACAGAGCGTCGAATTCCGCTCGGTCGCGCGGCTGCCCCGGGAACGCTCGGTCGGCCTTCAAGCTGCGGAACAATGGGGGATCGCCGCACGCGCTGAGCAAGACCACAGCCAGGAGCGAGACCGCGAGCGTTCGGACCGTCATGCTTCCCAATTCGTCGACGAGTATCCGCCCGAGATCGAGCACGTGGCAAGGAGAGGGAGGCCCTCGCAGCAGAAGAGACTGTCGATTGCTCGTTTGCTGTTCTAGGAAACACCACATCTGCCGTGTTTCGCGCCCTTCAAGACGTGCACTTCCGCCGACTTTGGTTTGGTGCGTTGAGCGCATTCATCGGGTTCTTCATGTCAGTCGTTGTGCAATCGATCGTGGCTTTCGAGCTGACGGGAGAGAACAGCTCGGTGGGCCTCGTGAACTTTGCGAGAGGCCTTGCCATGCTCGCGCTCGGTCCCATCGGCGGGGCGATGGCAGACCGCATTTCGAAGCGCAGCATTCTCATTGTCGGGCAGCTCGCGGCGTTCTTGGTGTTCGCGACGCTCGCGGGGCTCATGGCGTACGGGTTGCTACGGGTGATCCATCTCGCCGCGGCGGGACTCGTGGTCGGTTCGACCTTTGCGTTTCTTGGACCCACCCGAGGAGCCTATGCCGTGGAGCTCGTCGCGAGCGATCGACGCGGCAACGCCATCGCGCTCAATCAGATCGCGCTCAACGCTTCGAGGGTGATCGGTCCCACCATCGGCGGAGCTCTGCTCGCGCTCGCGTGGCCCGGGGCGTGGGGCGCTTTCGCGGCTGTCGCCGCGCTCTACCTCTTGGCCGTGCTGCTGCAAGCGAGGCTCCCGGTGCGTGCGCTGACCAGTCGCTCCGATGGTCGCGGCGTTCTAGCCGACGTCGCCGACGGACTGAGGCACGTGAAAGAGCGGCCCCAGCTGCGCGCCCTGTTGTCGATGTTCGTGACCGTCATCATGCTGGGTTTCCCGCACGTTACGGTGCTTCCGGGTTTCGTTGCCCATCGACTCGAAGCCGATCCGGATGCCGTCAGCGTCCTGTTCGTGTTGAGCGCTGCCGGGGGTCTCGCGGCGAGTCTCGCGGTTGCGCCGTTCAGCGACGGCAGCCACGTGAAACGAGTCTACGTCGTGTCGGGGTTCGCTTTCGGACTATCACTGGTTCTTTTGGCCAGCACGTCCACTTTGGCGACCGCGAGCGTCGCCATCGTCGTCGTGGGTCTGGCGAGTGGCACCATGATCACGCTGAACGGGGCCGTCTTGCTCGCCGAGTCGGAGCCGGCTTTTTTCGGGCGGATAATGAGTCTCGCACTGCTCGCGTTCGCGGCATTCAGCATCGTCGGTTTGCCGGTGGGATATCTGGCTGACGCCATCGGCGAGGCGGCGACGCTCGCCGCGCTCGGTGGGGGGGTCTGCGTGGCAGTCGCTGCCTGGGCTCGAGCAGCTTTGCGCTCCAGCTGCTAAGACCTTCGGGGAATTTCATGGCACTACGACCGGCCGTCGGCTTTCATCAAGATGAGCAAGCTCATTGGGTCGTCGAGCTCGACTGCGGCCACCAACAACACGTCCGGCATCGGCCGCCTTTCGAAGAGCGGCCATGGGTCGTTTCGGAGACCGGTCGCCGGCGCAAGCTCGGAGAGTCGTTCGATTGCCCGTTTTGCGACATGCCGGAGATCCCGCCGGATGCACTCGCCTACAAGCGGACGGCGACCTTCGACGAAAACACCGTACCGGGCGGTCTGCTGAAGGAGCACGACACCAAAGAGGGTGTGTGGGCCCGCATCGTCGTCGAGAGCGGGAAGCTTGCGTACACCATCATCGAGCCCGACCGGAGACAATGGGTCCTGTCGCCGGCCGCGTCGGGTGTCGCGGCTCCCACCGCCGCACACTTCGTGAAACCCATTGGCGAGGTTCGTTTTCACGTCGAATTTTTTCGTCGCGAGGCGGATCCCACCTGATGGCCTGCGTGGAGTGAGTCGCCGCACGCTACGACTTTCCATTTCGCGAGACGGATCGATCGGAGTCGCTGTGCTCAGGAGTTTTTTCCGGTTTTGACCTGTTTTTCGGCCGCGTGTCTCGACTTCGCGGGGGGCTGCTTCTTGCGGGAAGCGCTTTTCTTTTTGATGAGGGGTTTCTTCTTCTTCTTCGCGACCTTCCGTGTTGTCGCGGCCTTCCCCTTGGAAGCGATCTTTTTCTTTTTCGCGGCCTTCCCCTTGGAAGCGATCTTCTTCTTCTTCTTCGCGACCTTCTTCTTGGAAGCGGCGATCTTCTTCTTCTTCGCGACCTTCTTCTTCTTCGCGACCTTCTTCTTCTTCGCGACCTTCTTCTTGGAAGTGGGCTTCTTGGTCGAGGTGCGCTTTGGTTTCTGGCTCGTGGAGGGCGGTGCCGAGGTCTCCGGCGGCGCTCGGTTCATGACGAGGGTGGGACGGTCATCGTCATCTTCACCGATTCGGTCGGGTGGCGGCGTCGCCTCGACGCCGATCCCGAGCAACGTCGGCTCGTCGGTCGCGAGCGTGTTCATGCGCACTCGTCGTGTCGAGGGTTCGAGTGGAGAGAGCTCAGCGGTTGCCCGCGGCTTGGCCGCGGGGGCCCGGGCATCGGTGGGTCGATCCGAGTCGGGCGCTCGAGGAAGTGGCGCCCCAGGCATGTCGGACGAGCGCCCGACCCATCGCTTGAACGCTGCAGATGCTCGTCGCCACGCGGCGGACAGCGGTGGGTCGTCCGTGTCTAGAGCCTGGAGCAACGCGTTCCATGTTTGGGGCATGTCGGCGAACCGCTTTCGTGGATCGATGGCTAGAGCAGTTTTGGCCCAGGCGTCCACCGCGCGTGGTAGTTCCGGCCGCGCCGCGACGATGCTCGGACGCGTCGCTCGCGTCGCCAAAATGTACTTTTCGCGGAGCGTCTTTCCCTCGAACGGAACGCGACCGGTGAGCGCGCGAAAGACGATCGTGGCGAACGAATACACATCGGTCCTCGGGCCCACGAGCTCGCGCTTCGCTTCCCAGATTTCCGGCGCCATGTAGCTCGGTGAGCCGATGGCCGTACCCGCCGCCGTAAGAGGCGGCGCCGACGTCAGGCTCACCAGGCCGAAGTCCAGCAACCGCACGCCGCCGCCGGCCTCGTCGCTCATGATGAAAATGTTCGCCGGCTTCAGATCGCGGTGCACGATGCCGGCGCGATGCGCGACATCGAGGGTTTCAGCGATGGGGGCGAGCAGCGCGACGAGGTGCTCGACGGAGATTTGCTCGCCGCGCTTCTCGAAGCCCGACAGATATTGGTCGAAGTTGACCCCGTCGAGCATTTCCATGATCAAACAAAGCGCGCCGCCGAGGGCCGTGCAGAGCTCCCGGGCATGCACGGCGTGGGTGCCACCGAGCGCCTTCATGGCGTGCCACTCGCGCCGCAATCGCTCCACGTATTGCGGGTTGGAAGCCACCTCTCGATTCAGCACCTTGACCGCTACGGGCTCGCCGGTGCTCTGGTCGCGAGCGCGGAATACGATGCCGTGAGCGCCCTGGCCGAGCACGTCGATGAGCTCGTACCTGTTCGCGATGATCTTGCCGGCGATGCTCGAAGTCACTCTGCTCGACCGATGGTTTCAGCGATCCGTCCGCACGTCCAGGCCGCTCGTGATGGCGGCGCGGATGCAGCTTGCAATTCGGCTTGCGCACCGGTGCCCGAGACGGCTGCCAGGTGTCAGGGGGCAATGATACCCTCGAACGATGGTGGAGGATGCGCAGCTCAACGTATTGGTGATTGACGACGACGAGAAGCTACGACAGCTGCTCGTCGACATCATCACCCGAGAGGGCCACCAAGCGGTGCCGGCGGGCTCTGCCGAGGAGGGGCTCGAGCTTTTGCCAATATGGACATTTCAGGTGGCGTTCATCGACCAGCGCCTCCCCGGCATGGAAGGGTTGGTGCTCGGCGAATATCTTCGTTCGAACAATCCCGACATGATGATTGCCCTCGTGACGGGGGAGCCCGACAAGAAGCTCAAACGCAAGAGCAAAGATCTCTCGATCGTGCACATTGCCAAGCCCTTCGACATCAAGGAGATCGTCGCAGTGTTGGGTGACTACGGCACGACTGCCAAAACACGGCTTGCGGCGCGACTCCGTCACGAGGACCCGGACTATGCGGCGCCGATTGGCCGCTACGCGGACGAGCTCACGGACTATTACGGGATCCCGAACGTGCCGGCTCGGGTGGAGGAGCGCTTGTCGAGTGCCATCAAGCGATCGCTCAACGAGCTACGTTCGGTGAGCCGCTACACCGAGCGCGAGCGGGTCGTGGCACTCGCGGGACTTCTCGCAGCCCAGGTGCTGGGCGTTCAGTTGCCGAAGGCGGGAGGCACCGAGCAACGGACGCTCTACGAGGAGTACGACGCGCTGATGCGTGAGCACGGGCGCCGCGTAGAGTTCGAGTGGGACGGGGTTCCGTCTACTCGTTCACGACGCTCATGAACATCTGAGCGATGTGCGCGTGCCCGGGATCGCTCGGGTGGATGCACGTCTGGTCGAACCAGAGCTCGCTGGCCGGCCCGCCGCCGCGGAAGCACTGCAGTGTCGGGTCTCCGGCACGGAATCCGTGACCGCAGAAGTCTTCGGCCATGAAGATCATGTCGGAGCGCGTATCTGCTGCGATGCTGAGGTACCCCTCGTGCAGTGCCGTGATGACGGCCGGCGCCGAGAGGTAGTTTCCACTCAGGCCGATCAAGTTGGCTGCAGGGCAAGATCCCAGGTCGGCCGAAGTATCGGTGTACTCGTAGATGTTCGCGAAAATGAACGCCGATCCATTCGGGAAGTGAGCTGGATCCTTCACCCATTCAGCGGCGGCGCGATGGTCCGCCAAGATCTGGTCGATGTCGCCCTGCGCTTCGGCGATGGTCGCCTTTCGCTCGGCGATCGGTCGCAGATCGTTGCCGCCCATCGTCGTGATGACGAGGGTCTTGCGGTTCTCCACGCCGCCGGGGACGCCGTTGTTCAATTGCGTCATGAAGTCGTCGACTCGCGCGCCGTTCTCCGAGTAGTTGTCGATGGCCGCGCCGGGGAACCGGGCCGCGAGCATGTCACCGAGCAGGGCGCGATAGACGAGGTTGGCAGCGGTCGTCAACGGTGGCAGCGGAATGGACCCGAAGGTGATTGAGTCGCCGAGGAAGATGACCCGCTCGATCCCCGTGATGTCTTGATGGTTCGTGCCTTGGCAGTGCGATCCCATCGTGACGTTCGGGACGGCGTTGTAGTCGGGGAACACGAGCGCCATGCCACCATAGATGTCCGGGAAACAACTGATGACGTCCGGCGGCGCGCCGCCGACGGCTCCGGTGCCGCCGGTGCCCACGTTACCCGTACCGCCCATGCCGACGTTGCCCGTACCACCCGTCGCCGGGGTACCACCCGTGCCTGGGGTTCCACCGGTACCGGGTGTGCCGCCGGTGCCTGGCGTTCCACCCGTGCCCATGTTGCACGCCGCCTCGCACGAAGCGACGTCTTGAGTCAGGCAGACGCAGCCCTGAAAACAATCGGTGCAGGCGTCGCAGTCCGGAGTCACCGAGCAACCCGGGACACTCATGACTCCGCCGGTGCCCGATCCCGCGGACCCGCCGGCGCCATCACTCAAGAGGTCGTCGCCGCTGGTGCTGCCACAGCTGACGGCCATGGCTCCGCCAAGCAGGGCCGGAAAAGCGACAAGACTGAATTTCCTAAGCGAGTAGTTCATGCGCGGATTTTAGCACGCCACGTCGCCGGACGTCCCTGAAACCCCCTGAAAGGCGAGGTTGACGGGTGTGCCACCGGTGGTGGACCATCCGGGTCGTGATCGTCCCGACCCCGAAAATCTACTGGGTGTTCATAGTGATGGGCGCTCTCGCCGGCGGGGCTGTGGCTTGCTCGGTCGAGCACTCCAAGATGCAGGGGCAGGTCAAGGGCTTGCCTGCGGAGTCGCTGACCCAAATGAAGGGGGTGGGGGATCTCGCCGCGCTGGGCCCCGTGGATCAGTGCGCGGCATTCTACGAAGGCCGTCACGCGGCCGGTAGCGAGTCGGTGTTCTACGCGGCTCGCCCGGAGGAATGCCGGGCCTACCGGACCTACCGAGACATCCGAGGTCCAATGGCCGCCGTATACGCCCTCTTCGGCTCGATCATCGGGATGTTTGCTGGCATGTTCGTGAATCGTCGCTTGCGCACGTCGGGCAAGCTCCCCGGCTGGGTCGGCTGACTGAATCTTCTCCGCAACCGCACCGGAGGCGCGCTCGAGGAACGCCAGGGCTCAGTCGGCGGTGAGCCGGCTCAGCACGAACTGGCCAATCTCACGGACGGCGGCCCGGCTCTCTCGGAGCAGCGGAGTGACGAAGTGCCAGACGTGCATCATCTCGGGGTACTCCAAGAGCTCGATCTGGACGCCGGCGATGCGAGCGCGCTCGGCGAGGCGCCGCGAATCGTCGAGCAGTACCTCGTGACCGCCGACGTGTACCAGGAGCGGGGGCAGCCCGGAGAGGTCAGCGAAAAGCGGCGAGGCCAGCACATGGCCGTAGTCCGGCGGGTTCGCATAGTGCGAGCGAAAAGCTTCGAGGAACGCGCGCGACAGCATGGGATCGGCCGTGGCTCGAGTTTCCATCGAGTCTCCGCTCAGCGTCATGTCCGTCCAGGGGGAAATGAGCGCTGCGCCCGCCGGTAGCTCTTCGCCGTGCTCCTTCCGCGCGAGCATGAGCGCGAGGCAGAGCCCGCCCCCGGCCGAGTCACCCGAGAGGCAGATCTTGCTCGGGGGCGTGCCTCGATCGACGAGGAAACGAAACGCCGCTCGAGCGTCCTCGACCGCCGCCGGAAAGCGGTGCTCGGGGGCCCGACGGTAGTGCACCGATTGCGCCCGGACGCCTGCGGCCTTGGCGATGAAACCCACCAGGTGCGCGTGACTTTTCGGCGACCCACTCGTGTAGCCGCCCCCGTGAAAGTAGAGAAGTACCCCGTCGGTTCGGATTTCCTCCGGTTCGATCGACAACGCAGGGACGCCGTCCAGGCTGGTTTCGGAATATCGGACTCCCCGCGGTCGGGGCATCTTCGCCGCCATGCTCTCGATGTTTCGTCGCGCCGCCTGCACGTCGAAGTCGCCGCGGCGAGGGCGCCGCGAGTTGAATCTCACGATTCCGTGCACGATCCGATTGAGCACCGCCATCAAGTGACTCCGATGTATCGGTCGATGCGGTCACCGAGGCGTTCGGCGTCACGCTCCCCCATCTCCACCGTGGCATCGACCAGGTCGGGCCGCGTGTAGTCCCAGCGCTCGACCGGGACCGGGCTTTGCGGCGCGACGTAGAGGCGGCCGTCTTTCTCTCCGGTGACTTCGTCGGGGTAGGGGCGTGTCAAAAAGACGATGTTCTTTCGTATCCCCGGCAACCGGTCCGCCAGAAACGCTGGAGCGTTGTCGACCAAACCCCCGTCGAGCGCTCGGTCGCCACGGAAAGAGCCTACCGGCGTGAACGGGGGTGTCGCCGAGCTGGCCAAGATGAGATCCGCCAGCTCTTCCGGCGTCTCGCATTCGCGGGCGTCGTGGGCGTCCGCTCGAAACCCGACTCGGCGAGTGAGTCGCGGATGAAGAGCGAGGGGTCTCACCTTTCGCTCGAGCGAATAAACACCGAACCCCAAAGCGAGCGCGAGTGGGGCGGGTAGCCTTCGGGGAAAGCCGGCGGTCAACACCAGGATGGGGAAGGGTCGAGAGTGAAGGCGCTCGAGACCGCCGTCTCGCATCGCGTGAATCATGGTGTCGCGATAAATCGGTCCGTGCGGCGTCGGGCGCTGCAGCAGGAGGAGCTTGGACCAATCGAAGTTCTTGGTGACCCCCGAGCGGCGCTTCTTCCAGAACGCTGAGGTCTCTTCGGCGCGCCCGCTCAGCAAGATCGTCGCGACACACGCGCCGGCGCTGCACGCGGCGACCGCCCCGACTCGGGGCAGCAAGCGGTCGCCCCAACGGTTCATCAGCCCCAGCTGATAGAAGGCACGATTGCCGCCCCCGGCGAACGTGAGCGCGATGTCCCGCGTCGCCGTCACGCGACTTTGGTGACGAAGTCGCGGATCGCGTCGAGCACGCGCCCCTCGACGTCTGCCGACGTTTCCGCGTCGACTTTGAGCTGCGTTTTGGTCACGTCGAGGGAGTGGTTGCCGGCTTGCACGATGTAGAGCTCGCTGGGCGCCGTCATCTTTTTTCTCACCTTGGCGAGCAAATCGAGCGGGCAGAGATTGTCGCGCGTGCCTTGCACGAAAAGAATGGGTGTGCGGAGGTCCACGAGCACGGCGTCTCGGATCTTTCCGGTCTTGCCCATGCCTTTCAGCGGATAGCCGAGGCAAACGAGCGCATCGACCTTTTCTTCGAGCGAGAGATGGCACCCCACCCGCGAGCCCATGCTCTTGCCCACGAGAACGACCGGGCCGCGGTGCCCTTTTCGCGCGCCCGCCAGGGCGGTGCGGTGTGCTTCGATGAGCTTCGGCAGCTTGTCCGGTGCTCGTCGTCCCGCAGCCATGTAGGGGTAGTCGAAGCCGACGACCTTGCCGATCCGTTCGAGGTGTCCGGCCCAGCGCTTCATCCAAGGGGAGGTGGAGGGTAGGCCAGCTCCGTGTGCAAAAACGAACAGCGGCTTCGGCATCAGTCGTCGCCACCGCCGCCGACACCGACGATGAGCAGCAGGATCACGATCCCAGCGGCGAGCGCGAGCACGCTGACCATGATCATCATCAGATTTCCGCCGCTGTCCGGCGTCGTGTCCTGGTAGGGGGACGGCAGGTTCAACTGGTCGAGGGCGGCGGGTCGAGCCGGAGGCGCGGTGCGCGGCAGCGGAGGAGGCCCAGCGTTGGGCTCCGAACGCGGGGCAGTGGGCGCTGTCGGGGCGGAGGCTGCCTGAACCGGCGTGGGTGTCGGTGGCTGCGGTGTCGGCGGTTGCGGTGCCGGTGGTTGCGGTGCCGGTGGCTGCGGTTCGGGTTTTCGGGCCGCCGGCGCGGGTGGTTTCGGCGTCGGCGGCTTGGCCGGTTCGGCCATCACCACGGTCCCGCCGCCGAGTGCCGGCGTGTGCGCCGCGGGCGCCGACGCGGCCACGGCTGCCGTCGGCACCTGCTCGATCCGAATGATCTGCACCGTGACGTTGTCGTGTGCGCCACGCATCTTGGCGACTTCGATGAGCATCGTAGCCGCCTTTTCGGGGCTGACCTCGAGATGCGTTTTCATCAGCGTGCCGATCTCTTCGTCGACCGCGAGATCGGTCAGGCCGTCCGTGCACATCATGAGGACGTCACCGACCATCAGAGATGCGGGGTTCGCGCGCATCTCGACTTCGACCTCGGGTGCCATGCCGAGCGCGCGAGTGATCTGATTCGTGTCCGGGTGGTTGAGGGCTTCTTCCTCGGTGATGTCGCCTCGGTCGAGCAGCTCCCGAACCACTGAATGGTCCCGCGTCAGGGGAGTCAGCACTCCGGCTCGGAGGAGGTAAGCGCGGGAGTCACCAACGTGGGCGACCTCGGTGCCGCCCTCGTGAATCAGCATGGCCACGCAGGTCGAGCCTGGACGGTACTGAATTCCTTCGGCGCCAACGTTGTATACGGCTCCGGCGGCCACACGGACGGCGTTGGCCAAGATGTCCTTGGGGTCGGTGCCAGCCGCCGCGGTTTGCACCTGCTCGAGGATCGTGGCGACTGCCGTGCGGCTCGCGAGCTGACCGCCTTCGTGGCCGCCCATGCCGTCGCACACGATGGCCAAGAATCCGTGCGCCGTTTCTGCGGACCCGGCCAGGTCCTCGTTCACCTGCTTGTCAGGGTGCAGGCCGGGGTCGGTGACCTCGGCGAAATCGAAACCGTAGCCGCGATGTGAGCGGAGCACGCCCGGACACTACCCAAACGCCCGCTCGATTCCCAGGTTCGGTCCCCACGAACCGATTGGAAGCTTGCAGTTCCTTCGAGCGAGGTCACAATGCGCGCCCCAGGGTGACCATGCGCCATGCAAGCAACGACCGCGGCTCCTACGGCGCCCCAACCCGGGGCGAGCCAGACTCCCCTTGGAGAGCTTCGGGCGCTCGTGCATTTGGCCGTTCCGTTGGCCGCGGCGCACTTCGGGCAGATGCTGCTCGGAGCAGTCGATACGGCGGTTGTCGGCCGTGCGGGCGAAGCTGAACTCGGCGCCACCGGGCTCGGTAATTCGGTCTATTTCACGCTCTTGGTTTTCGGCATCGGCGTCGTGCTGGGGCTCGATCCGCTCGTGGCGCAAGCGGTCGGTGCGAAGGAGCTGACTCGCGCGCGGCGTCTGCTCTGGCAAGGGGTGTGGATCGCGCTCGCCCTTGGCGTGGTCCTGGTGGTGAGCATTCTCGGGCTCGCGAGTGCGCTCGGCTGGTTCGGAATCGGTCCGGGAACCGTGAGCCTCACGCTGGAATATCTGGTTGCCCGCGCTCCGGCAGTGATCCCGTATCTCGTGTTCGCGTCGGCGAGGAGCTACCTTCAGGCGCTCGGCTTCACCAAGGCACTCGTCTGGGGGGTTGTGGTGGCCAACGTGGTCAACTTGCCGCTCAGCTGGGTGTTGGTTTTCGGCGACCAGTTCGTCGCCGATTTCGGCGTGACTCCCCTCGGGGTCCCGGCCCTCGGGGTGGCTGGAGCGGGGTGGGCGAGCACCGTGAGCACGCTGATCCAAATGGCGTTCGTGGTCGTGGCCATTCGCCGCATCGATGCCCCGAAAGAGCGCGGTTACCGCTCGCCCGATCGCGCTCTACTGATTAGAGCGCTGCGGTTGGGGTTTCCCATCGGGCTAACGCTGTTTGCCGAGGTCGGCGTCTTTGGTCTGGTGAACGTGGCGATGGGCAACATCAGCTCGAGTGCGCTCGCGGGGCACCAGGTGGCGCTCACCCTCGTTGCGATGACGTTCATGATTCCACTCGGCGTCGGCGCCGCGGCGTCGGTGCGTGTTGGGCACGCGATTGGGCGCGGCGACCATCCGGGGACTCGTTTGGCCGGTCTGGTGTCCCTCGCAGCGGGCGTGGGTTTCATGGGGTTCTCGGCGATTCTCTTCCTCTTGTTTCCGGCGATGTGCGCCGCTTTGATCACCGACAAACCCGAGGTGATTGCCGCGGCCGTTCCTCTCATTTTCGTCGGGGCGATTTTTCAGTTGTCCGACGGTTGCCAAGCAGTCGCCGCGGGTGCGTTGCGCGGGGCGGGTGACACGAAGTTCGCGCTTTGGGCGAACGTGCTCGGCCATTACGCACTCGGTCTACCCATCGCGCTCGTGCTCGGGTTCGGTACCGCTCTGGGTCCCCAGGGTCTGTGGTGGGGACTCAGCGCGGGACTGACCGCGGTCGCGATCGCGCTCACCGCCAGGTTTTTCCGCGTGACCTCCCGTCCCGTAGGCCGGGTCTGAAACCACGTCCGGCGAAACCCGAGCGTCAACGACGCTTTCCCCGGCGGGGTTCGCTCGGGTGCCTCGATGCACTAAGATCCGCCTCGCGTCCGTCCGGGGATGGTTGAGCTCCCGGGGTCGCCAGCTTTGAACACCGGAGAAATCGACAAGGAGGTGGCCAGACGCGCCGAGGGGCGTCTGGGACAGACCGTGCGGGGGAAATGGCACCTCGACGCGCTCATCGGCGTCGGAGGCATGGCCGCGGTCTATTCGGCTACCCATCGCAACGGCAAACGGGCCGCGCTGAAGATTCTCCATGCCGAGGCAGCTCTCGCGAGCGACATTCGGCAGAGATTTCTTCGGGAAGGTTATCTCGCGAACAAGGTCGCGCATCCCGGGGCGGTTTCGATTCTCGACGACGATGTCGATGACGACGGAACGGTGTTTCTAGTCATGGAGCTGCTCGAAGGAGAAAACGTCGAGCAACGGTGGAATCGTCGAGGCGGGGTTCTCGATACCGACGAGGTCTTGCTCGTCGCCGACAGGTTGCTCGACGTGCTCGACGCGGCTCACGAGAAAGGAATCGTGCATCGGGACGTCAAGCCCGGGAACCTTTTCATCGAAGTGAACGGCGCCATCAAGGTTCTCGACTTCGGTATCGCGCGACTGCAATCGGTGGCTCCGTCGAGTAGTTCGACCGGCGGGCATGCCTCTCTCGGTACCCCGGGCTTCATGGCGCCTGAGCAGGCTCGAGGTCGATGGGAGGAGGTCGACGCCCGTAGCGATCTCTGGGCGGCGGGTGCGACGATGTTTGCGCTCTTGACCGGCCGCTCAGTGCACGAGGCGCCGACGGTGAACGAGCAGCTGCTTGCGGCGATGACCGAGCAGGCCCAACCGGTGAGCGACGTCGTTCCGGACGTGCCCGGAGTCGTCGCCACGATCGTGGATAGGGCCCTCGCTTACGAGAAGGAAGATCGGTGGCAGGACGCCGCCTCGATGCGCGACGCCGTGCGGGGTGCCTACGAGAGCATCATGGGGCGATCGATCGCCAGCGCGCCGAAGCTTCCGACCGTCTTGACGTCCTCACCAACGACCGGTGGCGGTGCCCCGACGGTTTCGGCCGCCGAGCTCTCTTCGAGCCCCTCGCGCCTCTCGAAGAAGTCGCG
>JAJDAH010000348.1 GCA_029261965.1 Polyangiaceae bacterium
AGCGGGAGTGCGGGAGCGGGAGTGCGGGAGCGGGAGTGCGGGAGCGGGAGTGCGGGAGGGAAATGGTGCCCCCCGAAATCCAACTGAGCGTTGGATTTCGCCCCACATGGGCATCCACGCCCCCCAAAATCCAACGCTCAGTTGGATTTGAGGGCACATGTTTTTTTCGCGGCGCGCTCGAGCGGGCGTCCGCGACGGGGAACGAGCTATTCGACGCCGAACGAGACGTCCGCAAAAAGTGGCGCGCGGCGGTTGCCGCCGGACATGCGGTTGCCGCCGGACATGCGGTCGTCGCCGGACATGCGGTCGTCGCCGGACAGCGCGTCCATTGCGGAGACAATCAGCTCGAACGGGGCCGTTCGGTGGGCGGCGAGGGTGACCTTGTCATCGTGTTGGACGGTGGACTTCAGCTTCAAGGCGCACGCTCGGAGGGCGGCGAAGTCGTGCCGGCCGTGGTTCAGCGGCAGGGTGACCTTTTCGCCCGCGCTTGGGCCACACCCTGGGCCCAGTGCCATGCCTCTCGTGCGCACGATGAATCCTTCCGCGGTGGCGCTCACTCGCAAGTGCAGGCTCTCGCGGGGATCAGGCAGCGGCGCCGAAAGGCGTGCGAGGCTCGAGATCAACGTTGCCAGGTCGCCGTTCGGAGTGCGGACCAAAAAATGATGCCGTGACCGCTCGGCCCTGCCGGCGGAGAACATCACCTCGGTGAGGATCCGATAAGGCACCCGCCGGTCGATGACGAGCAACACGTCCGGCGTCAGAGGCGATTGCCGAAGCGCTTCGATCAACGGCAGGACGGTCAGGTCATTCTGTCCGGAACGCTTGAACGAAACGTCGAGACCGAATGAGTATTTTTCCGGAGCCGGGAGCGGCACCGGGGCCACGGCGGAATTCACGACGCCAGCGGCGCGAAGCGAGACGGTCACGATCGGCGCTGCCACCGGCGGCCGTGGCTCTGCCGCGTGGCTCGAAGCCAGTTCGATACCGCGCAACCAAACCGGTTCGTCGCTCTGTGCAGGTCTGGCTGGTCGACCCGCCGGCGAATGAGACGTAGCTGCGGGCGCACAGCCAGACATCGCAGCGACGCACACTGCTCCCCACGACAGACAAGAGCACAACTGACGAGTGCTCCGTCGCCTGGTCCGCGTCCTTTGTGTCCCGGACGCCCCATCGGGCTGTGCAATCACGAGTGCATTCCAGGAGATTGGTACAACGCGCCGAACACGTTGCATCATATCTCATGGGACCCGTCCGTCCTGCGAGCGCAGCTCCAGGCCAACTCGTAGCGGATCCATGTCGTGCGCTCCCACGTGGGAGCCGAGTCCCGGCAGGAACGGCTGCCGCGCTGGATGTCGTGCGCTCCCGCGTGGGAGCCGAGCCCGTCGTTGCGGTGGTGCAGCCACGGTCCTTCGCTCGGTGCCCTGAGGCAGCTCGACCTACCGCGGAAGCAAGAACAGCGGCGTGGGCGTGAACGCCGCGACACCGAAACCTACCGTCGGGTCTTGGGTCGGCGTCCCCGTCTCGCCGGATTCGTTTTCGCCCCAGCCCCACGCGGTGCCGGTGTCGTCCAGCAGCATGACCTGCACCTCACCCGGGCGTAGGTCTGCTGGCGTCACTCCCGCCAACGCGGCGATGGTAGCCGGCAGATCCAGGCACGGTTCGAGCGTGCCGCAGGTGGTGCCGCTCGGATCTTGGCCGAGCTCGCCTTGGGAGTTTCGGCCCCAGGCAAGAACGGACCCGCCCGGTCCAAAGGCGTAGACGGTGCGGTGGCCACCAACGATGTGGGTGACGCCGGTCAGGGGCCCGGTGTTGGTGGCGTTCATGACGACGGCGGGTGTCCGCTGATCGGCGCCGCCACCCATTCCGTCGCCGAGCTCGCCGAAGTCGCGCCACCCGAAGGCATACACCTGCCCGCCGATGCGCACGGCCGAGTACGACTCGCCCGCAGCGAGCTGATTGACCGCGCCCAAGAAGTCCTGCGTCGCGGTGCACGTGGTCGGGTCGGCGCCGATATTGCAAACCCGCCGCGGCAGCTGGTTGCACGAGTTCCCGCTGGCGCAAGTGTCCTGCGGCGTCGAACCGAGCTGCCCGTCGGTCGCGAGGCCCCACGAGTACACGATGCCGTTCGTGTCTCGCGCGAGCAGGTGGTCTTCGCCCGTCACCACCTCGACGATGTTGGATAGTGCAGCGCTGCCCGTGTTGTCCTGCACTTGAACGGGAACGTTCGAGTCGGTGAAGCCTCCGATGCCCAAGTGCCCGTAGCGGCCGAGACCCCAGGTCCAGACGTTGCCGTTGCTGTCGAGCGCGACCGACAGGGCGATACCCACGCCGATCCACTCGATGGTCACGCCCCCGGGCAGCGCGGAGAGGTCGACGGCGACCGGGACCGTGCTCGGGTTGTTGGAGCCGTCCCCCAGCTGCCCGTTGGCGTTGCTACCGAACGCCCAAACTGTGCCGTCGTTTTCGAGCACCAGGGTGTGAAGCTCGCTACCCGCGATCATCCGAACGTCCATTCCGTTGAAGACGCCGTTCAGGATGGGTGTGGCTCCGGACGCGACGTTGCCGTTGAGGTCCGAGCGCGCACCCACGCTCCAAACGCTTCCGTCGCTCATGCGGACGAACGAGTGCGCAGCTCGGGCGGGGAACACTCCGGTGACCGTGAGCCCAAAGGGTCCATAGGTCGCCACCGGAGTCGTCTCGTCCGCCTCGAGGCCCTGACCAATCTGTCCTTCGTCGCCCGTCCCCCACGCCCAGAAGGCGCCGTTGGCGGCTCGGGCCACGCCGTGGTCTTGAAACGCCTCCATGTCGGCGACCCCCATGGGGATCGTGACCTGCACCGGCAAGGTCTGATCACTGCCGCCGCCGAGGCCGAGCTGGTCGAACTCATCCGCGCCCCAGGCCCAGAGCGTCCCG
Source organism: Polyangiaceae bacterium (assembly GCA_029261965.1). Classification (GTDB taxonomy): domain Bacteria; phylum Myxococcota_A; class Polyangia; order Polyangiales; family Polyangiaceae; genus JAJDAH01. Next base: position 2,914 of record JAJDAH010000348.1, read on the forward strand.
TCGTCGAGGATCGCGTAGCTCTGCTCGCCACCTGCGCGAATCGCCTGGATCTGCCTCGAGCCGAACGCCGAAGTGTCGACCAGCCCCGGCAACTGAACGTGTCCGAGAACGCCGCGGCCGAGTTGCCCCCGGTCGCCGCGTCCCCACGCCCACAAGTCACCGTTTTGGTCGAGCGCTAGGTTGTGGTGCAGCCCCGCGGCAATCGCGACGATTCCCGACAGCTGCGTGCCGGCGCCGGATGGACCGAATACCGGCACCACTGTCGTGACCTGCGCTTCGCCGTCGCGACCGAGCGCCGACCGGTCCGATCCGAACACCCACACCGTGCCGTCTTCGGCCAAGGCCAACGAGTGGTCGGCGCCACCCTCCACGGTCGCGAAGGCGAGCCCCGTCGGGACTTGGCTGACATCGACCTGCACGGGTAGGGCACGGTCGACGAGGTCGTTGACGCCGAGCTGCCCACCGCCGTTGGCGCCCCAGGCCCACAGTGCACCCTGACCGTCGACGGTCACGGTGTGGAACCGGCCGCCGTCGATGTCGACGAGCCCGGTCGGCCCCACGAGCATGACTGGGGTGCGCGCCTCGTTGCCCTGGTCGTCGTTGCCAACCTGGCCGAAAGCGTTGTCCCCCCACGCCCAGACGTTGCCGGAGTCATCCAAAGCCATTCCGTGATCGTCGCCGGCGGACACAGCCGAGAACGTCGTCGCCTCGGTACCCGGCGGGCGAATCGGCACCGTCGCGTTCCCGTCGCGAGCAGCAGGCTGCTGCGGAGTGCCCGTCGCGAGCAGACCGTGCTCGTTGCTCCCCCAGGTGTAGAGCTCACCGGCGCTGGTCAGTGCAAACGAGGTTCCGAAGGCGGCGCCCAAGAGCCGTGCTCGCGGTGAGACGCCGGGAAAAACGGGACCCGAATCGGGCAGGGGTCCAGAGTCTTGCCCCGCGTCGAGGCCCGCGTCGAGGCCCGCGTCGGGCGGCGCTGCATCGACGCCGCTCTCCGGCCCGGCCTCCGTGGCGACTCCGGCGTCCGCATCAGACCCCGCATCGGGCGGCGGTCCACCATCGGGGCTCGGCGCATCGGGGCGCATCCCACTGTCGGGAATCGGCGAGCCCGAGTCCGGGTTGGGTGTGCCCGCTTCGGTGCAGCGAGCACCCACGCAGCCGCCATCGGAGTCGACGCCGTCCGAGCCCGAGCCGCCACAAGCGTTGGCCACGACGCCGGTAGTCATGAGAGCCACAGCAGCGCAGTTTCGTTTCCACGTCCTCATTCCCGCCGAGTAATACGGTCTCGGAAGCTCGACATCATCCATTCGGATGACGCCGAGGCCAGAGCTGGACGTCGTGTGCTGCCACGTGGGAGCCGAGGCGACGCCGGAAACAAGGGTGTTCGGTGCCTGATGCTCGGGGGCGCGCGATCGCCACCCCAGTCGAGGGATCAGCGGGCGCGCAGGTCGGGCGATCGGCGGGTTTCCGGGGCACGGGCGGAATGATGAGCCGTGGAAGCTCCCTTCCGACACCAAGGACTCATGATGAGAATGTTCTGGAATTCTGTTCGTGTCGGCCCGCTTCTCGTCATCATTGGCTGCGGGGGCAGCCCCGCCGCGCCCGACTTCGTGGCAGAGCCAGAGCCTGACGGTGCCGATTGCACGATCGACACGGCTGGCGGCCGGCTCCTCCCTCTGGCGGAAGGCGTCCAATGGGTCCATGTGCGGACGGATCTCGAGACGTTGGCAAAGGACGAGAAGAGCCTGGTGGTGGGCCCATTCATGGACATCGGCGGTGAGAAGTCCGGCCGAATGGGGCACCGGCTCACCACCGTAAAGGACAACGGGGAGACCGTGCGGTACTTCGAGGACACCGGCAACGCCGTGGTCGAACACCGAAAGCAAGACTTGGCCGGCGCCACGCACCACGACGAATACTTCGTCGACAGCAAAATCCGCGTCGACGAGTCGACAGAGCGACTGCAGCTCGATGCCAGCTACACGGAGACCTACGTCGAGCAGTCGACGAACTTGACGACCAACCTCGCGACGACCAAAGACCGTACCGCAGAGTGGCGACTGCGGCGACTGGGCGAGGAGGTTACCGTTCCCGCCGGTACGTTCTGCACGGTGCGGTTGAGCCGCCAGGTCACTACCGACGGAGAAGTCGGGGACGAGAAGCTGTATTGGTACGCGCCGGGCGTGGGCAAAGTCAAAGAGCGCGACGGGAACAAGTTGGAGGAGCTCGCGAGCTACACGCCCTGAGAGGCTGGCTCGCGGCCAGCCGCTGGTTCGGCACAAATCGACCGATCGCGGTGATCAAAACCGGAACTCCGGACTCTAACGGGGGGACTAGAGAAGGAGGTCGAGTTGGCCATTCGCAGCTATTTCATCGGATTCGTCGTTTCGTTCGGGCTCGTGGGCTGCGGAGGGGGCGGCGGCGGCGACGATGGCTCGGCCGGTACCGGCGGAATGGGGACCGGCGGATCCGGCGCGTCTTCGGGCGCTGGCGCCATGGCCGGCGCGGCGGGAGCCGGGACGGGTGGCATGGGGACGGGCGGTATGGGGACGGGCGGGACGGGAACCGGTGGCTCCGCCGGATCCGCGGGAACCGCCTCGATGGTCGTCGGCCCGAGCGGTGGCATGGTGCAGGCGGATGGCGCTCAGGTCTTCATTCCCGCCGGCGCGCTCAGCGGCGACGTCGAAATCACCATCGAGAGAGTAGATCCAAGCACCTTGCCGGACCCGGCCAACAGTCTTGGAGATGCATACGACTTCGGGCCGGATGGGACTCAGTTCAGCGCGCCTGTCACCATCACGCTCCCGTTGCTCGCCGCGCCGGCGAACGGTCAGACCGCGGTGATGTCTTGGCTCGACTCGAGCTCTCAGTGGGTCGACATCGGAAGTGAGACGTTCGGGTTTCGGGAGATCAGCGCGCAGATCGATCACTTCACGCCGTTCAACCCCCGAGCAGCTGCTGGCAATCCCGCGACGACCCGGTTCGAAGGCGTGCTGGCCAATGGTGCAAGGCAAGCGGGCACCGACGATCAGGGTTGGGGCGAATACAACATCACCGCGAGCATCGCCACCATCGCCGGCAACGTCGGACCTGACGGCATCGGTCGATACCGATTCGCCAATTGGGATACCTACGGCGGTCTGGCGGGCGAGTTCGACATCAGCGGCGGGCAATTCTCGTTCGACGTGCTCATTCCCGGCGGGCAGCAGTTCGTGACGTTGGAAACCGACGAGAGCACGTTCTTCATGCAGATCAATCGCGGCTGCGCGGGCACCTGCCCGATGGGGACGAGCTTCTTCAACCTCTCCGTAGCGCCGGGCACGCTGGTCAGCGAGGCGACGGGAGTCAGCACGTACACGACAGACGCCGACACGATCACCTTCGCGGGCATGACCAACCCCGTGGGCACTGCGGACTACATGATCCTCGACACGCGACCGATCCTCGGCAGCTTCCCGGTGACTCAGATGGGGACGAACGGCGAATTCTCGGCGGACATCACCCTCAAGCCCGGCCAGAACATCATTTTCGTGGAGAACGAGGGGGCTGTCGTCCACGTGCTCGACATCACGACGACCGGGGGATGTCCCGGCGCGAATTGCACGTCTCCGACCTGTGCGACCTCCGTGTCGAGCATACCCATGACGGGCACTCCGCAGTTCGTCGCGACCGGCGGCAACCTCGCAGCCGTTGCTCTTTCGACGGCGAACATCGTTCAGCTCGTGGACATCACGAACCCGGCAGCTCCGGCTCTCGGCGGAACGGTGCCGATCACGTCGGCATCGGGGGCTCAACAGATGGCGTTCGCGGGCAGCACGATGTTCATCGCGGACGGCGCGAACGGTCTGCTCGTGGTCGACGTGTCGAATCCCGCGGCTCCCACCCAACTCGGGAGTTGGGTCCCCAACAGCGAAGCGGCTCTGACCTCGCTCGTGACACCCCCGATCGATTCGCGATCCGTCGTCGCCGGTACGGGAGTCGTCTACGTCGGCAACAGCCGCGAGATCCTATCGGTCATCGACGTGTCGACGCCCTCGGCTCCGACGATGAGCGGGTTCGTGCGTCAGGCGGAAACCGAAAAGATGGATTTTCTCGCGCTGAATGGGACGACGCTTTTCGGATCGCGCGACATCAACAAGATCTGCGTGCCGGTGGCGTGTCCGCCGTTCTATGGAATGAGCGCGGTCGACGTTTCGAACCCGGCTAGCCCGACGTTCTCTAGCGAGATCGCGACTCGCGCTGGTGCCGCCCGGAGCTTCGTGCTCAAGGGCACCCACGCGCTCATGACTTCCGGCGCCGCTAACGTCGAAGTCGTCGACGTCGGTACGCCGGGCGCGCTCAGTGTTGCGACGACGTTCGGATTTCCGACGAGCCCGGCGAGGGCGGTGGCTCTGTCGGGGGACCGCCTCTTCGTCACTGCCGGGACCGCGGCCGCCAACCTCACGGTCGTCGACGCGACGGATCCGACGTCGATGACCGTGACCCACGAGAACCCACTCGCGTTGCCGAGTGAGCTCCCGCGGACTCTCGCGATCTCCGGCACCCACGCTTTGGTGGGCCGAAACAGCTCGGTGGCGGTGCTCGATATCTCGGGCTGCCTCTGACCTCGGCGACTCGCCGCTAGGCCTCGGCGGTCTGTCGAGTGCCGACAGCCCAGCGTTCGAGATTGTCGAGGGTCGATTTGAGTAGCTCCCCGGAGCTCGTCAGCTCTTCCATTTTGGCTCGGAGCGCGTCCTTCGCGCGGCGTAGCCGACTTCGGACCGTGCCATGCGGAATATCGAGCACCTCGGCCACCTCTCGGCTCTTGAACCCCTCCCAGTAGTGGAGCTCGATCGCGAGCTGGAGATCGAGTGGGATCGCGCGCAGCGCCTCGAGCAACAGCCGGTCCTCGTTCTTGGCACCGACCAGCGTGCTTGGAGACGGACCGAGGTCCCGGAGCGAGGACGCGCCGACATCGAGGTCCTCTTTCTTGCTGCGCTTGCGCCAGTAGCCGTAGAGCTCATTTCGCGCGACCGTGAAGAGATAGGTGCGGAAGCTCGACTGCTTTCGGAAATTGTCCTTACTCTCTACGCACGCGAGGAATGTTCGTTGGACCAAGTCCGCAACGTCTCGCTCGGCCTTGTTGGCGAAGAATCGATAGATGCTCTCCGAGTGCCGTTGAAAGAGCTGGTTGCCAGCTTCCATGTCGCCATCCCGCCACGCATCGAGCAATTCGACGTCCAAAGCCATGTCAGCCCGGAACGATAGCACCGCGGAGCGTTACCGGGTTCTCGGCGAGCTCGGCACGGGCGGAATGGGGAGCGTGCGGCTGGTTTTCGACGCTGTGCGCGAAGAGAAGGTTGCCGAGAAGCGCATGCGTTTCGCGCAGCCGGACGCCATCGTCGCGTTCAAGCACGAGTTCCGGGTCGTCGAGCGACTGCTCCACCCGAACTTGGTGAGGCTCTACGAGCTCGGCGAGGACGACGAGGGACTCTTCTTCACGATGGAGGCGATCGAGGGAGAGGATCTGGAAGCGCGATGCCGCCGCTCGGGGGCACTCGACTTGGCCGAGCTCGCGCATGCGTTGCCACAGGTAGTCGAGGCGCTTTCCTACCTGCATGCGAGTGCCGTCGTTCATCGAGATCTCAAGCCCAGCAACGTTCTCGTGAGTGACGAGGGGACCGTCAAGCTGCTCGACTTCGGTTTGACGGCGGATCTTCACGTGTCCGACGCCGACCGACCCGTCGGCGGGACTCCTGGGTATGTGCCTCCGGAGCAAATCCGTGGTGAGCCGCCAATGGCGTCGGCCGATCTCTACGCGCTCGGAGCGACACTTTTTCGAGTCGTCACCGGTCGAGACGTTTTTCTCGGTACGCCCCAAGAGATCGTCGCGCAATCGCTCGATGCTGCGCCTCCGAACGTGGCGACGCTGGTTCCTGATCTCCCGATGGGGGTCGCGGTAGCGATCACGCGCTTGCTTCGCAGAGATCCGACGGCGCGCCCGACTCTCGACGAGCTTCCGGAACTCTTGCTCGCACCTCTCGGTGCGCGGAGACCACGCTTGCAGACGGCGGCTCCGCGGTCGGTCGAGATTGTGGGTCGGCACTCGGAACGAAAACAGCTGCTCGAGGCGGTCGACAACGACACGCTGGCTGGTCCGGTGACTCTAGTTGGCCCTTCGGGATCCGGGAAGTCGACGCTCGCGGCCTGGCTAGGCACGGAGCTCGAGCGTCGGGGCGGGGTCCTCTTGCGCGGACGGGGCCGCCCGACCGAACGTGTGCCTTTCAACGCCGTCGACGGCATCGTGGATGATCTCGCGCTCATTTTGGGGCGTCGTCGGGAGCTCGCGGACTCGACCCGGGATTTGGCACGCGTCGCCTCTGCCGCTTTTCCGGCGCTCGCGGCTGCCGGCCAACGCGATGTCGTCATGGAGCGAGTGCTCGCGCTCGTCGAGCAGCGGATGTTCGGCAGTGCCGCGCACACGAGTCACGCCGGATCGCGGCGAGCACAGTTCGACGCACTCGTGCGGCTGATCGCCGACGCGGGTGGGGGCGTAGCGCGTGTCGTCGTTTTGGTGGACGATCTTCAATGGGCTGACGAGGACTCCGTGTCGCTCTTGGCACATCTGGAGAGCGCTTGGCCGGACAACGTCGTGCTCGTGCTTTCGATTCGAGACGATGTGGCCGACAGCCCAGGCGCGCGTTGGCTAGCGGAGTCCCGTGGGGCGCGGCGCTTCGAGCTGCCGGCCCTGGCCGCCGACGAGATCCGGCAGATCGTCTTGCGGTCTGCGCGCTGCACGAGTCCGGATCCGGCCCTCGTCGAAAAAGCCGTCGTTTCGTGTGACGGGCGGCCGTTTCTTGCCGAAATAGCAGGTCGCACCCTCGACCGAGGTTCCTCTGTCGAGCGCGAGCAAACTCTAGCGTCGCTTGTCGAGGCTACTGGCTCGACCGGTCGTCGGCTGATGAGTTTGCTCGTTGCCTCCGATGATTGGGCAGGAGTCGGCGAGCTGGCGGCGCTCGCCGGCCTCACGGTCGGCGAAACCGACAACGTGATTGCCGAGCTCGAGAACGACGGGCTCGTTCGCCGCGATGGCAGGCAGGGCGCGTCGAGTACCGTCGATCTCTATCACCACTCGATCCGCCGGGCCGCGCTCGAGGTGCTCGCTCGGGCCGAGCTCGAAACCGCTCACGCCTCCTTCGCCGACGCTCTGCTCGACGACCATGAGGCTCCGGCTCACCGGTTGGTCCGACACCTGCTCGGCGCTGGTCGCGAGGAGCTCGCGCGGACGCACGCCCGGACCGCCGCGCGTCTGGCCGAAGGGCGGCGCGCCTACGGGCTCGCTGCCGACATGTACGCCGTCGTGCTCGATGGGGTGTGCCGCGACCGGCCCGAGCTGCTCGAGTCCCGAGCACTGGTTCTCGAGAGCGCTGGTCGGTACGAAGAGGCTGCGGTGGTTTGGAGGGATCTGGCTGATTGGGGACGCGCGGCTGATGGAAAGCAAGCAGCGCAACGCGTGCTCGACGCGCGTCAGCACGAAGCGATTGCCCTCTTGGCGGCGCACCGAGTGACCGAGGGTTGGCGACGTCTCGACGAAGCGCTCGTTGCCGGGGGTGATCGCCCAACGGGATCGAGCGGGGTGGGCGGTCTCGCCGCCGGAGCTCGGTTTCTCTTGGGTCCTCGGCCATGGCGCTCGAGACGCGCCCGTCGCCCTTCGCTCGATCTCGACACTCAGAGGCGGGCACGCCGAGACGTGCGGCTCGGCATGGTGGTGAGCAACTACGATCCGCTCGCCGGGATCCGGATCCTGCAGCGCGCCCGCCGCGGTTTCGCGGACGCCGGCGCACCCGAGGAGGCGGCGTGGTGCGATTTCATCTTCGCCCACTTCGCTCTTTACCGAGACCCGAAGCCAGGTCGCGTTCGACTCGCCGAACGCTATAGAGCCTCCGCGGAGACCATCCTGACGCAGAACCAGATCGATACGCCGGCCTTGCGCGCGCTGCCGCCGTTTCTCGATGGCCTCGCGGCCTTCCGCAATGCCCAGTGGACTCTAGCCAGGCAACAAATCGACGCAGCGGCTGAGCTCATGGAGAAAGCTGGCCACGAAGGCAGCTTCGAGCACTTGGTGGTGCTGTCGTATCGCTCGCAGCTCGATTTTTCCTTGCAAGACGTCGCGGCTCTCGACGCGGACTTGAGTCGGTGTCGGAGACTCGCGGCCGACTGTGGGGACACGGCGCTCCAGGGACGCTTCGTCTTGCAGACTGGCGCATTGCAGTATTTGCGTGGCGAGCTCGAAGAGTGCGGCGACACGATTCAGGGACTGATCGATACCTATTCTGGCGAGAGGCCGATGATTCAGTGGGCGGCGGCGCGCCTCTACATCCAATTTTTTAGAACACACACTGCCGACCCCATCGCTGCGCGCCGAGGCTACGCGGAAGCCATGGGCTGGGCGCGACGATTCAAGATTCTCAATACGATCTGGGCGAACCTGCACGCGACCTTTGGCGCCATCATCGAAGCCAACGCGCTCCGTGTTGGCGATCCGGCCGCCTCGGTTCGACAAGTGAAGCGTTTGGCGGACTTTGCAGAAGCAACGATCCCGCTCATGGCGGGCGGCTCGCATCGAGCTCGCGCCTACGCCGCGGATTCGGTCGATCGTCCCGCCGAGGCCATCGAACACTTGCGCCGCGCTGAGAGTATTTCGGGTCGGCATGGCCGAGGCATCGACGTCGCCATCGCCCGCCATCAGTTGGGTATGCGACTCGGTGGCGACGAAGGCGCCGCCCTCGAAGCCGCCGCTCGTGAAAGCGTCCAGGCGAGTGGCTCGTCGCTCGTCATTCTGGACGAGGACGTTGGCCTGCGCTGATGCTCGCTAGAAACATGGCGTGGCCGACGCCAACCGCGGGTTTACCTGGGGCGCGGGGCCCCTGGTTCCCGAGGCGGAAGCTCGCTTCATCGAGGGTGTCGACTGTGGAAGGTTCTTCACGGCACGTACATCGTGGGTGTCGGCTCGGGTGGGCTGGTACGACTGGTACGCAGGTTGCACTTCCTGTCGCAGGAGGCGCAATCATGACGACCATTTCCGACGTTCTCGGCGACAAGAGCCACGAGGTACTCACCATCGACACCCAGCGGTCGGTCCAAGACGCGGTTGAACGCATGGCCGAGCGTTTGGTCGGCTCACTCGTCGTGCTCACCCGGGGACGGCCGTGCGGGCTCTTGACGGAGCGACAGGTGATGCTGGAGGTGATCCTTCACGGGTGCGACCCTCGACGGACGACCGTCGGAGAGATCGCGCGACGGGACATCACTTGGGTCGACCCCGAGTGTTCACTGGAGCGGTGTATGAGCCTCATGACCGAGCGCCGAACGCGCCAGGTCTTGGTCGGGCATCCCCCAAGGTTGGTGCTCGGACTCGTCTCGATCGGCGACGTCGTCAAGCGACTCGCCGCCGAGCGCAGTCGCGAGGTGGACCAGCTCCACGAGTACATCCAGGGTGCGGTTGGGCCGTGGTCTTGGGTTCGACCCGACCGCGCCGTTTAGGAGCCGATCAGTCGCTGCCCCCGTAGACGAAGTTGTCTTCGTCGACCTCGTCTACGGGAGTGACATCGCCTAGACAATCGCCGCAAAAGCGGATCTCGTCGTCTTCTGGATCGCCCACGAGCCCCACTGTCGAGCCGCACGTGGGGCAAAAGGCATCAGCGGAGCTCCCGGCGCTGGGTTGGGGCTGAATCCCATCGGTAGTCATGGCGCTCATCCTCCTTGCAGACACGAGGCTCGAGAAGTGCAAGCGCCATACCTCGCCCTCGCCCTCGCCCTCGCTCCAGCGGCAGTGGGTACGTGCCTTGCACCGAGTGAAGGTCACGTTCATTGCGCCCCGGGGGGCACTCCCGCGTGCGCAGTGTCAGAAAGAGAAGGTTTCAGTGTACTTGGCAAGATCGGCACGACCAGAGTCGCGGGCATGTGCACGGGCACCCCTGGATGCCAGAGTGAAAGTGTTCATCGGGAGCATGTATTTGTTCGGACGCGCCCGCGACATCTCCGCGGGCGGGATTCGCATCGTCAGTCGGATCGCGCCGCCGTTTCGACGGGTAGTGAACATTGCGGTGGAGCTGCCAGACCACCGGTGGGCGGCGGTCGAAGGGGAGCTCGTTCACGCGGTGCCTACCCCAGAGAACGATGGATGGAGTTGGAGCGTCCGCTTCTCACGCCTGCCGCTAGGGCACCGGCTCCGCGTCTATCTCGCTGACCCGACCGAACGGGCCCCCGACCCGAGCGAGCGCGTCCCCGTCGTGGCTGCCCCGATGCCCGCTCCCACCCCTGACCCTGCTCCGGCCTCGGCGAAGCGCTACGTCAGCGACAACCAAGCTCTAGCGGCGCTCTACCACGAGACCATGGTCGCCATTCGGGCTCGGCTCGAGGCGGTGCCGGCTCGCCACAGGCGACGCTGAGCGACCGAAACGCGTCGCGGCTTGTCCCAAAAAGGGACAAGATGGTGCAAATAGGGACAGAGGGGTCTGGTTCCCGCGAGACGACGTTGGAGACGGGAATATCGGCCTGACGGAAGAACCGAAATGGCAGCAGCAGATCCGAACGGTCCTGAGAGGCGTGTTCTCGTCGTCGACGATGACGCGGCAACGCGCTCGCTGCTCCAGAAGGTGCTCGATTGTCCCGGGACCACCGTGGCCGTGGCTTCGAGCGCCGCCGAGGCGATGGCCAAGCTCGACGCCGAGTCGATCAGTGTGGTGCTCACCGACCTAAAAATGTCGGACGCGAACGGGCTCGACCTTTGTCGAGTGATCCTCCGACGGAGCCCCGACGTTCCAGTGCTCGTCATGACCGCGTTCGGCAGTCTCGAGACTGCGGTCGAGGCGATTCGGGCTGGAGCCTACGACTACATCGAAAAACCCTTCGACCCGGACGCGCTGCTGCTCGGCATCGACCGGGCGCTCGAGCACTACGAGCTACGTCATGAGGTGCGGCGACTCAAGGTGGCTGTGGAAGGCGCTCGCGCGTTCGAGGAGTTGCTCGGGACCAGTCCGACCATGCGTCAAGTCTACAGCCTGCTCGACCGCGTCTCGGCGTCGGATGCCACGGTGCTGGTGACCGGTGAGAGTGGAACCGGCAAGGAAGCGGTTGCTCGCGCGTTGCACCACCGGAGTCGGCGAGCTTCCGGGCCCTTCGTCGCGATCAATTGCGCGGCGCTGCCGGAATCGTTGCTCGAGAGCGAGTTGTTCGGACACGTCCGGGGGGCGTTCACCGATGCGCGCACGTCGCGGGCGGGACTCTTCGTCGAGGCCAACGGCGGGACGCTCCTGCTCGATGAAATCGGGGAAATGCCCCTGGGGCTCCAGCCGAAGATCCTCCGCGCGCTCGAAGAACGAAAGGTGAGACCCATCGGCGCCAAGGACGAGGTGCCTTTCGACGTCCGCCTCGTCGCCTCGACGAACCGCAACCTGGAGGTCGCCGTCGAGGATGGGCGCTTTCGGGCGGATTTGTACTACCGCATCAACGTGATCACCGTGGAGCTGCCACCGCTTCGGGCGAGGGGAGCCGACATTCTTTTGCTGGCACAGCACTTCCTCGAGCAGGTGGCCGAGCAAGTCGACAAACCCGTCGTCGGCATTTCGAGCGCCGCAGCCGCCAAGCTGCTCGCTTATTCTTGGCCTGGCAACGTGCGCGAGCTGCGAAACGCCATCGAGCGGGCCGTGGCGTTGACGTCCTACGACCGCGTGGCCCCCGACGACCTGCCCCAGAAGATCAGCACCTTCGAAGGCAAACAAGTTCTCGTCGCCGGCACCAATCCGTCGGAGCTGGTGTCGCTGGAGGAAGTCGAAAAGCGCTACATCTTGGCCGTGATGACCGCGGTGGCCGGGAACAAGTCGGAGGCGGCGCGCATCCTGGGGCTCAATCGCAAGACGCTGTATCGGAGGCTCCACGAGTACGGCGTGAACGACGACTGAGCCGACTGTCGGCCCATTTTGCGCCGCCTGTCCCGAAATGGGGCACCCACGCCGCTACCTTTTCGGCGCGGCGGCAGCCACGGTTCGGGTTTTCACCCGGACACAAGTTCCGGACCCGCGAATGGGCGCGCCGCCGGGGTCGGCCACGAAGCGACAACTGATCGCACGCGTCCCGGATGGGTCGGTCAGCCTCGCTGCAACCCAGCTCTCCACGATGGGCTCGGCGCCCGCCGTCTCGGTCGTCCGCCGGACTTGGCGGTACCGACCGCGGTACTCCGACCCGTCCGAGAGCGACGTGGCGATCTCGCCGGATCCGAAGTTCATCGCCGTGGACGTCCAAGCGAACGAAACGTCCTCGAATTTGCCGTCGGTCTCGAGGAGCCGACTCGAAACCGTGCCCGAGCGCACGCAGCCAGCGAGCGCAGCCCCGCAGGCGACGAGGCACATGGAACTCAGCCATTTGTTCATGCACCGACCAGAAGCAAAGCACGTGCCTCGGCTACCGCCGACATCGCGGTTGCGGGCATCCCTTCGGCGGGTGGGCGCAGTCCCTGCTCACCTTCATGCTCCCGCCCGCCCAAATCGTCGTCGGCGCCTCCGGAGGGTGCCGAGGATACCGCGCCGTCCGACGGCGGCGTGCAGGCCGGAAGGAAGACCTCGAAACACGTTCCGGTGCCCGGTTCACTGCTCACCGTGATCCAGCCTCCGTGGTCGGTCACGATGTCACGTGCGATGCTCAGTCCGAGCCCGGTACCCGCGCCCGATTCCTTCGTGGTGAAGAAGGGCTCGAATACGCGGCCGATCACCTCGCTCGTCATGCCGGAGCCACGGTCTCGCACGGCGATTCGGATCACCCGACCGTCGATCGCCACGTTGGCCGGCGCCGCATCGAGCGCGTCCACGGTCACCGTCACCGGTGACCCAGAGGTCGAAGCCTGGACGGCGTTCAGCACGAGGTTGATGAGCACTTGCTGCAATCGAGTCGGGTCGACCTCGAAGTGCGCTTCGGTATTCGGGTGGACCGAGAGCGGCACGCCTCGGCCTTCGGCGAGCGGGGCCAACCACCCGACGGCTTCGCGCACGATTTGGCTGGCAGGCACGGGGATTTTTTGCGCGGGCGAACGGCGCGAATGCTGGAGCACCTGGCGGATGATGCGGGTCATCCGCTGGCATTGCTCTCCGATCGTCACCGCGCTTCTCGTCGCTCCTTCCCCCTGGGCGCGCCCGGTCGCGATGAGCTTGGCGTGACCCGAGGCGACGTTGAGCGGGGTCCCCAGCTCGTGGGCGATGGCGGACGCGAGCCGCCCCACGGTCGCCAGGCGATCGGTGTGACGCAGCTGTTCGAGGGTTTCGGCGCGAGCGCGACTCTCGTCCTTCACCTGCTTTCGCGCACTCTCGAGCTCGGAGGCCATCGAGTTCAGCGCTGCGGCGAGCTCGCCGAGCTCGTTGTCCGGCGTGAGGTGAACCCGCGCCGATAGGTCGCCCGCGCCCAGGCGTCTCGCTCCCTCGATCAGCTCGCCGACCGGTCTGGCGACGACCCAAGAGCCGAGAAGGACCGCGAGCCCGCCAGCGGACAGCACCATGATCGCGATTGCGATGGCGGTGGTAGCGAGGGTGCGCTCGACGTAGCGGTGCTTCGCGGACTCGGGCTCACTGATCTCGAGCGCCCACCCCGGCCGACCGGCGAGCGGGAAATAGGTCAGCAGGCGCGACTCGCCCGACGGCAGAACTGTCGCGAAATGCGCGACCTCACCCGGTTCGACCTCAGCCAGCTCGGTGGAAGCGGCCAGGGGCTTCGGGCCCTCGGTTGACCCCTGGGCGACGGCGACAACCCGGACCAGTACGCTCGGCGTTGCCTCGTTCGAGCTGGCGACGACGAGCTCCTCCGCCCCGGCGTGCCCGGAAAGCTTCGCCGCGAGCACCACCGCGATCCGCTCGTGGTCGCGCCGGATGTCCTCGTCGAACATGCGCCGCTCGCGTTGGACGCGAACGGCGGCAAAGGCGACAGCCACGACGACGACTACGGCGAGGAGAGCCAGGCTGATCTTTCGCGCGATCTTCAATTCTCGGCGCCCTCGATTCCTCGACGCCGGACTTTCCAAAGCAAGCCGCGTACCCGCTGGATGGCGCCGCGGTCACGACTCCGGAGACGACATGGCACGAGCGATGCACTGCAACCGAGTCGTGACACTCAAGCCCACCTTGCCCGATCTCAGCCAGCACCGTGGCGTGCCGCTGAACCCGACCCTGCCCGACCTCAGTCTGCCCGCGCGCCATTTCGACGGCGAATGGCCACCGCTCCGGCGGTTCGCCTCGCCCGTGCCCCGGAGCGCCGCTCGGCTGTATTCCACCACCTACGGCACTCATCCGGGTCGCATCATTTTGACGGAGGATGACCACGCCCTCCGCACGCTCATCTCGTCCGTCCTGCGGGAGGACGGCTACGAGGTGACCGAGAGCAAGAGCGGCGCGTGGCTGTGCGCCATGCTCGCAGCTCACTCCGAAGACTTTCCTGCTGACGTCGTCATCACCGACTGGCGCATGCCCGATCTCGGTGGCGTGCACGTGCTGTCCATGGCGAGGCGCTTGCCTCGTCGCCTGCCGGTCATCGTCATCACGGCGTTCGGAAGCGAAGAGACCCACCGGCAAGCTCGCGAGCTGGGCGCGGCCGCCGTCTTCGACAAGCCGCTCGATCTCGACGACTTGAGAACGGCCGTCCTTCACGTTTGGCGCAACCCCACGACCAGCCCGCGCGTTGAAATGGTGCCCGTCGGAAAGCCGTCGCCCATGCGGCGAGGTTCGTTGCCCCCTCGGTGAGCGTTGGGCTCGGTCACTCTGGGAGTCGGCGGCGACGTAGTGCGAGCGCCAGCAGTACGAACGCTGCCCAGCTGCCGGGGGTACGGGTTGGCGACGAGACCGTTCGGCAGCCGCATCCACCGTCGCTCTCCGGTTCGCTGCCCGTCCCCGCGCCGACACCCGCATCTTGTCCGGTGCCGGATCCCCCGGTGCCCGCCGCGGCTCCAGTGCCACCTCCGACGCCGCCTGTCGCGGGGCTACCGCCAGTGCTCGCGCCGCCGGATCCTGTCGCGCCGCCCGTGCCTCCGGTTCCCGCCGCGCCTCCAGAACCTCCGGTCGCACCTCCGCTCCCCGTCGTGCCGGCATTGCCAGCAGTGCCGCCGACACCCGCGGTCCCGGCGTTGCCCGATGTGCCCGCCGCCGCTCCTACGCCCGCGGCGCCGGAGGCTCCTCCTTGTCCACCCGCCCCGGCGATACCGGCGGCTCCCGCGCTTCCCGATGCACCGCTCGCTCCCGCGCTGCCTGCGTCCATGACGTCGACGCCCGTGCCATCGATGGCCACGATGATCGAGCTCTCATCGGCATCGTCCGACGGAATGTCGAGCGCGTCGGCGGCGGCTCCGGCGGCGGTGGGTAGAAACGTGACGCCGAAGGTGCAGGTTTCGGCGGCCGCGAGAGTTTGAACGGAACAGAGATCGTTGGTGATCGAGAACGGCGGGGCGACGGCGTCGACCTGGGCGAGAGTCCCGATGACGAGATCTCCAAGACCGACGTTGTGAATCGTCACGAGTAGCTCCGTGCTCTGGCCGACGGTGACGTTGCCGAACGAAACACTCAGATCCATGGTCGGGGCGACGGTGTCCTCGACCTCGATTTCGGGACAACCGGGCCCGGTGAGCAGCGCGAGGTCGATGTCCGGGGGGCTGACCGCGTTGGACTCGGCGGCCACGAGCACGTGCCCACAGACAGTGTCGGTCGAGATCGCGGCCTGATTCACCGTGCTCGTCAGCACCGAGAAGTTCGTATTGGTCGCGGTGCCGACGGGTGCGCCGGTCAGATCGAGTCGCTGGCCCCGCACGTTCGCCCCTTCGCTCCAAACGACGACAAATTCGCTCGTTACGGGGTTGAAGGTCGCCGAAGGCGTGAGCGCGGTACCAGGAGCGTCCGAAACCACGAAACCGGTGGTGATAGGCGTGCCGAAGGGCGTGCCGTCGGCGGCAAGCAGCTGGGCTCGAAGGTCGCGCTCGCCCGCCGGAGCGACGGTGTACTGATACGCGGTGAGGTATCGGGAGTTGATCGTGTCGAAGGCCGCGCCGCCGACGAACTCGCCGACTGGTCCGTTCGAAATCTGAAAGTTCGTCGTGGCGTTCGTGAAGGGAAGCGTGCCGTCGCCAGCGACGATTTGCCCGAACATGTGAGTGGCGCCACCCCCGCGTTGCTCCCCGAAGGCCGCCAGGAAACGTCCGTTGCCGGGATCCGCGGTGAGGTCCAGATCGGTTCGTGGCGCCTGGTTGTCGGCGACGAGGAAGCTCGAGCCGACGAGGTTTCCGTTCGTGTCGACGAGTTGTGCAAAAACGTCGGTAGTCGTTTCACGCCACACGACGAGAAATCTCTGCCGCGACGGATCGGCTTCGACGTGAACGGCGTGCTTCGGCAAGATGCCGTTGGCTGTCATCGCAATCGGCATGTTCGTCGTACCGACCACCGTGCCGTCAGCGTTCACGAGCTGGCCCACGACCTCTCCGTTTTCGAGCCAAACAGCCAGGTAGCGCGCCGTCGTCGGCTCGAAGGCGACATCCGGAGTGAACTTGAAGCTGGCGGAGTCGCCGATGGTGATCGGGGCGCCGCTTGGCGCGCCGGTGTCCGGGTCGACGAACTGCCCGGCGACGTTGTCGCTGGTCCCCAGGCGGTCTTGGAAAATCAGAAAAAAGCGACGGTTGCCGGGGTCGAAGGTCAAGGCGGGCAAGTGCTCGCCCGGCCCCGCGGTCCCATAGAGATCGAACGCGAGCTCGACTTCGATGCCGCTGGCGTTGGCTTCGATTCCCAGCTCCGCCAGCGGGATCGCGAGCTCGTAGACCTTGTGCTGATAGCCGACTCGCGACGTGTAAGTGAAGCCGGGCAGCCCCCAACGATCGTCGCCCACGGCCACACGAAAGGCCTTGGCCCCGCGGGGAGTTTTTGCGTGCACGGTTGCGTAGTCTTTTTTCCCGTCGAACGTGTTGTCGGGGGTGAAATCGAGCGCCACGTACAGGTTCTTTTCGTCGTTTCTCACCCACCCATAAGTGTGCCCGGAAGGATGACCGGTACCGGTGTTCGACCACTCGCGGAAAAACGGAACCTCGGCGGCCACCTCGGTCAGCTCGCCGTCGATTTCGAGCGCACCGGTCGAGGAGAAGAGTGAATAGGCGAAGCTCGATGAGTGGGCGGAGAACGGGGCATCCCCGGCACCGCCGGGAAATCGGAACGGCACTTCGGGGATCCGCTCGCCTTCCATGCGCGCGGTCACTCGAAGCTCGGGCGCCGCGTCGGTGCGGTCGAACGTCAATTCGATCGTGCGACCGAGAATGTCGATGATGTCGTCGTCCTTCTTGCTGAGCTTGCTGGCCGCCCGAGCGTCGACCCCGCCGATGCGCGCGGCGCCAGCGCTGCCGAGCAGCACGCTGTCGAGATGCGCGGCTCCGCCTCCTCGCTGCTCGAGGCGCACCTTCGCGCCGCCTTCGAGATGCCCGGAGAGGTCGAGGGTGCGTTCTCGAAGAAAACGGTCGAACGACAGCGTGCCGACTCGTTTCCAGTCAGCACCTTCCGGTACCGAAACGATGATTTCCCCCTCCGGTGCCATGCGCTCGATGGCATTCAGTCCGAGGCTGGTTACCTTCGGCACGTCGGCGGAAACCGGACTGGCGACGACTGCCAACGCGAGAGCGAGCTTCGTGCGATCGATCATTTCATGAACGAGGGTACCGCCAAGTCATGCCCCAGCGCAGAGTTTGGTAGCAGTACACAGCGCGACCCAGCCCCGCACAGGCGGACCCTCATCCAAACGGATGAAGCGCCACAGCGGTGACCGCAGGTAGCGACATCGACGCACGGAAGGTGGTCCCGTCGCGGTTCAGCCGGCCAGGAGCCAGGAGCCAGGAGCCAGGAGCCAGGGGTCAGGAAAACTGGTTCTTTTTCGGAATGTTCTGCCTTTTTGTTGGGGATCCGCGTTTTTGTGATGAACCGATCACCCTCCCCGGTCACTGATCCTGGAGCCGCCCATTTGCGGCCCGCCCCCCGGAGCTATCCATGAACGTGCCCGCCGCCGAGCAGCCCCACCCGAATCCCAACGGGCATTCCTCTACGGGTGGCTCGGCGGCCTTTCGAACGTTGACGGCGCTCGCGGCGGGAGGCGGTCTCGTGTTCGAAGGTGTTGCGGTCATCTTCTTTCTTTCGCGCGCGCCGGCGCATCACACGCTCGGGAGCACGGCGGAGCTCTTGCCGGTGGTGCTTTCGACGTTGGCGCTCTGCGTCGTCAGTGCCGGAGCTCTGGGCGGCGCGGCGTGGGCGCTCCACAGGGCGAAACATCGGATGGCGTCACAGCTGACGGGGCTTCTGGCGGTGACGACAGCGATCGCGATCTGGCAAAGCGTCGATGCCGCCAACGTCATCTTCGACGGATCCACGCCGACCGCCCACCCGACGAAGGTCGTCGACACCTACTCGCGCAAGAACAGCGACTATGCCGCCGTCACCTCGTGGCGCCCGGGCGGCGGAACCATCTCGGTGCGCGTGGACCGCGTCGGCGGATGGAACCTTCGACCCGGTGATCCGGCAACCCTCGTCATTGCAAAGGGAGCCTTCGGGCGGCCCTACGCCCTCTCCCTCGAAAAGCGCGCCGCCCAGCCAGCGGCTAGCGAACCGCGCTGAGCGACCACGAGCCAAACGACCACACGAGCGCTCGTATTGCTCGGGGTTGCCGCGCCACGAAGAGACTGAGAACACGCTGCCATCCGAGGCCCGAGTCCTAGCCGGCCGAAATGGCCTGCTCGCGCGTATGACGTAGAATAGAGAGCATGGCCGCTTGGAAGGCAGCTCGGTGGACCGTGGTCGCTGCGGTCTTGTTGGCGGCTATCGGCGCGTCGGAACGCGCAAGCGCTTGTACCCTGCTCAACTTCGAGACGCGCATCGTCTCGCGCCTGGTACCGGTCGACGGGCGCGTGGTGATACGGGTCGCTTGTTTCCTTCCGCCATGTCCGACGGAGATCGACGTCCGTGTCTCGCAGTTCATCACACCGATCCCGGGCACCGTTGAAAGCATCGTCGAGGAGGAAGACGAGCGTCTGTTTCTGATCTGGAAACCCGACGAGGCGCTCGCACCGGGGACCTACACCGTACTCGCGGACGTGCACTCGCGGCCTTCGCTCCGGGAAGATTTCGAAGTCTTCGATGACTCGACCTCCGCCGACCTTCCGACAATCCAACTCGAGCCACGCTCGACGATCGACCCCGTCGGCGAAGTCGCTTGCTGTCCGCTCACGGCTGGTTGTGGCCAACCGTGCTTCTTCCGTCGCGAGGTCGTGCGCCCCACGGTGTTCGCCCAGTGGAGCTCGCCCGGACCCGTTCTCAGCGGCCAGCGTCTTTATCGATTGCGCAAGTTCGAAGAGTCCGGAGAGAGCACGACGCCTTGGGACGCTGGCGCGCAACGCGGCTCGGCCAGCGAACGTTTCGGCGAGGCCGTTTTCGATGTGCCGGCAGCCGAATACTGCGTGGCGCTCGAGGCGATGAACGTCGTCGATTCGACGGTCGAGCGTGGGGAAACGGTCTGCCTCGATGGCCGGACCGGCTTCGCGGAGCTCGGCGAGCGTGACCACACGCTCGAGGGTCTCGACAAGCGATCGTGTGAAGCCCCGCCGGAAGGTTATGTGGAGGAGTGGTGCGCGGCGAACGCCCCCGGCTGTGAAGGCGACGAGGGCCCCTCCTGCGAGAGGGTTCGAGAGACATGCGCGGCCTCGCTGACGGCGGTCGACGACATCTCCGAAGCGGACGACGACGTCTCCGTCGGATGCCACGTCGCCACTGCCAGAAGTGCGCCGGCAACGATGGCGGCGGCGCTCGCGTTTGCCGTTGTCGCAATGGGCCGTCGCCGCAGGATCGTGAAGGCGGTCCTCAGCGCAGCGCGCTGAGGACTAGAGATTCGTCACCCTACTCTCCGATGAGCTCCGTCGCGCTTTTCACCGTGGGATGTGCCGACAGACGACGGTCGAACGTTGCCAGCTTCATGCGGTGATGCGCCGCGACGCGTGCCAGGTACACGTCCGTGCTTTGCCGGTGCCCCAGTGTTGCTTGCCAGTCTTTCGTGATGGCCGCGGGGCGCGGTTTGCAGTCCAGATACCTGTGCTTGGCGAGCTTGCACATCGCGCATAGGAGCTCGCTCGCCTCCGCAGGCGATTTGGCTTCCTCGGTGAACGACGGGTTGGACGAGATCCGTATGAAACCCAGCTCGGTGATCGCGCAAGTGGCCCAACCCTTGCGACGCTGCTTCTCGAACCAATGGCGTGCGACCCCGTGGTGCTGGTGATTCGGCCACGCGAGCGCGAGCAGCACGTTGACGTCCAACAACACTAGTCGACGCCCTCTTCTCCCATCAGCTCCGCAGCCCGAGTGGCAGCAATGATGCGAGCGTTGTCCGAAACGCGAAAGACCGGGAGCGCGCCCTTCTTTTTCGTCTCGTATCTCGAAGGCGCAGCCAACCCCTTTCGAGCGAGATCACTCAACACCTTGCCGAGATTCTTGCCACTCGCGTCCGCTAGAGCTTTCGCGGCTTCGTAGACGTCTTGATCTATGGCGAGCGTGGTGCGCACGCGCGATACATTGATGCACTGATGCACTGATGTCAACCGCCTGAAAGGCCGCCTGGCGACCGAAAGTGGAAGTCCCCACGCAGTGCTGCGGTGCACGCTCGCGTCGGGACATGTTCAGAGCGCCGGCTACCCCGGCGGCGGAGCGCAGGCCCCGCATGACACGGCAGCCTCGTCGCTCATCACGTAGGACTGAAACAGCGTGTCAGACCCACCGTTTCGGCGAAACTCGGGCGAATCGATCGTTCCGCCCTCCCACATGAGCCACGAGCCTTCGTGGATGTTGCCGCTGAACTGGCGCGCTACGACGAGCTCGCCGTCGGCGGTGGTGAGAAGAAACCCGAGCTCTTCTCCTGCTTGGACGCCGATGCACTCTTCCGCCAGCTCGAAGTAGCCGGCGCCCGCCGTGGCCGGGCCGAGCGGCGCGCCGCACAAGGTCCTCCCATCGCGAGTCACCTCGGCGATGCGGGTGGCGTCCGGCATCGTGTAGAGGTGAAGAGTCATCGTCGAGGTGGGATCACAGGTCGTCACATGCACTTCGAGGCCGGCGAGAACTCCATTCGTGTTTACGGTGAAGGATTGGCCGAGCGTCCCGGCGCCGTCGCGACCGGGCGTTTCGCTCGTCACCCGTCCTGACCCGCCAGCGAGGGTCAGTCCGTCGTCGACGCGCGCTTCGGCGCATGACAACGACGGCGGATCGGCGGGCTCGACGACGTCGACACCGTTGCCCGGCTTCGCATCTTCGACGCCATCGTCGCCGGCGACTGCGCCTTCCCCAAACCCGCCTTCCCCGAACGCGCCGGGTTCCGGACCATCTTCGCCAAAGTCATCGTCGAGGGCGAGCCCTGACGTCGCCCGACCGCCGCAGGCCGTGACCGACAAGAAAACGAGTAAGCAGCATTGCCGAGTCATCCGTCGGTCCCAAAGCAATTCACATGCCGCTCCGAACGGCACAATATGGCTCAGCACGCGCGCATCCGGAGGTGAAACTGGCCGTGTGGTCAGACACTTTGCGGACTACGGGGCATGACAACAGCGTGGGTGACCGTAGTGTTACCCTCCGCGGGTGGCACTTTCAGCCTTTCAGTTTTGCACTGAGGCGACGTCCTGTCAGGCGAGCCCTTTCGCCGGCTGGGGATGCTGAGCCACATGCCACAGAGTGCTGACCCCTCGTGCGCACCCGAAGGGTTTCCCATAGTGGGTATCGGGGCATCCGCCGGAGGTCTCGCGGCTTTCGAGACGTTCTTCGCCGCGATGCCGGCTGAGACTGACAGCGGGATGGCGTTTGTGTTGGTTCAGCATTTGGCACCCGACCACGAGAGTGTCCTCGCCGATTTGGTCAAACGCTACACTGAGATGAGCGTTCGACTGGTCGAGCATGGGATGACCGTCGAGCCCGGCTGTGCCTACATCATTCCACCGAACCGCGACATGGCGCTCTTGAACGGCGCGCTGCAGCTCCTGGAGCAGACCGCACCTCGGGGGCACCAGCTACCGATAGACTTCTTTTTTCGATCGCTGGCTCAAGACAAAAAAGAGCAGGCGATCTGCATCGTGCTCTCGGGCACGGGTAGCGACGGAGCACTGGGTGTTCGGGCCGTCAAAGGTGAAGGGGGCATGG
Organism: Polyangiaceae bacterium; assembly: GCA_029261965.1. Taxonomy (GTDB): domain Bacteria; phylum Myxococcota_A; class Polyangia; order Polyangiales; family Polyangiaceae; genus JAJDAH01. The sequence goes on from JAJDAH010000348.1 coordinate 25,107, forward strand.
TCATCGCTCAGACGCCCGAGTCCAGTGCCTACGACGGCATGCCTCGGAGCGCGATTGCGACCGGTATGGTCGACTATGTGCTCGAGCCGGCGGAGATACCCGCTCGACTCATCGGGTACGCGCGGCACGCTTTCGGAGGTGCCCCGGCGCCGACTGCCGCCTCGACTCTCGACACTGACGATACGCTGATCAAAGTGTGCGTGCTCCTGAGAGCCCAAACCGGTCACGACTTCTCCCACTACAAGGTCAACACCGTCGCCCGCCGCGTCCGACGGCGGATGGCCCTACATCAAGTGGAGGCACCCACCGAGTATCTGCGATTTCTCCAGAACAACCCTCGCGAAGTCGAGGCGCTCTTTCGCGATCTTCTGATCGGTGTCACGAGCTTCTTTCGCGACGCCGACGCGTTCGAGGCCCTCGAGGAGACGGTCATCCCGCGGCTGCTCGGAGAAAATCCTGCGGGCGTCGAGCTTCGCGTCTGGGTGGCTGGCTGCTCGACTGGCGAAGAAGCCTACTCTCTCGCCATGTTGATTCACGAGCAGATCGACATCCTAGACCTCCCAGTCAACTTGCGGCTGTTCGCCACCGACATCGACCGTCGAGGCATCGAGCATGCCCGGGCGGGTGTCTTTCCTCCGACCATCTCGGCCGACGTCTCGGCCAAGCGCCTCTCTCGTTTCTTCGAGCAGGACGCGGATGGAGGCGTCTACCGTGTCAGAAAAAGCATTCGCGACTCGGTCATCTTCTCCGAGCAGGACGTCATCAAAGACCCACCGTTCTCGAGGCTCGATCTCATCAGCTGCCGCAACGTGATGATCTACATGGACGGCGCATTGCAGAAGAAGCTCATCCCACTTTTTCACTACGCGCTGAATCCACGGGGCGTCCTGCTCCTAGGCCCGTCCGAAACCGTGGGCGATGCCACCGCGCTTTTTGCCCCTGTCGATCGCAAGTGGCGGGTCTACGAAAAGCAGGCCGAAGTCCCAGGAGCCGATGGGCCGTCGTTTCGCAGCATCGTTTCCGGCTCGACACGCGCCGCCGCGCCGCCTGCAGTGCGTCGCCAGGGACTCCCGACTGAAGACACCATCAGTCTCGCGCGAGTTACCGAGCAGAGCCTGCTCGACCACTACGCGCAAGCCGCCGTTCTCGTGAATCGACGGGGCGAGATCTTGCACATCCACGGACGCACCGGGAGCTTCCTCGAGCCAGCACCTGGCGACGCCAAGATGAACGTTCTTACGATGGCGCGCGACGGCTTGCGCCGCGAGCTGTCCACCGGTCTGCATCGCGTGGTCGGGCGCGAAGAATCCGTTCAGTACACCGGCTTGCGGGTTCGGACCAACGGCGACCACATCTTCGTCGACCTGACGCTGGGGCGCGCCGTGCAGAAGGCGGATGGCGCGGCGATGACCGATCTATTCCTGATCATTTTCGAAGAACGCCCCCCGACCGAAAGCCGCGACACGGGCGACGCGGACGACGCGGACACGGATGCAGAGCCGCCCTCCGCAGACATCGACGCGCGGCTCGCCACCTTCGAGCAAGAGCTGCGCGTGAAGGAGGAGTATCTGCAGACGACCATCGAGGAGATGGAAACCTCGAACGAGGAGCTCAAGTCGACCAACGAGGAAATGCAGTCGGTCAACGAGGAGCTTCAGTCCACGAACGAAGAGCTCGAAACGTCGAAGGAAGAACTCCAGTCCGTGAACGAAGAGCTGACGACCGTCAACACCGAGCTACAAAACAAGGTCACCGAGCTCTCGCGGTCGAACAACGACATGAACAACCTACTCGCCGGCACGGGCGTGGGGACCTTGTTCGTGGACCATCAGCTTTGCATTACTCGTTTCACACCCGCGACCACCCAGGTCATGAATCTCATTCAATCCGATGTGGGGCGGCCGCTGGCGCATACCGTGTCGAACCTCGTCGGGTACGACCAGCTGGTCGAAGACCTTCAGACGGTGCTCGAAAACTTGGCACCGATCGAAAGGGAAGTGGAGACGAAAGCCGGTAATTGGCAACTGATGCGCTTGAGGCCCTACCGCACGCTCGAAAACGTGATCGAGGGCGCGGTCATAACCTTCGTCGACATCACCCGTCAAAAGCGCGCGGAGCTTGCCACAGAGCGAGCTCTTACCCTCGCCGACACCATCATCGACACGGTCCGCGAGCCGATGCTCGTACTCGACGCCGACCTGCGCGTCGTTCGTGCGAATGGATCGTTTTGCCGGGTCTTCGCGGTCTCGAAAGCCGAGACCGAAGGCCATTTGGTGTTCGAGCTGGGTAACCGGCAGTGGGACATCCCCGAGTTGAGGCGCCTGCTCGAAGAGATCGTTCCCAAACAGAATTCGTTCGATGACTTCGAAGTGAGCCACGAGTTCGAGTCGATTGGAAGGCGCATGCTCATGCTCAACGCTCGACTCGTTCGCCCTCGAGACAAAGACGGCGAGCTCGTGCTTCTGGCCATCGAGGACGTGACGCCCCCGGACCCATCGAGCCGGCTGGGCGATGCATGACGAGCTGCCGAGCGTTTTCGCTCGGCAACCGCGGAAAGGATACTCGGGGGATGTCGGACAGGGAGTCGCGCAAATCAGAAGACGGGGTTCGAGAGGAGCTGAGTCTTCGATCGCGGGCGGAAGCCCGTGCCCGGGAGACGGCGAGCGGCGACTCGGAGTCGCTCTCGCCCGAGCAAGTACGGGGGCTGATCCACGACCTGCGCGTTCATCAAATCCAGCTCGAGATGCAGAACGAGGAGCTGCGCCGCGCCCAACTCGCCTTGGAGGCTTCTCGATCTCGGTACTTCGATCTCTACGATCTCGCCCCGGTCGGCTACCTGACCGTCAGCGTCATTGGGCTGATCACCGAGTCGAATCTACGAGCCGCGTCGATGCTCGGGGTGGCTCGAGCGAGCTTGATTGGTCAGCCGCTCACTCGGTTCATTGCGTCGGACGACCAGCAAGTTTACTACCACTGGCACAAGAAGCTGGGCGCCGGGCCAGTGCCCGCAGTGTGCGAGCTGCGAATCGAGTCGGACGGTGGCGCCGAGTCGTGGGTCCGCCTCGAGGCGACGTTGGCCGACGAGGACGAGCCCAGTTTTCGTGCCACGATCAACGACATCACCGAGACCCGGACGCTCCAGCTCAACCTGGCGCAGGCGGACCGGATGGTGGCCATGGGCGTTCTTGCCGCTGGAGTCGCACATGAAATCAACAATCCGCTGACTTACGTCATCGGCAACCTCGAGGAGGTGGCCGCGGAGCTCTCGCGTCTAGAGACGATCGTCGAGCCGGCGGTGCTCGCGGGGCTGTTGGAGCGCTGCGCGCACGCGGCCGACGGCGCGGCTCGAATCAAAGTGATTGCGCAGGGGCTCGGTCATCTTTCACGAGTCGAGGAAGAGCCTTCGATGGTCGATCTGAACGAGGCCATCGAGCACGCCGTCAGCATCTCCGCGTCTGAAACGAAGTTCCGGGCGACCGTAGTCAAGAACCTGCAAAGCGTGCCGCCGGTCTGGGCGTCTGACGGAAAGCTCTCTCAGATCTTCTTGAACTTGCTCGTCAACGCTGCTCACTCGATCGAAGAGGGGGCGGCGGATTCCAATCGCATCACGATACGCACCTGGTCCGACGAAGAGACCGTGTTTGCGGACGTCTCCGACACTGGCTGCGGGATCCCCCAGGAAGATCAGCACAAGATCTTCGAGCCGTTTTTTACCACCAAGTCTGGGGAGCGCGGCACCGGCCTCGGGCTAGCCATCTCGCGTGGAATCCTTTTGGACATGAACGCTGACATTCGAGTCGACAGCGAGGTCGGCAAAGGCACGCGTTTCACGGTTCGTGTCCCTCGCGGCAAGGCGGCAGCGTCGCTTTCTGCGCGTGCTCCGCGAGCCGTGCAACCGGCGCAGCCGGTGAAAGGCGGCCGAATCCTCCTGGTCGACGACGAAGCGTTCCTGCGCTCGGCCATCCCGAGGATGCTGCGGGCTCACGAAGTCGTCGCCGTCTCTTCAGGCAGAGAGCTGATGGAGCTCCTCCAGACTGACACCGCGTTCGACCTCGTGCTGTGCGACCTGACCATGCCGGAAATGTCCGGCGTCGACATTCACGCCTGGCTCGAGCAGCACCTGCCCGAGCTCGGCAAGCGGCTCATGTTCATTTCCGGTGGCGTGTTCACGGAGCGAAACACGCGCTACCTCCGGGAGCATCCCGAGCTCATCCGAATCAACAAGCCGTTCAACACCGGAGACCTCACGAGGCTCGTGGAAAAGGCCATCGCCGCGTCTCGCGGAGGTGAGGCACTCACGTCGCAGTTGGTCGACTGAACAGCCAAGCTCATCGAGCGCCAATGGCGGCGCCGGCGGCGGCGACATCGCACTCGGGATCGTCGAGCAACTGGCGCACCTTGGACAACAGACCGAACGCGGTGAACGGCTTGTGCAACACGGCCGTCTCGGATGCTCGGATTTCTCCGAGCGCGGCGGCATTTTCTGTGTACCCGGTCATGAACAATACTTTGAGGCCGGGGCTGGCGGCGCGGAGCGTTTCTGCAATTTCCGGCCCTCCTCCTTTGGGCATCACCACGTCGGTGATCAGGAGATCGATGTCAGCTTCGTGGCGTCGGAACTGGTTCAATGCCTCGGCGCCGTCGCTGGCCTGGATGACTCGATACCCGCGCTTCTCGAGGATCCGCACGGCGGCGGCGCGCACGAGCGAATCGTCTTCGACCACGAGCACGGTCTCGGCGCCGCCGAGCGCGTCGCTGCTCGGCGCGACGGAGCCTTCTCGCTCGCGTGACTCGTTGGCGCGCGGAAGCCAGATTTCGAAACACGTTCCCTCGCCCGGCGCGCTTTCGACCTGGACGTCGCCGCCCGCTTGCTTGACGAGACCGTAGACGGTGGACAGGCCGAGGCCGGTCCCTTCGCCTGGCGCCTTGGTGGTGAAAAACGGTTGGAAGAGATGCGCTTGGACCTCTCGAGACATGCCGACGCCGTCGTCCGACACACGCAGCACGACGTGATCGCCGCGTTTCGACTGTTCGCCGGCAACGTTCGCGGTCTCGAACACGAGCCGTCCGCCCCGCGGCATGGCGTCGCGGGCGTTGACGGCGAGGTTCATGACGACCTGCTCGAACTGTCCCGGATCGATGAAGACCGGCCAGGGGTCGTCGGCCAGGACGGTGACGAGCTCGATGTCCTCACCGATCGTTCGCCGCAGCATCTTGCTCGCGTCGGGAAGGAGGCGATTCAAGTCGACGACGCGAGGCTGAATGGGCTGCTTGCGCGAAAACGCCAGCAGCTGTTGCGTCAGACCCACGGCGCGTCGAGCCGCACGCAAGACCTCGTCGATGTCCCTTCGCCGAGGGTCGTCTTCCACCATGTCTTCCTGGGCGAAGGTGGCAAAGCTCGTGATGGCCGTGAGCACGTTGTTGAAGTCGTGGGCCACGCCGCCGGCGAGGCGGCCGATGGCTTCCATCTTCTGAGCTTGCCGCAGCTCGTCCTCGAGCAGTCGACGCTCGGTGACGTCGGCGGCGATGATCAAACACACCTTCTCCGTACCGATGTCGACGCGCGTTCCAGTCGCCTCGACGCGGCGAGTGGTTCCGTCGGCCCTTTCGACGCCGAGCTCGATGAGAGCTGCAGCGCCGGTTTCGACGATCTGGCGAAAGTGCTCGAACGCCCGGTCCCGGTCTCCCGGCGTGATGAACTCGGAAAAGTGTCGGCCCGACATCTGATTCTCCGCCAACCCGACGATGGCCCGGCCTTGACCGTTGATCTCACGAATCACACCTTGGTCGTCCATCGAAATGATGGCAGAGCTCGCATTGTCCACGAGCGCTCGATACCGGCGTTCGGACTGGGTCACGCGCAGGAACGCGCGCGTCACGGCGATGGTCTGGCTCATCTGCACGCCGACGAGTCGAAGGAATGTCGCCGCGTTCGCATCGACCGAGCGAGCGCCGACGAAGAGGGCCCCGAGCGCATCACCGCCGGCCGAGAGCGGCACCACCTGGGCGGAGGCGACTCCCGCACGCAGGAGCAGCTCTTTCCACGGTTCGCCGACGAAAGTGGTCTGACTCCCCTGCTCGATCGCCTCCTCGAGGAGGTCCGCCCGACCGAAGAAACCGTGGACCTCGGAGTCGTCGGTCCCCTCGTAGCCGATCGAGCACAACAGTCGGATGGCGTTGGCGTCGTCGCGAAGGTACATCGCCCCGTGAGAAATCCCGGCCGCGTCCAAACAAGCGTTGAACACCTCGACGAGCACGCGCTCGGTTTCGTTGCCGCGCACCAGAGCATCCGCCATCCCACCCAGGAGCACGAGCTGAGCCGACTGGGTCGCCACCTGGCGCTCCAATCCACGATTCGCCGCGGCTTGTCGTTCGAGTTGGCGGAGCAGCCTTCGCGTGTGCTCGCTCGCCACTTCGGAGGGCCCGGGCGCTGGAAGTGGCAACGGCGCTCCGAGCGCCTCGCGTAGGGCCGCGGACACGCTCGAGAAGTCCGGGGACTTGGTGACCAGAGCACTCGCCCCGACCCTCCGGGCCAGCTTCTCGTCGTCAGGCTCGGCGTAAAACGACGAATGCAAGATCACCGGGACGTCGGAAAGATCGGGGCACTTGCGCAGGGCGGCGCACAGCTGAAACCCGTCGAGATCGGGCATGAGTACGTCGCTCACGACCGCGACCGGCCGATGGCGACGCGCCTCTTCGACGGCGGTCGCGCTCCCGAGGCAAGTGACGACACCGTAGCCTTGCAGCCCGAGCTGGATTCGTCCGAGCTTGAGATCGACCGCATCGTCGTCGACGACCAGCACCTTGCCGGAGCCTCGTGGTGGAATGGTCGCCAATGGCGCGAGAGCAAGGAACGGACGAATGGCAGCGATGAGCTGCTCGGGCTCGACGGGCTTGATGAGAGAGCCCGTGAAGACGGCGTTGACGGCGTCACCCTGCTCGAACCGGCTGACGAAGCCCGAGACCGCGAGAATGGGCAGCTCCGCCCCCCCGGGGAGGGCGCGAAGCCGGCGAGCCACGTCGACTCCGTCCGCATCGGGCAGAAGAAGATCCACGAGAGCGACATCGACGACCTCTTCGCGCGCCAGACTCAGCGCCTGGCTCGCGTCTTCGGCCTCGAGCACTTTCCACCCCTCCGCCCGGAGCGTCACGCCGACCATCTTGCGCGCGATCGGGTTGTCCTCCACGACCAGGATGCGGGGCGTGCTCATGAGTGAGGCTGGTCCAAGAGCGCACGGATGACGCCCGGTAGCGTCAGTGCGTCGACGGGTTTGGTCACGTAGCCGTTGCAGCCGGCAGCTCGAGCCACTTCTTCGTCGCCCTTCATGGCGTAGGCGGTGACGGCCAGGATGGGCACGTCGCGGAATCGTTCATCGGCCTTGAGCCGGCGTGTCAGCGTCAGCCCGTCGATGCCCGGCAGTTGGAGGTCCATGAGAACGAGTCGGGGCTCGAAACCATCGAGGACTTCGAGGGCCTCCTCGGCGTCGGCCGCCGTCCGGACGTCGTAGCCTTCGAGTTGCAAGAGCACGCGAGCCAGCTTCAGGTTCGCGGCGCAGTCGTCGACCACGAGGATGCGCTCACTGGCCACCGGCGGGCTCCTCGAAGCACGCCGACCTGGTCGGATTGTCGATCACCTGCGCGAGCTCTTCGAGCAGGCGTCCCGTGGCATCGTCCTCCTTGCGCACGACCGAACTCGCCGAAGAACGCAGGAGCGCTTGCTCGTCCGGGCTGAGATCCTTCGACGTCCAAACGATGACCGGAACGTCACAACCGTGCGGCAGCGAGCGGAGGCGCTCGAGGAAATCGAAACCGTTCGCACCGGGCATGACTAAATCGAGGATGATGGCCGAGGGGGGATCTTCTGCGAGCGACTCGAGCCCTTGCTCTACGTTCGGCGCGCAGATCGGGCGGCAGCCGATCCCCGACACCGTTGCGGACATCAAGCGGAGCATGGCCTCGTCGTCGTCCACGACGAGGATCGATTGACCGCTCGGCGGGTGGATCCCCACTCGCTCGAGCGATGACAGAAGATCCGTCCGCTCGACCGGCTTGACCAGAAAATCGTCAATCCTGTACGCCCGGCCGATGCTGCCATCCTTGGCCCCGCTGACGACCACCACGGGAACATTGGCGTTTCCCGAAGTCGCCCGGATGGCGTCGAGCACGTCCCATCCGCTCGCGTCCGGCAACAGAAGGTCGAGCATGACCGCGGCGAATTGATTCTTCTGGGCCAGCGCGACCGCGGACCGGGCATTGGCAGCCGCCATGACCGAGTAGCCAGCCCCCTCCACGGCGCGGAGGATGAGGGCGCGGTCGTGCGGGTCGTCTTCGACCACGAGGATTGGCCGCACGTTCGAACCCGGGCGCGATGACGGCCCGGCGCCGATGTCGCCGGGTGCGGCGAATCTGGGCAGCACTGCCCAGAAGGTGCTGCCCTGTCCCGTGGCGCTCTCGACGCCGACCCGCCCTCCTTGCGCTTCGGCGATCCGGCGAGTCAGCGCAAGACCGAGCCCCGTGCCCTGGTACTTCTTCGCCGCTCCGGCGTCGAGCTGCTGGAACTCCTGGAACAGCCGCTTTTGGTCGTCCGCCGCGATGCCGATGCCGTCGTCTTTCACCTCGACGCGAAAACTCTCGCTACCGTCGGGCAGCACGCGGACGGCGACATGCCCCCCGCGAGACGTGAACTTGAGGGCGTTGGACAGGTAGTTGTAGAGGATCTGCTTCAGGCGAGTGGGATCCGCTTGCACCTGGCCCAGATCTTTCGGGATCTCGACCTCCACGGTGAGTCCCTTCTCGGACGCTGAAACCCGCAGCACCTCCAACGTTTCGTCGATGAGCGCTGCGAGATCGACTGACTCTGGGCGAAACTCCAGCTTGCCGCTTTCCACTCTGGCGAGATCGAGCACGTCGTTGATGAGCTGCGCGAGGTGGCGCGAGCTGGTCAAGATGTCACCGAGATATTCGTGGTGGGACTCCGATACGGCGCCGACCTTGCCCGAGTGCATCAGCTGCGCGAATCCGATGATGGCGTTGAGCGGCGTGCGCAGCTCGTGCGACATGTTGGCGAGGAATTCCGATTTTAAGCGACTCGCCCGAGCTAGCTCGAGCGCCTGCTGAACGACTTGCTGGCGCTGCTCGAAAAGGGAAACAAAAACCGCGATCTTGCTCCTGAGAGCATGGATGTCGACGGGCTTGACCAGATAGTCGACGGCCCCCAGCTCGTAGCCATAACGTTCGTCGGCCAGACCGGCAGCCGTGACGAAGATGACGGGTACGTGGGCGCAACCTTCGATGCGACGCAGACCCTTGGCCGTCTCGAACCCATCCATGCCGGGCATCTGCACGTCGAGCAGTACCACCGCCGGCTCACGTTCCGCGGCCGCTATGAGCGCCTCCGCGCCCGACGCGACGCGCACAGTTTCGAGCTCGAGGCCCTGCAACATCGCCTCGAGCACGTCCAAGTTCGCCTCGCGGTCGTCGACGAGCAACACCGATGTTTTCATCGATTGCCCCCCGCGTCCTGAAAACACTGCTCGACCTCGCTCAGCAACGCCGACGGATCGATGGGCCGAAACAAAAAACGCATCGCGCCGAGTCGCCGTCCCTCTTCCGCGAGTGCCTGCTTCTTGCTCGTCGACGAAATGATCACGAACGGCACCGCCGCTAGCCGCGCGTCCGCTTTGACGCGGCGGATCAGGTCGAAGTCTTGCTCCCCTTTCATGTGCAAGTCGGAGAGGATCAGATCGGGGAGAAAATCCTGAAGCAGCTCGATCGCTCTCTCGCCGCTGTCGGCGCTGACCACGGCATAGCCCGAGGGCTCGAGAGTGCTGCGCAGAACCTCCGCGTTTGCCCCCACGTCGTCGACGACGAGCACGGTGAGGTGGCGATCGAGCCGGCGCACTGCGAGACTTTTCTCCTCGCGCTGGGCGCCCCCCGGTGTTTTGCCCGAACGCCGATGGACGGGAAGGTAGGCTTCGATGCGAGCGACGAACGAGCGGGGATCGAGCGGCTTGGCGATGTAGCCGTCGAACCCCGCCGACAGAATCGCGTCCCGATCCCCGACCATCGCGAGCGCGCTGACCGCCAGTATGGGGGGACGAGGCTCGGAACCCGCCTTGAGCAGTCGCGCGAGCTCGAACCCGTCCATCCCTGGTAGCTGGACGTCGCAGAGGATCAGGGAGATCCGCTCCCCTTCGGTCCGGGCGAGCTCGAGGCCCGCGGCGCCGTCGGTTGCGGTGACGACGTCGTAGCCGTGTGCATCGAGCAGATAGCGCATCAGCTCGAGGTTCGCCTCGTTGTCTTCGATGACGAGGACTCGGGGCGGATGTTCACGCTCGCTGGGGCTCGACGTGGCTAGCTCGTCAGGCAAGGCGCGCCTCCCGGACGTTGCCTCGCGGCAACGCGATCCAAAACCGACTGCCCTTCTCCGGCTCGCTCTCGAACTCGATCACGCCACCGAGCAACCCGGCGAGCTTCTGACTCAAGTGCAGACCCAGGCCCGTGCCCTCCTTGCGCGGTTGACCTTGTTGCCCCACCTGCTCGAAGGCGGTGAAGAGTCGTTGCTGCCCGCCCGGACGAATGCCGATGCCAGTGTCCGTCACCGAGAGCTCGAGTACCCCGCAGCCGTTTTCACTGCGCTCGGCGAGGTCGATGGTCACCCCACCCTTGTCCGTGAACTTGATGGCGTTGTTCGCCAGGTTCAAGAGGATCTGGGTCAGCGACCGGCGGTCCGTGAGGAGCTCGACGGACTCGGCGAGCTGGTTGACCTCGAACGCCAGGCCCTTGGCCGCTGCCATCGGCGCCAGGGTGCTCGAGACTTCGTCCAAAACGCTCGCTACGTCGACGGATTCGAAGCTCAGCTCGACTTTGCCGGACTCGATCTTCGCCAAGTCCAGGAGGTCGTTGATGAGCGACAAGAGATGCTTGGCACTGCTCTCGACAGTGGTCAGCTGCTTTCCCTGGTCGGTCGTCAGTGGGCCGGGCAACTTCATGAGAAGCGTCCCCGTGAAGCCGATGATGGCGTTCAGCGGTGTGCGGAGCTCGTGCGACATGCTCGCCAAGAAACGATCCTTGGCGCGGCTCGCGCTCTCGAGCTCGACGTTTTTTTCCTGCAAGGTCTCTTCGAAGCGTTTCCGGTCGGTGACGTCGCGCGCGGCGGCGAAAACGCCCTGCAGCTTGCCGTCGCGGTCGTTGAACGTCGTCGCGTTGTAAGAAACGACGGTGTCGAGCCCGATCTTGGCGCGCGCGGTCAGTTCGTAGTTCGTCACCTTGCCCTGTTGCAGAACGAGCTTGATTCCACGCTCGGCATGCTCGGGATCGGTGAAGTACTGCTTGAAAGGCGTGCCGATGAGCTCTTCACGCGTGCGCCCCGTGAGCGCCTCCATCTGCTCGTTGACGTCCGTGATCATCCCGACCGGATCGGTGGTCATCAGCGCGTCGATGTTCGATTCGATTAGCGATCGAGTGTAGAACTGTTGGTCGCGCAGCTGCTGGTCGAGTTGGGTTTGCTCGGTGATGTCGCGGGCGGCAGCGAGGATGCCCTGGGGTTTGCCCGCCGCATCGGTGAAGACGCCCGCGTTGAACGACACCATGATGCGGCGCCCGTGCCGGGTGACGAGCACGAGCTCGTAGCCGAGCACACGGGCCTCTTCGATCGTCTGTTCGACGCCGGCGCGGGCGAGCTCGAGGTCGGTGAAGTACTCGGCGAACGCCGAATTGATCAAGTGTCGCTTGCTGTAGCCCGTCAGGCGACTCGCCTCGGCGTTGACGTCGGTGATGACGCCGTCCGGCGCGATGGCGAACAAAGCATCGGCCGAAGCCTCGATCAACGACCGGTTGTAGGCTTGCTCCTCTGCGAGTTGAGTCTGCAGTCGGCTCTGCTCGTGGATGTCGCGGGCCGACGCGAATATTCCCGAAATTTCGCCGGCGGCGTCGCGAAATACGGAGGCGTTGAACGAGACGTTGGCCTTGCGACCCCGTTGCGTGGAGAGCACGAGCTCGTAGTTCGTCACGATGCCCTCGGCGAACGTCCGTCGCACGCCTTCGTCGGCTTTTTCGGGCTCGGTGAAGTAGCGCTTGAACGGCGAGCCGATCAGCTCGTCGCGCGCATGCTCGGTCATGCGGCACATCTGCTCGTTGACGTCGGTGATGAATCCGTCGGGATCGACGGTGATCAGCCCGTCGACCGAGGACTCGATCAGCCCACGCAAGTAGGTCTGCTGCTCGCGCATCTGCTCCTCGAGCCGCGCGCGGTCGGTCACGTCTCGAGCGGAGGCGAAGACACCCCGGATCTCTCCGTCGGAGCCCTTGAACACCGACGCGTTGAAGGACACATGCAGTAGCCGGCGTCCTCGCGCAACCAGCGTGAGCGCGTACTCGGTGACCAGCCCCTCGTCGAGGGTCTGCTGGACACCCGCCGCTGCCTTTTCCGGCTCGGTGAAGTAGTCGGAGAACGGCGTACCGAGGATCTCGGCGCGACTGTATCCGCACATGCGGCAGAGCGTTTCGTTGACGTCGGTGATGATCCCTCGTGGGTCGACCGTGATGAGCCCGTCGACGGAGGCCTCGATGAGTCCGCGGTTGTACTGTTCGGATTCGCGTAGCTGCGTTTCGAGCTTCTTCTGCTCGGTGATGTCACGCGCGGCCGCGAACACGCCTTGCAGATTCTGCGCGGCGTCTCGAAAAGTCGTCGCGTTGTAGGAAACCACCGTCGACCGCCCCGCCTCGTGGCGAGCGGTCAGCTCGTAGTTCGTCACCTTGCCCTGTCGGAGAACGAGCTTGAGACCCTCTTCGGCGCGCGCGGGATCGGTGAAGTGCTCCTTGAAGAGCGACCCGATCAACTCTTCCCGCGAACGACCCGTCAGCGCCTCCATCTGCTGGTTGACGTCGGTGATCGTCCCGAGCGGATCCGTCGTCGCGAGCGCGTCGATGTTGGCTTCGATCAACGAACGGGTGTGCGCCTGGGAGCTCTGAAGCTGGACCTCGAGCTTCTGCTGGTCGGTGATGTCGCGGGCGGAGGCGAAGATCCCGCGCACGCGGCCCGCGGTATCCTTGAAAATCGCGGCGTTGAACGAAACCGGGACGGGCTCGCCGTCGGGGACGCGAAGCTCGAGCACGTAGTTGCGGACCGCGCCCTCCCGAAATGTCAACCGAACCCCGTCGGCCGCCCGCTGCGGGTCGGTGAAATATTCCGGGAACGACGAGCCGATCAGCTGCTTGCGCGAGCGGCTCACCATCAAGCCCATCGTGTCGTTGACATCGGTGACGTTCATCGACTCGTCGACCGTGACGAGCCCATCGACCGACGCTTCGATCAGCCCACGGTTGTAGGCCTGCTCTTCCGAGAGCTGCTTCTGCAGCTTCTTCGGCTCGGTGATGTCGCGGGCAGACGCAAAAATGCCGCGAACACTCCTGTGCTCGTCCTTGAATATCGCCGCGTTGAACGACACGAGCATCTGTTCGCCACCCTTGGTCTCGAGGGTGAGCTCGTAGTTGGTCACCGCGCCCCGATCGAGCGTCGTGCGAACGCCCTTCGTGGCGCGCTTGGTGTCGGTGAAGTAGTCCGGGAACGATGTGCCGATCAGCTCCTCGCGCGAGTAACCCGACATCCGGCACATCGTCGCGTTGACGTCGGTGATGCGGAGCAAGGGGTCGACGGTGATCAGCCCGTCGAGAGAAGCCTCGATGAGGCCGCGATTGTAGGCTCTCTCGTCCGCGAGCTGTTGTTGGAGCTGCGCTTGCTCGGTGATGTCGCGCGCGGAAGCGAAGATGCCGCGAACGTCACCATCCGCCCCCTTGAAGACCGACGCATTGAACGAAACTCTCAAGTTCCGGTCGTCCCGCGTCGACAGAGTGAGCTCGTAGTTGGTGACGACACCCTTTTCGAAGGTCTCGTTCACGCCGGCCGTGGCGAGGTCGGAATCCACGAAGTATTCGGCGAAAGGTGTTCCGATGAGCTCCTCTCGCGAGTAACCCGACATGCGCGCCATCTGTTCGTTGACGTCCGAGATGGCGCCCGCCGGGTCGACCGTGATCAGGCCGTCCACCGACGCCTCGATCAAGCCGCGGTTGTATTGTTCGGACTCGCGGAGCTGGACCTCGAGCGCCCTCTGCTCGGTGATGTCGCGAGCGGCGGCGAACACGCCCTGTAGCCGGCCCGAAGCGTCCTTGAAGATCGAAGCGTTGTAGGAGACCAACGTTTCCGCGTTGCTCTTGGCCCGCGCGGTCAGCTCGTAGTTGGTGACGGTTCCCTCTCGGAGCACGAGCTTGATGCCTTCTTCCGCGCGTTTGGAATCGGTGAAGTACTGCTTGAAGGGAGATCCGATGAGCTCGTCGCGCGAGAAGCCGGTGAGGCGCTGCATCTGCTCGTTGACGTCGGTGATGACACCGAGCGGATCGGTGGTCATCAGCGCGTCGATGTTCGACTCGATCAGCGAGCGCGTGTAAAACTGCGTGTCCTTGAGCTCCTCGGTGAGGCGGATCTCGTTGGAGATGTCCTTCGAGATCAGGAGATAGCCGTTGAATTGCCCGGCAGCGTCGAGACGCGGCGTGATGACCACGCTCGCCATGAAGCGCGACCCGTCTTTGCGCACGCGCTCGAAGGTGCCGCTCCATTGGCCCTCGCCGCGCGCCTGCTCGAACGCCTGCTGCGGCTTGCCGTCGGCCACGTCCTCGGGCGTGTGCAGTAAGGTTGCTTTCGCCTGGCCGACGACCTCCGACGCGGCGTAGCCGTAGTTGCGCCGTGCCCCTTCGTTCCAGAGAATGATCGTGCCTTCGACGTCCTGGGCGAGAATCGAATACTCGGTCGAAGACTCGAGGATGTTGCTGATGAACCGGATCGCCTCGACGGGATCGCCGATGGCTTTGCTGTCGAAAAGTGTGGCTCCGTTCACAGTGTTTCTTTCTCAGGCTCCGAGGGTGGCGCTCGAGCGCGTGCGCGGCGCCGGCGGATGGCTCAGCGCCTCACGAACCGCTTCGATGAGCGCTGAGGGCGTAAACGGCTTCTGCAGAAAGACCGCTTCGCTGCGCGAGAGCCGCTCGATCGCGTCGTTCTCGGCGTAGCCGGACATGAATGCCACGCGCATGTCCGGCTGAGACGTCGCGAGACGGTCGTACAGCTCGAGTCCGTCGATGTGCGGCAAGATGACGTCGGTCAGCATGAGGTCGATCGACTTGCTCGACGTTTCGCACGCCAGAATGGCGTCGCCGGCGTGTGTGGCCGCGAGCACGTCGTAGCCTTGTTTCTTGAGGGTGCGCTGGCACGCCAAGCTCACGATCGGGTCGTCCTCGACGAGCAAGATGGTCTCGTGGCCTTGGGCGGGTACGCGCGCCGGCAAGATGGTCACCGTCGAAGGTCGTTCGTCGGTTCTCGGCAGCAGGATCTCGAACGTCGTTCCCCTGCCAACCGTGCTGTCCACCTGGATGTGGCCGTCACTCTGCGTGACGATTCCGTACACGGTCGACAGCCCGAGCCCGGTCCCGTGACCCTCACTTTTGGTGCTGAAAAACGGCTCGAAGATGCGGGACTGGGTTTCCGCGTCCATGCCGTCGCCGGTGTCGGAGACGGCGAGCGAAACGTAACGACCGGGCGACACGCTGTTTGCGTCGGAAGCCTCGTCCACGTCGACGTTGCGGGTCCGAAGCTTGATTTTTCCTCCGCGCGGCATCGCGTCGCGGGCGTTGACCACGAGGTTCATGATCACTTGTTCGACTTGCGTCGCGTCCGCCTCGACCGACCCGAGGTCCGAACAGCTCTCGGATTCCAACCTGACGTGCTCACCGATCACTCGTCGGAGCATCTTTTCGAGCTCGCCGACGACGGCGCCGAGGTTCACGATCTCGAGGCTACGCACCTGCTTTCGACTGAAGGTGAGCAGCTGGCTGACGAGCCCCGAAGAGCGTTTGGTCGCGTCGATGATGACTTGGATGTCGGCGCGTGCCGGGTCGTTCTCGTGGAGATCGTCGATCAGCAGCGAGGCGTAACCCTGGATCACGGTGAGCATGTTGTTGAAGTCGTGGGCGACGCCTCCGGCAAGCCGGCCTACGGCTTCCATCCGCTGAGCCGTGCGCATTCGCTCTTCGAGGTTGTGTCGCTCGGTTTGGTTTCGCACGATGAAGACGACCTCGTCCTCCCCGTACCTCGAGCAGCGAGACTCGAGCCATCGCTTGGGCGGTCCTTCGAGCTCGACTTCGGCGGTCCCTGTGCCGCCCCCGTCGAGCGCATCGTGGATTGCGGCGAGCACCCGCTCCGCCATTTCCGGGGGTAAGAGTTCTCGAACGTTTCGGCCGACGATCTGGTCCCGGGGAAACGGGTAACCGTCAGCGGCGCCGAGCAGATCCAAGTATTGCCCGTCGCGATCGAGGCGCACGATGGCGTCCGGAATCGTGCGGAGAAGCGCCTCGGTACGACTTTCGCTCGCCGCGAGATCTCGCCGGAGCGAGCTTCGCTCGATGGCGCTCCGGACCGCGAGTAACAAGACCTTCGAGTCGAGCGCCTCTTTCACCAGATAGTCGAGCGCGCCCTCTTTCATCGCCTCGACGGCGAGCTTCTGGTTCCCCTGGCCGGTGAATACGACGACCGCTCCGCCCCCTCGCACCAGCTCTCGAAGCACATCGATGCCCTCCGCATCCGGAAGGCGGTAGTCGAGCAGCACGCAATCCGGCCGGACTTGCTCGAACAGCTGTAGCCCATGCTCGGCGCTGTCCGCTTCGGCGACTCGGTAGTGCCCCTTCAGCGCCCGAACGACCGCCTCGCGATCGATCTCGTTGTCGTCGACGACCAGCAAGGATTGTTGTCGAGTCATTTTGTCGGGGGGAACGCGACGACGCGCCAGTAGTGGCCGAGCATCGAAACCAGGTTGAGAAACCCTTCGCCGACTTGGCCCTTGACCATGTATCCGGCGATGTTCAGGTGGTAGCTATCCACCTTGTCCTGCTCGCTCTTCGAAGTCGTGAGCACGAAGACGATCGAATCCCGGAGATCGGCGTCCGCTCGAAGCTCCTCGAGAAACTCGAGCCCGTTCATGCGCGGCATGTTCAAGTCGAGCAGGATCAAGAAGGGTCTCGAGATGCCTCGATCCTCGGGGGCGCGGCGAAGAAGCTCCAAAGCCGCCACCCCGTCCTCGGCCACCACGATCGGATTGGCGATCCGTTGTTTCTTGAAAGCTCGCCGTATGGCCTCGACGTCGACATCGTTGTCTTCGACGAGCAGCACCGTGATGGTTTCACCATTCATGTTGATTCTCCACACGCGTCGAGTCCGACGGAAGCGACGCCATCGGTACCGATCCACGTACGTGGCCAGGTGAATCGAAACGTACAGCCTCGACCTTTCGATTCGATTTCGACGTGGCCTCCGTACCTCTCGACGAGCTTCTTCACGAGAGCCAGACCGACGCCGCTGCCGTCGGCGGGATTTCTGGTTTTCAGTCGGTGAAACATTCTGAAAACGCGGACCTGATACTCGGGCGCGATGCCTGCCCCGTCGTCGATGACGCGGAACTCCACGCGGTTGCCGATCGGCATGACGCGCACCTCGATGCGCCCCTCGGGGCGGTCGTGGTGCTTGATTGCGTTCGAGACGAGGTTGAGCAGGACCTGCTCGAGCGGGAGTCTGGGCGTTGTCAGATCGAGATTGTCGTCGGGGAAAGCGACGGTGAAACCCGCCGGCGGCGCCACCACGTCGTGAACCGATTGCAGGAGGGCAGCCGTGCCGAAGTCCTCACTCTTCTCGTCGGTGCGTCCCGCCCGGGAGTATTGGAGCAGCTCGTCGAGAAAACCCTCGAGACGGCGTACTCGTTCCTGAAGCGTCGAGAGGTGGGTCGCCGACTCTTCGGGAAGCTCGTCAGCGACGTCCTCGGCGATCCAAGTGGCCAGGTTTTCTA
>JAJDAH010000349.1 GCA_029261965.1 Polyangiaceae bacterium
CACCGATGTCCGTCATCCACCCGGCGCCGATCATTGCTGGGCCTGCGAATCCAATTACTATTCCGCCATGCCCTGCCCTCGATTGCGTGGTGTTGTTCTCTCTACAGTCGTCGCCACCTCGGCTCTCGCCCCGGCGGCGATGGCCAACGGCCGCTTCCCGCGGGCTCAACAGCTCGTCGTTCAGCCCGGAGATTCGAACCGGCTCGTGCTTCAGGCGACGTACGGAATCGTGACCTCTCCCGACCGGGGCCAGAGCTGGTTCATCACCTGCGAAGGCGCGATCGGCTATGGAGATACCGAGGATCCCGCGATTGCCGTCAGCGGCGATGGGACCCTCTTCGCCGGAATCTTCAAGGGCCTTGCGCTCAGCCACGACGGGTGTGACTGGGCTTTTCCTTCCGAGGAGTTCGGCACCAGGTTCGTCGCCGATGTTTCGGTCGAACGTCAGAACCCGAGCAAGGCGATGGTGATCGTTTCTGCGGGCGGCGCCGTCGGCGGCGGGTTCATCAATCAGGTCTGGGCGACGGACGACAACGGCCGAACCTTTCAGCAGCTCGGAGCCGACCTCGACACGGCCCTCATCTTGTTCACGTTGGACCCGGCACCGTCCGACGCGAACACGATTTACTTGACGGCGAGGAATGGCGACAAGGGCGTACTGCTCAGTACCACCGATCGCGGGCTGAACTGGCAGAGCTTCGACATCCCCGGCACGGACCAGAAGCACAACGCGTTCATCGGCGCCGTGCATCCGACCGATCCGAACATCGTCTACGTGCGCGTGGACGGTGAAAAGGACAACACCAATCCGGCTCCGGGCGATACCAAGCCCACGAGGGCCGACGATTTCTTCGTCGTGACGCCGGACGGTGGTCAGACTTGGACCCAGTCGTTCAGCGCCGACGCGCGCCTCCTCGGGTTTGCTCTTTCTCCCGACGGGTCGACCGTTCTCCTCGGCGTGGGTGATCCGAAGAACCCCGAGGTGAGCGTCGATCAGGACGCGCTCGGCGTATACAAGGCCGACACGACGCCGGTGCCGACCGGCGGCATGCTGCAATTCGAAAAGATTCTCAGTGATCCCGTCAGCTGCCTGACCTGGTCCGGGACCACGATTTACGCCTGCGGCTCGCAGTTCGTTCAAGGGTTCGAGGTCGGCGAGATGACGGGCGTCAACTTCACCATCAACGATCCGAGCCCGCTCACGGGGCTGCTCGACTACGACGGACTCAACACGATCGTACAATGTGCGGCGGGCACCGATGTGGCCGTCGAGTGCGCCGACACCGAACAGAACATTTGCGAGCTACTGAGCAACTGCCCGGACGCGGGCGCGGCCGGCGCTGGGACCGGCGGCCAGGGCACTGGTGGAGGCGGTGCGGCTGCGAGTGGCGGGACGGGCGGAGCTGATGTCGGCGACGACGACGGGTCGGACGGCGGTGGCGGCTGCGCCTCGCATGCGCCCGGGAAAGCCACCGCGTTGTCGGCCAGCGCGATTCTGATGATGCTCGGCGGCGTCGTGCTCGGCGCGCGACGTCGGAAACTGCGCGACCAGACCAAGTCGAGAACCTGATCTGCGCAGCTTCTGGTAGGAAGACACCTGGTGCATACGCGGCTCCCGCTCAGTCGTGACAGCCGCAGTCGTCGCCGCTCAGCCCCTCGCGGCCTTCCTTTACGAGCCACGGCACCATCAGCAGCGCCGCAACAGGATCTGCCCACCACCAGCCCATCGCGGCGTTGGCACCGAGACCGAGCAACAATGCGAACGAAAGGTAGGAGCACGCCAGTGTTTCTTTCGCCTCGGCGCGAAGCGCTGCGCTTCCGAGCTCCTTTGCGGCCTTGAGCTTGCCCAGCGACACGAGGGGCATGGTGACTAGCGAGACCACCGCGAGAACTATGCCGACGAAGCTCTCGGCAGGCGCTTCGCGTGTCCAAAGAGTCCAACCCGCCTGCCCAACCACGTAGATGACGAGCACGAGAAACGTCGCACCGACGAACTGGTGAACGCGATGTTCCAGCTGCGCGACCTGCACGCCATCGGCACCACGGTACTCCACCCAGAGGCGGTAAAGGACCACCGCGGCGGCGGCGGTCTCGATCCCACTATCGAGTCCGAAGCCGAGGAGCGCAACGCTGTCGGCCACCGCCCCGGACCACAAAGCGATGATTGCCTCGACTATGTTGTAGACGAGAGTAGCGCTCACCAGCCCGATGGCGATCCGGCCCCATCGCGTGTCCATGGCAATGGCATTCACTAGGACCTCGCCCCCCGTTTTCCGTGCGACACGTGAGTCAGCGCCAGCTCGAAGAGTGCACGGATGTGCGCATCATCGAGAGCGTAGTAAACGTGCCGACCAACCTTTCTGTGTCGCACGAGGTCCTGGTCCCGCAATATGCGGAGTTGGTGGGACACGGTGGACTGCTCGAGCTCCAGCTCGGAGCAGAGGTCGTGAACGCATTTTTCCCGGTCGAGAATCGCCGCAACGAGGCGCACACGAGTCGGATCCGAGAGCGCCTTGAACGCACGTGCGACCTCGGCCACTCGAGTCGCGCTCAAGCGAGGGGTTGGACGCGCATCGCGGCGGGTGTGTTTGGAAGCCATCTGATACATGAAGATATGCTCATGTATTCACATTGTCAACGGCCCTTCATTTCGGGCCCCATCGCGCATTCTGCCGGTACGCACGCCCGGCAGCGAACAAGCCCGCGGCGATGATGGCAGCGCTTCCGTACGTCGCGGCCGACGATCTAGCGGCCGCCAAACTGACCCCGCCAGCGAGCACTAGGACACCGGCAACCACGTATCCGGCCGAGCGCGAACTGGGTTTGGTCGGTGACCGGCGAAGGTTCTTGCGAAACTCCGCTTCGTCGTCGTCGGTCAAGACGACTGCGCTCGCCTTCGGATGCCAGCGGAGGCCAACGCCAGCAGCAGTAGAAGCCAGTCAGGCATGGCTCCCCCCCCGCTACGCGAGACAGCACATCCTCCGGCGCCCGAGCTTGCCCGGGCGCCGGTAGCGTTCGCGTCCGTGCTCCCCGGACCCGCGTCTCCGACGGGCGTGGCCCCCGCTTCCGTGCCGCCGTCCGGACAAGTGTTGAGAAGCTCGCAAGTGTTCTCGAACGCGTCTGGACACACACTGCCCACACTACTCGTAGTAGGACATTCGAGGAGGCGCTCGAGGTCGGTAAATTCCATGATCCCCGATAGCGGATTCACCGAAGGCTCCTGAGCGTTGGACATCACGCCAAGCTCGAAACCTTGCGAGAACTGCGAGCCACAAGCGTAGACCGTCGAGCCGCTCCAGGTCAGGCAGAGGACGCTACCGTCGCTGATCTTTTCGAACACATAATCAGACGTAGAGGCCCTGTAGATTCCCAACGCGGAGTCGTCGACGACGGTACCGGTTTTCGGATCGCCGAGGCCCACCATGACCGTGGAGCCGTCAGGCGAAAGGGCGAAGCCAAGCAACTTGCCTCCGCCCCGGAACACTTCCTGCCAGCTCCGGCCTCCGTCGGTCGTCACGAGCACGAAGTCGTCAGCCGCCTCTTCGCTCGGGTTCGATGCAGGCTTTCGACCATCGACTCTCACGAACAGTATGTCGGGATTCGTCGGATGCACAGCTCCGATGAAGGGGTTGTGGCTCGAGTCCGTTCCCGGGATGACCAGTTCCGTCCATGTTCCCCCAGCGTCGTCCGTCTTCACGAGTACGCCGCGGTCACCGTTTCGCGCGCTGACGTAGACACTGTCCGGACTCGCTGCGGCGAAATCCAGGGTGAAAATGAGCAAGTTGGAATCGAGATCGACGCCGAGCTGCTGCCACGACGTTGCGTTGTCCGTGGAGCGAAAGATCCGATTCACGAAGCCGCCACCGGGGGCACCGCCCTGTGAGACGACCGCGATCGACGTCGTCGGATTCGAGCGTAAGGTCGATACGTCAACCACGAATTGCTCGGCGATAGGATCCCCGACGAAGCTCCACTCGCATCCATCGTGAGATGCCGCCAGCCCGTTGAAAACTCCCGCGAGGACGGTCCCATCCGCGGTGACCGCCATGGCCGGGTCCTCGCCGCCACCGTAGCCAACGGCGCCTTCGCACACGATGAACCAGTCGGCCCCGGCATTCGGTGAAACGACGATCCCGTACGTCGCGCGAAGGACTAGCCGGTCCGGGTCACCGGGGTCGACGATGAGTTGCCCAGCTTGCGGAAAACGTCCGTTCGCATCGGCTGGCTCAGCAACACATAGGCTACCCAGCACAGCGCCGATAGTGACCAGTGGCCTCAAGACCTGCATCGAACCCCGGGACTGTCGCGCTTCTGGGCGTCCATTCATCGAGTGTCCAGAATAAGGCTTGCACGTAGTGCAAGGTCAAAGAGCCGCGGTCGTAAAGTAGTCGAGACGCGTTCGTCTCGTATCCGTCGGTTTCCATCGGCGACTCGATGGTTGACGCGACGCGAGCCCACGTCGTAATCGACTCGATAGTTGCGGGAGCCCGTTCGTCCCATGAAGCCGCGCAAACTCTTCGTCGTCACACTCGCCTCCAGTTCGGCGTACGTCGGATGCGGTTCAGAGGCGGACATCGACCCGCCCGCTTGTCTCGCCGCACCACCTACCGTCGACTGTCGCAGTGACTTTTCGCCTACTTTCGATGAAATTTTCGATCGAGTCCTGTCTCAGACCTGCGCGACTGCTGGTGCGTCGTGTCATGGCCCCGCGGGCGCGCAAGGCGGGCTCGCCTTCACCGATGCCGATAGTGCTTACGACCAGCTGCTTGGCATCTCCAACGGCCGCGCGCGCGTCGTCCCCGGCGACCCACCTTGCAGCAGAATCATGGTGCGGCTGGAGTCGGTAGGGGAGCCGTGGCAGATGCCGCCGGGCGGCATGCCCATCCCGACCGGCCAGCGTTGCGCGATGCGCCGCTGGATCGCAGAAGGAGCCTTGCGTTGACGAACCACACTGCGATTTTCGCGATGATGATCGTCGTGGGCTGCGGCTCGGCGTCGAAGAAGAACCTAGATCGCGAAGAGCTTCTGGACCCCCTGAGCTGCAAGGAATGCCACGCACAGCACTACGATGAGTGGGCTGGAAGCATGCACGCCTATGCGGCCGACGATCCCGTCTTTCTGGCGATGAACGAGCGCGGGCAGGAAGAGACCAGCGGCGCGCTTGGCAATTTCTGCGTCAACTGCCACGCGCCCATGGCCGTCCGAGAGGGGGCTACGACCGATGGAACCAACCTGGACGAGCTGCCGCAGCACCTCAAAGGCATCACTTGCTACTTCTGCCACAGCGTCACTGACGTGGACGGGAGGCACAACAATCCACTCGTCCTCTCCGATGACCTCGTCATGCGTGGGAACTTGACGGACCCTGCTGAAGGAGCGCCTCACGAGTCCGTGTACTCAGCGCTTCTCGACTCGACCACGATCGAGAGCGCGACGATGTGCGGCCCGTGCCACGACATCGTGCTCCCTTCTCCTCCGGCGCCGCAGGCAGTGCACCTCGAGCGGACCTTTCGGGAGTGGGGAGACTCGGTCTTTGGCACCAATGTCAATCCGGATTCGGTCGTTCCCTGCGGCACCTGCCACATGAAGGGCGAAAATCGACCCATTGCTGAGGCCGAGGGGCTCGTCGTTCCTCAGCGACGAGCCCACAGCCACGACTTTCCGGGTGTGGATGTCGCTCTCACGCCGTGGCCCAACCGTGACCGACAGCTCGAGCTCATTGCGCAGGAGCTCGACACGACGCTTCGCGTCGACATCTGCGTCGAGCAACTCCCTGACGGTTCGTCAGTCCGAGTGGTGCTCGACAACGTCGGCGCTGGGCATCGATGGCCGAGCGGTGCCGCTCAAGACCGAAGAGCATTCGTCGAAGTTCGCGGGTTTCAAAACGGCCAAGTCTGCTACGAGAGCGGGGTCCTTTCCAACGAGCAATCGTTGCCTGATCTTCAAGATCCCGACCTGTGGGTCCTTCGTGACCGCACGTTCAAGACCGACGGGGATGAGGCTCACATGTTCTGGGACGTCGCGACGGTAGAAGAGGGGACGATACCGGCACCCATCTCGGCGAATCCAGCAGATCCCGCGTTCTTCGTGACGCACGTGCGACGTGACTTCCCGGTGAGCGGGCGAATCGTCGGTTGCTTCCTCGATCGCGTGACCGTGCGCGTTCGCCTCCGTCCGATGGGCTTCGACCTGCTCGATGACCTCGTCGACTCGGGGCACCTCGATCCCACGCTGAAAGCCGAGATGCCAGTATTCGACCTCGTGCCGAATCGTCGCGTCGTCGGCATCCCCAGCCTCACGAGTGTCACCTTCGAATGGAGCGACGACACGAGGAACGACCGGCGCTTTCAACAATTCCCCGACACCTCGGAACCGGGTCGGCGGTTCGACTGCATCGGCATGAGCTCCCGCCGCTGACCGACAACTACGCTCATTGAAGTCCCAGAAAAACACGGTAGCTCGGGTTAGAAACGTGGCGATCTCCTCGACCGCGTGGTCGCCGGGGGTTGCGCGTCGCCGCGGTCGCGGTAGCATGGCCGGGCTCCCCAATGGCTCGCGTTTTCGTTCACCTGTGCCTGGTCCTGACGGTCCTCGCACTCCCAGGCGTCACGGAAATGGTGGAGAACGTGGTGCATCTGGCCAGCCATGGGCACCCAGCCCACGCAGCGGAGCAAGATGGTGCGGCAGAAGCCGCCGATCACGACGACGAGCACTCGACGGACCCAGAGCACGGTTGCGTGGGTGATATCCACGTTTGCTCCTGCTGCGGGCACGTAGTTGTCGCCGTGATTTCGTCCACGCTCAGCTTCGAGCTCGAGGCGCTTCCCTACGAGAAGCTCGAGTCGTTCGTCGACTCGCACAGGGCTGTCGGCGTTCAGCGGCCCGTGTTCCGCCCTCCAATCGCCTGACACGCGTCCGTAAGGGCGCGTCTTCAGTCGCACCGCACGCGCCGCCGGCACCTGTCGACGGTCAACGCCGTTCGTTCGAGCGCTTCGAACGATTGCGGGAGGAATTTCATGGACGCGAGAGCATCAGCGATCTGCGTGATCGCCTGTGTCGGGCTCACAGCTTGTTTGTCGAGCTCGCCACCGCCGACATCGGCAAGAGCATCAAAAAGCGAACAGTCACATTGGATTGAAGGTGACTACTTCGAACTTACGCCTCCGCCACGCCTTTTGGCAAAGACGGCCGAGCCCGAGTCTCGGGCGATGCCGGCAACGAGCCAGGGCCGACTAGCCGGGCGAGTGACACTGCAGGCACTTCTTGCACATGCGGAGCGCAACGCGCCCAGTTTGCAGGTTGCTCGCAGCCAACTCGCTCGAAGCAGAGCCGAGATGGAGGCCGCGCGTGTGGTTTTACCCTCAGATCCAGAAGTCAGCGGCTCGATCGGCGTTCGGCGAGCGGGGGGCGGCAACGGCATCGACTACGGGATCGGTCTCACTCAACAGGTGGAAGTCGCGGGCCAGCGGCGGCAGCGTAGGCGCGCAGCAAACGCACTTCATCACGCAACGCAGGCTCGTGTCAGGCAGGCGCGGTGGTCGCTGCACCAGCGGGTCCATGCCTTGTTCCACTCGGCGTTGGTTGCGCGCGACCGCGTCGGTGCGGCGGATGGGCTACTGAAATTCAGTGAAGCAGTCCTGACCGTCGCGCGACAACGCCTCGAAGCGGGAGAAACCTCTCCACTTCCGGTGCGCATCGCCGAAGGTGAGCTTGCCCAGGCGCGCCAAAAAAAGCTGGCCGCCGACGCGGCCTATCTAACAACGCGACTACAGCTCGCCACCGCAGTTGGTTGGAGGGGGAAGAACCCGCCCGACCCGGCTGGCAGCCTGGTCGCTCCACGCCCGCCACCAGCCACGGACGGTCTCGTCGATCTTGCGAAGGCTCATCACCCGGAGCTCGTCGCAACTCGCGCCGAAGTTCGCGCCGCCCAAGCCCGGGTCGCCGTGGAAGACCGCAGCAAGTGGGGCGCCCCGTCCGTCGGGGTCTCTTTCGATCGCGAATCCGATCCGCTCGGCCCGGACCCCGAATCCATCTGGAAGGCCACAATCACGATCCCGCTACCGTTGTGGCAGCGGAATCGTCCGGCTCGGGCCCGCGCGCGCGCGGATCTCGATGTCGCCAATGCTTCGGCCGCTGCAGCAAGCACGTCTCTCGAGGCACGTGTTCGGCAGGCGGCCGTCAATGTCGAGGCGCATGGCAAGCGCATCGCCGCTTATGGAAGAGAGATCCTTCCGCGGTTCCAGGAGAACCTCGACCTGCTTCGTACGGCCTTCGAGCTCGGAGAAATCGACATGACCGGTGTACTGGTCGCCCGCGAGCGCTTTCTACAAATCCAAGCGGACGCGCTCGACGCTTACGATTCGTACTACGCGGCCGTCGCCGAGCTCGAAGCAGTGGTCGGTACCGAGATCCGACGATTTCACCAAGAGCACGACGGCCCAAACCGATCTGAAGGGGGTCGCCCATGATCACTTCTCTCCGAGTAATGGTGTCGGTTGCCGTGTGCGCGGCGGCGATGGCCTGCGACCGAAACGAGGAAACCAAGGGCGAGGAGCCGCATTCTGAGCATGCCGGGCACGAAGAAAGTGAAGGGGAAGCTCATGAAGACCACGACGACCACGAAAAGGGGGAGGGAAAAGATCACGGCGAGCATGCGGGCCACGAAGGCGAGAAAGAAGGCCACGACGAGCACGAGGAGGGCGTTGTCGAGTTGAGTGAGGCTGCGTTCGAGCACATGGGCATTCGGGTCGAGAAGGCAACTCATCGAAACGTCGTCGATGCCCTGCGACTCACCGCAGAAGTGCATACGGATCCGGACCGGATCGCACACATCACCCCTCTCGTTGCAAGCCAGGTGGTGAAGGCCAACGTGCGCCCTGGTGACCGCGTAAAAAAGAATCAGGCGCTTGCGACGCTCAAGAGCGTCGAACTCGGTGAGGCCCGAGCGGCCATCGCGGGCGCCAAGGCCGGCGTCGACGTGGCAAAGGACCGTTTCGAACGCCAAAAACAGCTGCGGGACGCCGGAATCGGGGCGCAGCGTTCCTACGTCGAGGCTGAAGGGAGCCTGAAACGGGCCAAGGCTGCCCTCGCTTCGGCGCGGGCGCGCGCGAGTGTGTACGGGGCGAGTGGCGGAAGTGGCGCGACCACGATCGTGCGCAGCCCGCTCGCCGGCACGGTCATCGATCGCCATGCCACCGCTGGTGAAGTGGCATCGCCAGATCGGACGCTGTTCGTCATCGCGGACATCAGCCGCGTTTGGGTCGTAGCCCGGGCCTATGAAGCCGACATCGCAAAGATCCGAAACGGAACCAACGTGGCGGTGCGAGTGCGAGCGTATCCGAAACGAGTCTGGAAGGGCGAGGTCGCATACGTTTCACCGGTGCTCGACGAGCGCACACGCACCACGCGAGTGCGAGTCGAGCTCGAGAATCCAAAGGGCATGCTGAGACCTGGCATGTTCGCGTCCGTAGTCCTTCTACCGGAGCATGCGAACGATCCAGACGGCGGTCACTCCGTGCTCGCGGTCCCGTCGAGCGCGCTGCAGCGCGACGGCGATGGGTTCGTCGTGTTCGTCCAAGAGGGTGAGCGCAAGTTCGAGCGCCGCAAGGTTACCGTTGGGCGACGCGGCGTCGAGCACGTCGAGGTGCTCAGTGGAATCACCGCTGGGGAACGCGTGGTGGTGGAAGGAACCTTTCTGCTCAAGTCCGAGGCGGCGAAAGCCGAAATGGGCGGCGGGCACAGCCACTAGGAGCCTTGATGATCAATCGCATCATCGACTTCTCCCTCGATCACCGGTTCCTCGTAGTGATCGGTTGGCTTCTCGTCGTGGCCATCGGCGTGAGGTCGCTTCGCGAGCTGCCCATCGATGCTGTACCGGACGTCACGAACGTTCAGGTTCAGGTCTTGACCAACAGCCCCGGGCTCGCGCCTGAAGAGGTCGAGAAGTTCATCACCTTCCCGGTAGAAACCTCGATGAGCGGGCTCCCCAAGATCGAAGAAATCCGCTCCGTCTCGAAGTTCGGTCTCTCCGTGGTGACAGTCGTCTTCGAGGAGGGAACAGACATCTACTGGGCGCGACAGCTCGTGGGCGAGCGGCTGATCGAAGCTAGAGATCAGGTGCCGGAGGGCTATGGCGAACCCGCTATGGGACCCATCTCCTCGGGCCTGGGCGAGATTTATCAGTTCGAAGTGCGGGGCGAGCCCATGTGCGAGCCCGGCGGTGCCGACACCGACGAATGCTACACGCCGATGGAGCTCCGCACGATTCTCGATTGGAACGTCAACTATCAGCTTCGCTCGGTGCCTGGCATCGTCGAAGTCAATTCTTTCGGCGGCGAGTTGAAGACCTACCAGGTCTCCATCGACCCAGATCGCCTGATAGCGCACGGCCTTACCACCGGCGACGTGCTGGAAGCACTGGAGCACAACAATCGCAACGTTGGTGGCGGCTACATCGCGCACCAAGGCGAGCAATATCTCGTACGGGGGGAGGGTCTCGTCGACAGCCTCGACGCTCTGGCCAGCATCGTCCTGACGGACGGCGCTGACGGAACGCCCATCTTCATCCGTGACGTCGGGCGCGTCGAATTTGCGCCCGTGATCCGCCAAGGTGCCGTGACGCGCGACGGGCGCGGAGAGGCCGTTGTCGGCATCGTCATGATGCTGATGGGCGCGAATTCACGCGTGGTCGTCGAGGGAGTCGGCGAAAAAATCGAGCAAGTCAAGAAGACTCTCCCCAAAGGCGTGACGATCGACACCTTTTATGATCGCACGGACTTGGTCGACCGAACGATACGGACCGTCGCGTTGAACTTGGTCGAAGGCGGCGCGCTGGTGGTGCTCGTCCTTCTCCTCTTGCTCGGGAGCGTCCGCGGCGGCCTCATCGTTGCGTCTGCGATTCCGCTATCGATGCTCGTGGCCTTTACCGGAATGCGCGCAGCCGGCCTTTCGGGCAATCTCATGAGTCTGGGCGCGATCGACTTCGGCCTCATCGTCGATGGATCCGTCGTCATGGTCGAGAATATCGTGCGGGTGCTCTACGAGCGTCGGGACGACCACGACACGCCGCACATCGAGAAAGTCCGCGCAGCGGCGCATCAAGTTGCGCGCCCCGTCGTGTTCGCGGTGGGCATCATCATGATCGTCTACTTGCCGATCCTCGGCCTGCGTGGGGTCGAAGGGAAGATGTTCGGCCCGATGGCGCTGACGGTGGTGTTCGCGCTCGCCGGCTCGCTCGTAGCAGCGCTGACTCTCATGCCAGTGCTAGCGAGTCTATTTCTCCGCAAAGTCTCCGAGCACGAGCCCTGGCTGTTTCGCGTCGCGAAACGAATCTACGAGCCGGTATTACCTCGGGTGCTACGCCACCCACGGGTCACCGTCGGTGCTTCGATCGCTCTTTTTGGTTCCAGTTTGGCTCTCGTGCCATTCATGGGGGCAGAGTTCATTCCGCGATTGGACGAGGGTGCGGTCGCCATGCAGATCTGGCGACTGCCGAGCATCTCCCTCGAACAGTCCAACGAGATCAGCTCGATCGCCGAGAGGGTTCTGAAGAAGAATTTTCCCGAGGTCGACACCGTCGTGTCGCGGACTGGTCGCGCTGAAATCGCTACCGATCCCATGGGCGTCGAAATCAGCGACACGTACATCATACTGGAGCCCCGGGACACCTGGCGGTTCGAAACCAAAGAAGAGCTCGTTGAAGCCATCGACGCGGCGATGAAGAACGAGGTTCCGGGAGCGATCTTCAGCTATTCGCAACCCATCGAGCTTCGCGTCGCCGAGCTCATCTCGGGCGTGCGCTCGGACATCGCGGTTCATTTGTACGGCGATGACCTCCTCCTTCTGAAAGACAAAGCCGACGAGATAGCGGCGGTACTGCAGCAGATCCCGGGGGCTGCCGACGTCAAAGCCGAGCAAACACAAGGCTTGCCGCTTCTTCGGATCCGCGTCGATCGGGACGCCATTGCCCGCTACGGCATGAATGCATCCGACGTCCTCGACGTTGTTGAAACCGTCGGGGGTAAGCCGGTAGGGACCGTTCTGGAGGGACAGAAACGCTTCGTCCTTCAGGCTCGTTTCGATGCCATGGTTCGAGCAGACCTCGATGCAATTCGCAGCTTGCGCGTCGGCGTGCCCGCGAAGGGCGGCGCGCAGTTGCAGATCCCACTCTCGCAACTCGCCACAATCAGCGTCGAGGAGGGACCCGCACAGATCAGCCGCGACCGAATCAGTCGGCGCATCAACGTAGAGACGAACGTGCGTGGCCGTGATCTCGCCGGCTTCGTCGCTGAAGCCAAGCAGGCCGTCGACACCAAGGTGCAGTTGCCCCCCGGATGGACGGTCGAATGGGGAGGTCAGTTCGAAAACCTCGAGGCGGCCTCTCGACGGCTCGGGGTTCTGGTGCCCCTCGCTCTGCTTCTCATCTTCGTCTTGCTCTACTCGACCTTCGGGTCGCCGAAGCTCGCGGCGCTCATCTACCTCAATGTCCC
Source organism: Polyangiaceae bacterium (assembly GCA_029261965.1). Taxonomy (GTDB): domain Bacteria; phylum Myxococcota_A; class Polyangia; order Polyangiales; family Polyangiaceae; genus JAJDAH01. The sequence goes on from JAJDAH010000349.1 coordinate 12,489, forward strand.
GATGGCCATCACCGGCGGGCTCGTGGCGTTGGTACTCCGGGGCTACCCGTTTTCTATCTCGGCGGGGGTCGGTTTCATCGCTCTGTTCGGTGTCGCCGTACTGAACGGCGTCGTGCTCGTGTCATACATCGTGGAGCAACGGCAAGCAGGGGCATCCGCAAAGGACGCCGCTGACCAAGCGGCACGTGCACGTCTTCGTCCCGTCCTGATGACGGCGCTCGTTGCAAGCCTGGGATTCGTGCCCATGGCGCTGGCAACCAGCGCGGGCGCCGAAGTGCAGCGCCCGCTCGCAACAGTCGTCATTGGCGGCTTGATCACGTCGACGCTTCTGACGTTGCTGGTGTTGCCCTCCGTCTACGCCTGGCTCGAGCGCCGCAATGACAAGGAACCGGCGTGAGCGGAAGCGACGACACCATGCGAATCGGCGAAGTCGCCAGACGGGCAGGTGTGACGGCGCAAACGATTCGCTTCTACGAGCGGCGTGGCCTCCTCCCGGAGCCGCCCCGAACCGCCGCCGGATACCGCACCTATCGCTCCGATTCGGTTGGGATGATCAAGTTCATTCGACGGGCCCGCGACCACGGGTTCTCGCTCGAAGAGATCGAGCAACTTCTGAGAGCGCGAGAAAGTGGTCTGCCATCGGTCGACCCTCACCTCATCGCCTTGCGAAGAGTCCGAGCACTCGAAACGTCCGCGCGCACCACTGAGGCGCAACGTCGCCGCTTGGAGTTACTGCTCGAAAAGTGCGCCGGCGAAGCAGATGGCGAGTGTTCGCTCCTGCGCGCACTCGAAGAGCTGGATTGACGATGTATGCGACGGCTCAGTTGCTCGGGAGCGGCGCGTCCACGCATACCTGGGGGCAAGTCGTCCCGTCGAATGTCGGCTCGTTCCCAACTCGGATGCATTCATCTCGGTCGGCCGCATGGCCGAAGCCATGGCACTGGTTCACCGGCGTCGGATCCCCGGTGTCCTTTGCGTGGCACGCATCGATGATCGCTTGACACTCCGCGGGTGTTTCTCCCTCATGTCCCTCACTGTGATCAGCGTTACCGCCACCGTCTCCGCACGCGGCAGCGAACGCCGCGGCGCTGGCTCCAAGAATGGTTATCAGGACGAGCCCGTGATGTTTCGCCATGCTTTGTTCCTCGGAATGGTGGACGCGCGTGTCTCGCGAGCTCGCGACGGGACTGGGTGTCGTGCACTCGAGCCACGAGCCTGAACGTTCCAGCTACTGCAAGGTCAACGCGGTATTTTGACGCAGCAACCGTTCAGCACGAGCACCTTGGAACGCTGGTGCACATCGACAGTCGTTGCTAACGTGAACCGCATCGAGGAGGAAATCATGCGTTCCCGCCAATCGCTCACCGCTTTCATCTTCGCGCTCGGTCTAGCCGCCTGCAGCGGGGATGATGGCGGAACGCAGGCCAGCGACACAGGCCTCCGCGGCAGCACGGCAAACGTTTGCAGTGGCGCGGGGAAGGGCATCGCCGTCGGAGTCACGCAACAGGGAGAAGCGGGTGTCTTTTCTTTCGAGCTCGTCGCAGCCAATCCCGCTCCGCCCGAGCAGTTCGACAACGCATGGACCGTAGCCGTGACGAACGGCGCGGGAGACCCTGCACCGGACGTTGTTCTCTTGGTCGGCACTTGGATGCCCGATCACGGCCACTCATCTCCGAAGGCCGTAAACGTCACACAGACAGCAGACGGAAGTTTTGAGCTGGACCCGGTGAACCTATTCATGCCCGGGCTTTGGGAGATCACGATGACCGCCGAGGCGGCCGATGGGACGTCGGACGAGACCGTCTTCAGCTTCTGCTTGAACGGGGAGTTCCCGATCGGTGGAGGCGAGAGTTGATAGCGCGTGGTCAAGTGCGACCGACGAGAGCTCGGCGGCCGCCCCGTCATGATTCTGAGAGCGGCTGAACACTACTCCCCTCGCCCGGACTCCTTCAGGCGCCGAGCGACCAGGTGCTCTAGACGCTCCAGATGCTCCAGACCTGCCCGCTCGGTAAGGTCTACAAAGACCCTCAACATGGCGTCGGGCTTTCCCAATGCCAGCATGCGAAGCACGCCCTGGAGCGTCTGGAGTTGAAAGTCTGTTCGCGGAGTCGAGGGCGAATATACAAAGGCGTGGCTGACCTTCTCGCGGCGGAGCAGACCCTTCTCGTGGAGACGCTTGAGTGTGGACTGGACCGTATTTGGCGTGATCCTTCGCCGCTTGCCCACGACCCGGTGGACCGTGCTCACGTCGCCGGAACCCGTAACCCAGAGGTGGTCCATGACCGCAAGCTCGAGGTCGCCAAGGAACAGGACGTGCGATGGCGCCAAGCGCTTCGAGTAGCAGGACAAAAACCGATCGTCAATCGGTGTTCTTCCCGCGGACTTCGGGTGCGGGCAGCTCGGGATTCGATTTGCACGAAACTACGACCCGTAGTACATGCGCACTCGTGGACGTGGCTCCAGGAAAAGCACTTGGTGAACTGCAAACAGCAGTGCTTTCAGTCCTATGGGAAAGCCCAACCCCCCTGTCCGTACGCGATGTATTGGCGCGCGTGCGCCGCAGGCCCCGGCTGGCTTATACGACCGTCCTGACTGTGTTGAGCCGCCTGCACGAACAAAACGTGGTCCTGCGCGAAAAAAGAGGGAAGGCCTTCTTCTACTGGCCACGAATATCGCGCGAGGAGTGGATCGGGGAACGGGCTGCGCGTGAGTTGACTGCAGCGGGTGGTACGCCGGACCGGGCAGTCCTGACAGCTTTTCTCGACTCGGCGGAGCTGACGGATCCCGTGCTACTCGAGCGTCTATCCGCGCTCATCGCGGCACGGCGAAAGACGTCGAAGTGAGCCTCGTCGCGGTTCTCGTTGCGCTCGCGGCGATTTTCGTCGCTCTCGCGCTGCTCAGCGCGGGCGCCGTCACGATGCTGGTGCGACGGTGGCCTCCCACGGGTGCGTCCGTTTTGGGCCGATCGACGACCTGGCGAGCCGCCATCTTGGCAGCGCCCGCGGTGGTCGCGACGCTTGGCTGCGTCGCCCTGGTTTCCTCGGCAGTTCTCGAGCAGTGCCACTGTTCCGAGCACGCGCTGCACCATCCTCACTTGTGCCTAACGCACCCATTTTTTGCGCAACCACTGCTCGGACCAGCCATATGGATCGTCAGCGCGTGGGTTCTCGTCGTAGCTGGCCGTGTCGTTGCCCTCGGTCGCACAGTGGTCGAATCGCATCGCTGGATGAGCACGGCTCGACTCGCTCCCATACACATGGTCGACGGAATCTGCGTGCGCATCGTCGAGTGCTCTTCCCGAACGGCGTTCACGATCGGTACGTTCGCCCCGCTCATCGTTTTCGATCGCACGCTGTGGGACGAGCTCTCCGAAGAGCAGCGTGAAGCGGTCGTGCACCACGAATCTGGGCATGCCACCCGACGCGACGGGCTCACGCTTCTCGCTCTTCGAATTTGCCAAGCGCTGTTCTCGCTACGCGCGGCGCCACAGCTCATCGAAGGTTGGAGGGCCGCGGCGGAGGCCCGATGCGACCTGTACGCGGCTGCAAAGCTCGGCGACGCGGCGGCGGTGGCCGAGGCGCTGGTCGCTGTGGCGCGCTCGAGAGCAGAACACTCGGCGATCGACGCGCCCACTCCCGCGATGGCGATGGGAGTCGGTGCCGATGGTTCGCTCGAGCAGCGAGTGGTGGCTCTCTTGAACACGGCGGCGGGCACCAAATCTCGAGTCGCCCTGACGAACGACGTGCTTGCAATCACACTCTTCGCGTTCGCGGCGGCGATCGGAACGTGGATGTGGCCGGGTGACTCGTGGCATCACGGTGTTGAAACCCTCGTAGGGTTTTTCGTTTAGCTGGAGCAGGCAAATGCACTTTCGGCATAAGAAACGATGCGCAGCCATAAATACTACAAGGCGTAGTTGTGCATGCGCTCTAGGCGCTCTTTTCCTCTTGGGTCCCGCTGGTGCGCGCGCCGCTCCGACCCACGAAGAGTCGGCGACGAGGAGGATCTGCACGGCAGGCCCCAGCGCAGCAATGGCCCGAGCCCAGCGTCTCCAAGGCGATGCCGAGGTCGCTGCCGCGAGCGTGCGGCGAAACCCCGATCTCGTCGTGCAACACCAGCGAAGTCTGAGCGGGCCCGAAGATCGCGAGACGATCGTCGGATTGTCCGTTCCTCTCGGGATAGGCGGTAGGCGGTCTTTGCTGAAGGACGCAGCCTCAGCACGGCGTGATCACGCGCAGGCCGCAGCGAGCGCGACGGTCTTCGATGCCTCGGTCATGTTTCGACGAGCCTATGCTCAGGCTGCTCTCGACGGTGCGCGCCTCGACGTGGTCCTCGCACAGCAGCGCGCACTGGAATCCCTGTCCGACACCATCAAGGCGCTCGCCGAAGGTGGAGAGAGTGCACCGTACGACTTGCTGCGCCAGCAGACGCAAGCGCGCCTACACCAGCGGAAGGTCGCATCGATGAGAGCGCGAGCTGCATCTTCTCGTCAGTGGCTGGCGGCATGGGCA
>JAJDAH010000350.1 GCA_029261965.1 Polyangiaceae bacterium
GCGCGCCTTGGCGCTCGACCGCACGCGCGAGGTCTTCACCTTCGAGAAGCTCCATGGCAATCCACGGTGAGCCGGTCGGCTTGTCGATGCCCGCCGCGATGACCTGCACGACGTAGTCGCTCGGGATTTGCGCGCTCACGCGGGCTTCCTGCTCGAAGCGCACCCTGAGCTTGTCCTCCCGAACGAGCTCGGGGTGCATGATCTTCAGCGCACGTTGGATCCCGGTGCTCTGCTGCTCGCTCACGTAGACCGAGCCCATGCCTCCCTCGCCCAGCCTCCGGAGGATCTTGTAGTCACCCCCGAAGACAGCGCCCGAAAGGGGGTCGCTGAGCGCGCTCACGGCCACAATATGCCGCGAAGGCTCGGCCGCGCCAAGTTGTGAGGTGGCGCTTTCGCCGCTGAAAGCGTTACTCGTCGGCGACCGAGAGCACGATCTTGCCGAGATTGAGGTTTGCTTCCATGCGCTCGTGCGCCTTGGCCGCGTCCGCGAGTGGCATGACGGTGTCGATGACCGGTCGGAGCGTCTTGTTGGCGACCTTCGGGAGCGACTCGCGAATGAACGTCGCCGTGATCGCGATTTTGTCCTCCAAGGGTCGGGCGCGCATGATCAAGCCGAGGATCTGCAGTCGCTTGCGAAGGATCTGGCCGAAGTTGACCTCGCCGCTGGTGCCACCCATCACGCCGATGACGACGCAGCGGCCCGCCGTTGCGAGGCATTTGCTGTGCTTTTCCCAGTACCCGCCGCCGATGAAGTCGACGACGACGTCGACGCCCTTCTTCTTCGTGGTGTCGAGGGCGATCTCGACGAAGTCTTCGTTCTTGTAGTTGACGACGACGTCGGCGCCGAGCGACTTCGCGAGCTCGAGCTTCTGGGCGGTGCCGGCCGTGGCGATGACGGTGGCGCCGTGGTCGTGGGCGAGCTGGACCGCGGCGGAGCCGACACCTCCGCCGGCGGCGTGCACGAGGGCCGCGGCGCCGGGTTCGAGCCGGCCGAGGGTGAACAGACCCTCACGTGCGGTCAAGAAGGCTTCGGGGATGGCCGCGGCGTCGGTGAAGCTGAGCGCGTCCGGTACGGGGATGGCCATGCGCTGATCGATCGCGACCTTCTCGGCGTAGCCGCCGCCGGGTAGAAGAGCCATCACGCGGTCGCCGACCGAGAGCGAAGACGCGCCGTCGCCGAGCGCGGAGACGACGCCGGCGCATTCGAGGCCCAAGATGTCGCTTTCGCCCTTCGGGGGAGGATAGAACCCGCGTCGCTGCAGGAGGTCCGCGCGGTTCAGCGCCGTCGCTTTGACGTCGACCATGACCTGGCCGGGCGACAAGGTCGGTTCCGGCACGTCCTTTAGCGCGAGCTTGTCGGCGTCGCCGAATTCAGTGATTACAATCGCTTTCATGGCTCTCGACGTGTGTACCGTCATGGCGTAGCGTACGCTGTCATGAATTGCACGGGAACGCGAGCGGGGGCAGCTCTGGTCATTGCCGGATTTCTTTCAGGATGCGTCGTGTACACGGTGCACAACGATTTCGTTCGTGACGCGGCGTCCAAAGACATGAACTGCCCGAAGGGCAAGCTGAAAGTCACGCACTACACGAACAAGCCCAACAAGAAGACTGCGGAAGGTTGCGGGGAGCGCGTGCACTACGTCCAGGTGTGTCCAGACAAGGGCAAGTGCACCTGGCAGCGCGACCCGCGAAAGCCCGCGCAGAAGTTGCCGGCAGCAGCGAAGTAGTCGCGTGCCGACGACATGCGCGCTGTTCTCGTCGAGGGGTGGAGGACGCCCGATGCGCTCAGGGTAGGGGAGCACCCTGCTCCCGAGCCCGAGCCCGGAAAGCTCACGCTCGACGTGCGCGCCGCCGGTTGTAACTTCTTCGACACGCTCATCATTCGCGGCAAGTACCAGATCCGGCCGGACTTTCCGTTCAGCCCCGGCGGAGAGGTCGCTGGTGTCGTGCGAGAGGTGGGCGCGGGGGTGGAGGGGTTTCAGCCCGGCGATCGCGTGATGGCGACGCTCGCCTACGGCGGGTTCGCCGAACGAGTGAACGTGCGGCCGGAGGTCGCGCTCCGCATGCCCGACACGATGAGCTTCGAAGAGGGTGCGGCTTTTCCGGTCGTGTACCCGACCGCGCATGCGGCGCTCGTGCACCGCGGTCGGCTCGAGGAAGGGGAGACGGTGCTCGTCACCGCGGCGGCGGGTGGCGTGGGCATCGCGACGATTCAGGTCGCCAAAGCGCTCGGCGCTCGGGTGATCGGCCTGGCCGGTGGCGCGGAGAAGATCGCCGCGGTCCGGGAGATCGGCGCCGACGTGGCTGTCGACTACCGCGCCGAGCAGTGGGTCGACCGCGTCAAGGAGGCGACCGACGGCCGCGGCGCCGACGTCGTGGTCGAGAACGTCGGCGGAGACATTTTCGATGGCTGCACCAAGTGCATCGCCTGGGACGGTCGCCTCGTCGTCAGTGGGTTTGCCAGCGGCAAGATCCCCGAGGTTCGTGTCAATCGGATCATGCTCAAGCACATCGCCGTCGTGGGTCTGCATCTCGGGCCGATGACCGTGCACCAACCCGAGAAGATCGCCCAGACGTACCGCGCGCTGCTCGAGCTCCAAGCGGCGGGCAAGCTCGCGCCGCGCATTTGGCGCACCTACCCGCTAGACGACGTGGCCAAGGCGCTCGAGGTGCTCGGCAGTCGCCAGACCATCGGCAAGGTCGTGCTCCAGATCGGTTAGAGCCCGAGCCCCTTGGCGATGATCTCGTTCATGATCTCGCTCGTGCCCCCGCCGATGGGAAGAAGGCGTGCGTCACGGCTCAACCGCTCGACCCGAGTCTCTCGGCAGTACCCCATGCCGCCGAAAATCTGCACGGCCTCGTAGCAAACCTCTTGCGCGACTTGCGCGGCGAAGTTTTTGGCCATGCTGGTCTCCGTGACGAGGTATTCGCCTGCGAGAACCCGCCTGGCGACGCTGTGGTTCAGCGTTTTGGCGGCGAGCACCTTGGTGGCCATCGTGGCGAGCTTGTGTCGCGTGACTTGGAACCCGGCTATCGGGCGACCAAAAGCGCTTCGCTCCTTCGAGTAGGCGATCGCGTCTTCGAGCACGACTTCGGCGGTGGCGTGCCCCATGAAAGCTAGCCCGAGTCGCTCGCCCTGGAAGTTCTGCATCAAAGCGACGAAACCCGAGCCCTCGTTGCCGAGGCGGTTTTCCTTCGGCACGCGCACCTCGTCGAAGGCGAGCTCGGCCGTGTCGCTGGCCCACCAACCGGTCTTTTTGAGCGCGCGGGAGACCGAATAGCCCTTCATGCCCTTTTCCACGATGAAGAAGGTGAGCCCGGAGTGTTTGTCCTCGCTCGTCCGCGTGAGCACGGTGACTTGGTCGGCGCGCACTCCGCTCGTGATGAAAAGCTTCGACCCCGAGATGACGTAGTCGTCGCCGTCTTTTTTCGCCCGGGTGGTGACGCCGGCGACGTCGCTGCCGGTGCCTGGTTCGGTGATCGCGAGAGCGGCGACCTTTTCTCCACGGCAGACCGGGGGAATGAATCGCTTCTTTTGCTCCTCCGTGCCGAGAATCATCACCGGCGGAAGCGCGATACCGAGGGAGCCGAGGCCGGCGACCACGCCGGTCGAGCCGCACGGGAGCAGCCCCTCGGTGCGGACGAGGCTGTGCAGCATGTCGCCGCCCCCGCCGCCGTACTCTTCGGGAATGCTCGCGGCGAGCACGCCGTCTTTGGCGGCTTCGTTGTAGAGCTCGCGAGGAAACTCGCCGGCTTCTTCCCACTCGATGACGTGGGGAATGATCTTCTCTTCGGCGAACCGGAGGCAGCTTTTCCGGAACAGCTCGTGGGTGTCGTCCGCGTCGGGCATGCGCCGATAGTAACAGGCGCGTGCGTCCGTAGATGAGACTGTCTCTCAGTTTGACCCGCGTTGGTGCATGGTGCCACTGAATATTTTTTGTTTGACTTCGTCCTCGCACTTCGTGTTGCGCGCCGTTCGACGAGTGCTAATTCGTTTGTCGAGGGTCTTTCCCCTTCTTACTTTTTCACGAGAGGACGACACAGATGAATGCAAAGCGTTTATTCGCTGTGGCGGTAGTGTGCGCAGTCGGCGGAGTCGCGGGCTGTTCGGACAGCACCGACACGTCAGACGGCGCGGCAGGTTCTTCAGGCAGTGCCGGTGCGAGCACCGGCGGTAGTGCTGGTGGTGGTACGGGCGGAAGCTCGGGCGCAGGCACTGGCGGAAGCTCGGGCGCAGCCACGGGCGGCAGTGCTGGCACCAGCGGCAGTGCTGGCACCAGCGGCGGTGCTGGCACCAGCGGCAGTGCCGGCTCGGCGGGTGCTGGGCAAGGTGGTGCTGCGGGCTCGGCGGGTAACGCGGGCGCAGGCGGCACCTGATCACGCGGTAGCGGACTGGTCCGCCGGGCGTTGCGCAGCGGTGACGCGACGTCCGGCGGCTTTTTGTCCGCTAACTCAGAAGCACACGCAGTCGGTGCCGCCGGCGATGCCGGTGACGCACTGGCCACCAGGTGTGCCCGCGGCTTCGCAACAGGTGTTGCAGCTGCCGGCGCAATCGGATTCGTGGATCCCCTGGCACTGTCGGACCGTCGGGGGGCAAGCGCAGGTGACCGCGGCGCACTCGTTGCCGAGGCCCATGCCGGTGCAACACCGGACGCAAACGTCGTCGGGGCCGGTTGCGCCGGAGCCCCCAGAACCGGTAGCGCCCGAGCCGCCGGAGCCGGTAGCGCCCGAGCCGCCGGAGCCGGTAGCGCCCGCACCACCAGAGCCCGCGGCGCCGGAGCTGCCGCCCGTGCCCGCGCCGCCCGTGCCCGCGCCGCCGGTGCCGTCTTCGTCGGAGTCGGAGCCCGAGTCGCTGCAACCGAGCGCAAGAACGACGAGTGCCAACGCTCCACCCAATGCCATTCGATGCATGACGAGTCCTCTCTACTTGAAAGGTCGAGTTACTTTGCGCACCTGATCGGCCACTCGCACGACCTCCGCCACGGTGTCGACCAGGTCGTCCTTGCCACTGCCCTCTTCGCCGTCGCCTTTGGCGTTGGCGACGCCGCGCTTGAGTCTGCCGACCGAGCGACCAGCGGTCATGCCCCAAGAGGCGAGGCGCCTGCCACCAAAGAGAAACGCTACGGCGACGAGTACGATGGCGATCTGCCAGATCCCGATGGTCACTCGTTCGGTCTAGCGCGATGCCCGGCGCGCGCCAACTTCAGGGTTGGAACGCGGTCCGGGTTTAGAACGCGGCTCGTTCGAGTCGGCGGCAGGCTTCGTCGAGGTCGGCTTCGGTCTTGGCAAAACAGAAACGGGCGAGAAAGTCCCCGGTGTCGCCCTCGTAGAACGCTTCCCCCGGAACCGCGGCGACTTTGGTCTTCTCGAGCAGAGTCATGACTCGCTCCTTGCTCGTCTTGCCGGGGATTCTCGAGGTGTCCGCCAAGACGTAGTAGGCGCCCTGGGGAACGTGCGGCTCGATGCCCGCGCGGCTGAGCGCGCCGCAGATCTTGTCTCGTTTGTTGGTGTATTCGGCTTCGAGGGCGGAATAGAAATTGTCATCGAGCAGAGCGAGACCGCGGGCGACGCCCATTTGAAGCGGTGCGGGCGCGCACACGTACCCGAGGTCGTTGATGTAGCCGAGCGTCTTCGCCCAGCGCGGATCCGACGCGCTGAAGCCGATGCGCCACCCAGTGATTGAAAACGTCTTGCTCAGCCCGTTGATCGTGATTGTGCGCTCCGCCATGCCGTCGAGAGTCGCCGGGGCGATGTGCTCGCGGCCGTCGAAGACGAAGTGCTCGTAGATCTCGTCGGTGATGACGAACAAGTCTCGGTCTCGCGCGAAATCCGCGATGAGCTTCAGCTCGCCCCGAGAAAAAACCTTGCCGGAGGGGTTTGCCGGGGTGTTGACAACGATGGCTTTGGTTTTTGGGGACGCGGCCGCATCGAGCGCGGCGCGATCGAACTGCCATTCGGGCGGGCGAAGGGTGACGTATTTTCCGACGGCGCCGACGGCTTTGAGAGTGTCGACGTGATAGCCGTAGTACGGCTCGAAGAGGATGACCTCGTCGCCGGGATCGAGAAGACCGACGGCGGCCCCGTAGAACGCGCCGGTGGCGCCGCTGGTCACCACGAGCTGAGTCTTCGGATCGACCGTGAGCTTGCTGTGCTCTTGGAGCTTTTTGGCGAGCGCCTCGCGAAGCTCGTCGAGGCCGTCGTAGCGCGTGTAGATGTTGAATCCCTCGTCGATGGCGGCTTGCGCGGCGCGGCGCACGGCTTCGGGCACGGGCGTGTCGCACACGCCCTGCGACAGGTTGATGCCACCGGCTTTGGTGCACTCGAGGGTCATGTTGCGGATTTCGGACTGCTTCAGAAAGCGCATCCGCTGGCCGAGGCTGAGCGTCATGACTTCGGACGTTAGCAGGCTACGCGACCGGGGGATCGGCGACCGGGGGATTGGCGACCGGAGGATCGAGCGCGGCGAGCAGCAGACGGTTCACTTCTTCGGGGCGCTCTTGGTGCACGAAATGGCCGGCGTCGGGCACGCGGTGGATGGTGAGATCGCGCGCGTACCGCTCGGTGCCGTCGAGGAGCTCTTCGCCGAGGCAGGTGTCTTCCACGCCCCAGACGCACGTGACCGGAGTGGTCACAGGTCCGTACCGGCTCTGCATGCGCTTCGAAGCGGCGGGGTTCAGCCCGGCGCGCACGGCGGTCCGGTAGTACTCGATGGCCGGGCCGATGGCGCCGGGCTCGATGAGCGAGCGACGGGCGGCGTCGACGATCTCGGGTGGAGAAGGGCGGTCGCGAAAAAACGTGGCGATGCGGGCGCCGTCGTTCTTGGTGAGGTAGCGCTCCGGGATGCGCGGCAACCGAAAGAAAAAGAAGTACCAGCTACGCCGGAGCTGCTTGCGGTTCGTCATGAGCGCGCGGCCGAAGATGACCGGGTGCGGACCGTTGATGACGACGGCGCGCGACACGAGCTCGGGGAAGAAGCTGATCACGTTCCAGGCGATCGCCGCGCCCCAGTCGTGGCCGACCAGTTGGACGGGCCCTCCGATGTGCTCGATGAGCTCGGCGATGTCCCGGCCGAGGGTGTCGAGGTCGTAGCCGCGGAGGGGCTTGTCGGTTTTTCCGTAGCCGCGCAAATCTGGCGTGATGCACCGGTAGCCCTTTTTCACGAGCTCCGGGACTTGGCAGTCGAAGGAATGGCGCGAGTCGGGGAACCCGTGGAGCAGCACGACGGTCGGAGCCTGTTCCTCGGAGCCGGCCGCCGGACCACCGGAAGCTGCCGCCGGACCATCAGAAACGTAATGCATCTGGATGCCATTCACGCTGGCGTAGCGCTGGACTTGCGTCATGGGTGCCGTGATAGCCTGGTTGGCATGCTGACGCGACGAGCTTGCCTCCTCCACGTGCTGGGTTTCGTTTGCGCGCTCGGCGCGCTGTCTTGCGGCGGAAGTGGCTGGCAACCCGAGACTGCGAATGGGCAGGCGGTCAAAGGTGTTCTGTCCCCGGCGGCGCGAGAGACGGTCGATGCGTTCATCGCGGCCGATCCCGGTATGGGCAGGTTCTTCGACAGCGCGTGGGGGTTCGTGATCTTCCCGAACGTCGGCAAGGGTGGCGCGGGCATCGGTGGCGCTTTTGGCAAGGGTGAAGCCTACGAGCAGGGCCGGTACGTCGGTCGCACTCGGCTGTCCCAGGTCACCGTGGGGTTCCAGTTCGGCGGTCAGGCCTACAGCGAGATCCTCTTTTTCGAAGACGACAAGGCGATGAAGGATTTCAAGGGCGGTCACTTCGAGCTCGGCGCCCAAGCATCCGCCATCGCCGTGACCGCCGGGGCTTCGGCGGACGCCAGCTATGACCGCGGGGTGGCGGTGTTCACTCTCGGCAAGGGCGGGCTGATGGTGGAGGCCACGGTGGGCGGACAGAAGTTCGCCTACGAGCCGCTCGAGTCTCGCTGAGCTGCTGCCCCTCGCGGGCGGCCTAGCTCACTCGCGGGCGGCCGAGCTCGGTTGCCCTCGGCCGGGGCCGCCCCTAACCTCGGCCGCATGAAGGTCAAAGCAGCGGTCGCTTTCGAAGCCAAGAAGCCGCTCGAGGTCACCGACATCGAGCTCGAGGGTCCCAAACAGGGCGAGGTTCTCGTCGAGATCAAGGCCACCGGCATCTGCCA